>RFGT01000153.1 GCA_003696975.1 Nitrospirota bacterium | reverse complement strand
TTTCGAGAGAGAGGAGACAGCGAGCATCACATAGCAGCGATTAGGGGCATGCTGAACAGGACGCGCAACTTCGCCGCTTATCCGAACCTGGGCTTGTCCAGCGAGATCTAGTAATAGCGAGTGTGGCTGAGCCCACGACCATATCTGCCAGTAGAGGCATCCCAAGAACATGCCTGCCACTCCCCACCATCCCATGGTCCGGGGAAGCGCACGAATACGAATAGCCCACCAGACTCCCAATGTAATCAGGAGTAGGAACGTGGTAACAGTTGCGGGAAGAAAAGGAAAGAAAGAGCCGGCGAAGAGACCCCCGATAAAAGCTGCGATCGTCTGAGGCAGCACAGGCGAGCAATCACCGGAGGGTTAGCCGATCGCCGTCTTTACCACATGCGCCAGCTCTTGCGCCACCTGCTGAATGGTAGCGTGATCGGAGCCTTCGACCATGACTCGCACCAGGGGTTCCGTACCGGAATAGCGGACCAGGATGCGCCCGCGCCCATTGAGCCTCTGTTCATTCGCCTGAATGGCGCGTTGCAACTCGGGAATCGAGTCAAGTTGGGGTTTGCGCGTGACCGGCACCCCGAGGAGAACTTGTGGAACCGCCTCCATGCATTGAGCCAATTCCGATAAAGGCCGGCCTGTCCGTTTCATCAACTTGAGCATTTGAATGGCGGAAATCACGCCATCTCCCGTGGTATTATAGTCAAGAAAGATCAAGTGCCCTGATTGCTCACCACCGAGATTATATCCTTCAGCCACCATCCGCTCGAGGATATACCGATCGCCCACAGGCGTGCGCAGGAGGTGGATCCCCGCCTGTTTCATAGCGAGTTCCAGCCCGAAATTACTCATAACCGTGCCCACCACTGTATCATGTTTGAGCCATCCGCGCTTTTTCAAATCCAGCGCAAACGCCGCCAGGGCATGATCCCCATCAACGACGTCCCCCCGTTCGCAGACGAACACTGACCGATCCGCATCGCCATCCAGCGCGATCCCGATATTCGCCCCGGAGGCGCGAACGGCCTCCTGTAAGCGCTGGGGATATACGGCTCCGCATCCATCGTTGATATTCATCCCATTGGGGGCATCGCCGATCACCTGAACCTCGGCTCCAAGCTCTCGGATGACCTTGGGAAAGACGGAATAGGCAGCCCCATGCGCGCAATCCAACACCACTTTGAACCCTTGGAAATCCATCTCACGGGGCAAGGCGCGCTTGACGAATTCGATGTATCGGCCTTCGGCATCGTTGATGCGAAAGGCCTTCCCAATGGCGTCGGCCGTAGGACGAACATGCTCAATCTCGTTGGAAACGATTAACTCCTCAATCCGGCGTTCCAGCTCGTCCGGCAGTTTGAACCCATCACTGGAAAAAAATTTGATCCCATTGTCTTGGTAGGGATTGTGGGACGCGGAGATCATCACCCCTGCATCAGCCCGAAGACTTCTGGTCAAAAAGGCCACGGCAGGGGTTGGTAAGGGGCCGACCAGCAGAACATCCACCCCCATCGAGCAAATCCCTGAGGTCAGGGCGGACTCCAGCATATAGCCCGACAGCCGGGTATCCTTCCCGATGACGATACGATGGCGGCCTTGTCGGCGCTTGAAGACATGGGCTACAGCACGCCCCAGCTTCAAGGCCATCTCGCTGGTCATCGGATCCAAATTAGCGATGCCTCGTACTCCATCTGTGCCAAACAACTTTCGCATGACCGTTTCCTCATGTCCTTAGGCGTCCCGTACAGCTCCTCTGATGGCTTCGACAGTCCTCACGACATCCCGCATCAATCCTACATGATGCACACGGACAATATGTGCCCCACCCAGAACAGACATCGCCACAGCGCCCGCTGTTCCCATGGTGCGTTCCTCTATGGACTTGCCCAGGAGTTGGCCGAGAAAGGACTTCTGGGAAACTCCAACCAGAACTGGGCGTCCCAACGTATGAAATTCCGGTAGCCGGCCTAAGAGTTGAAGGTTCTGATCCATGGTTTTGCCAAACCCGATACCCGGATCGACAATCATTTGCTCATGTGCGATCCCCCAGGCCCTGGCAATCTCCATCCGCCGAGCCAAAAAGTCTCGCACCTCGCGCACGACATCACGGTAGACGCAATGAGCCTGCATCGTCTGCGGCGTCCCCGGCATATGCATCAGCACGGCTCCAGCTCCAGTCTGGGCCACCAGAGGAGCCATGGCCGGATCTCCTTGCAAGGCGCTCACGTCATTGACGATCACGACCCCATGGTCCAGAGCCATCTTCGCGACTTCTGCTTTCCGCGTATCCACAGACAGGGGAACAGACAAGCGGGACCCCAGCTTGCGCAAGACGGGTTGGAGACGCGAAATTTCGACATGTGCAGCCACATCCCTCGCGCCCGGCCGCGTTGATTCCCCGCCGACATCTATCATATCGGCCCCTTCGTCCACCATACGTTGAGCGTGGTCAATGGCTGCATGAGGATCGAGATAACGCCCGCCATCGGAAAATGAATCGGGGGTGACATTCAGTACCCCCATGATCAGGGTTCGTCCAGGGAAGGAGAAAATTCGCCCGCATGCCTGCAGGGACCACCCTGACACCTGCGTTTTGGACGTAGGACTAGTTTCGGAAACGTACACGCAATCCTTAAGAGATGAGATGCAAGTGAATACTTCCGACCTGAGACTTCTCTGTCTCAGCGTCAGTTCCTGTTCATGGCATTTCTGTCGGCGAGCAGATCTATCTAGACCAGCATCTAGACTAGACCTGCTTCACCTGCTTCTGGCAAGGGAGGAGGCGCTTAGACTTGGGCGGGTGCTGGATTTTCCACCAGTGAAGTTTGTTGAATAATCCGATCGATTTCAAAGGAATCCAAGACTTCTTTCTCCAGCAGAGCCTCCGCTAAGGCCTTGAGCGTGTGTAGGTGCTCGGTCAGCATCCGCTTGGTGCGTTCATAACTCTCCAGCACCAGCCGTTTTACCTCCCCGTCAATCTCCGCGGCCACCCGCTCACTGAAGTCCCGCCTCGTCGCAATTTCTCGACCCAGGAAGATCTCTTCATCTTTCTTACCAAATGTGAGAGGGCCAAGCTTTTCGCTCATCCCCCACTCACAAACCATCTTCCGAGCCAGATCTGTGGCACGTTCAATATCATTCCCAGCCCCCGTGGTAATGTGCTTCAACACCAGTTCCTCGGCAACTCGTCCGCCGAGCAGAATGGCCAGTGTATTGTAGAGAAACTCCTTAGAGTAACTATGCCGATCGTCAATGGGCAATTGCATGGTCATACCCATCGCTCGCCCACGGGGAATAATGGTGACTTTGTGGACGGGGTCAGAACCGGGCAGCAGTTTGGCCATCAAGGCATGGCCTGCTTCATGATAGGCGGTTACGCGCTTTTCTTCCTCACTCAGGACCAAACTCTTTCGTTCGACCCCCATGAGGACTTTGTCTTTGGCATTTTCAAAGTCCACCAGCTCCACAACTTTTTTGTTGAGCCGGGCAGCCCATAATGCGGCTTCATTCACCAAATTTTCCAGATCGGCTCCCGAAAAGCCTGGCGTACCACGGGCAATCTGTTCCAGATTCACATCTGGAGCAATCGGCACCTTTCTGGTATGGACCTTTAAGATCTCCACCCGGCCTCGAACATCCGGACGATTGACCACCACTTGCCGATCAAATCGCCCCGGACGCAGCAGCGCGGGATCCAAGACGTCGGGCCGGTTCGTCGCGGCAATCAGAATGACCCCCTCCGTGGTATCAAACCCATCCATCTCCACCAAAAGCTGATTGAGCGTCTGTTCGCGTTCATCATGCCCGCCTCCCAATCCAGCGCCACGCAACCGGCCAACCGCATCGATCTCGTCAATAAAAATAATGCAGGGCGCATGTTTTTTGCCTTGTTCAAACAAATCTCGCACGCGGGAGGCCCCCACCCCCACGAACATCTCCACAAAATCCGATCCGCTGATACTAAAAAACGGCACGCCGGCCTCTCCTGCGATAGCCTTAGCCAGCAAGGTCTTCCCGGTTCCCGGCGGCCCCACAATCAATACGCCCTTGGGAATGCGCCCCCCTAGTT
>RFGT01000152.1 GCA_003696975.1 Nitrospirota bacterium | reverse complement strand
TCGTCCACCCGCGCCCCCAGCTTGGTCCCCATCTCCTCCATCACCCCCTTCAGCTCCGCCAACGACCGCGTCAGCTCATTGAACTGCTCAACCGCGGTGGCCAGTTGGCGTTGGAGCGCGGGAACAGTTTGGACCTGGGCTTCTATCTCGTTCAGCCGTTTTTGATGGGCCTCCACGCGTTTAGCCTGAGCGTTCAGTCGAGCTGTGAGTTCCTGCTGGAGGTGCTTCACAGCTTGCACCGTCGACTGCACACTGGTGTTGACCTCGTGTAAATGTCCTTCCACAGTTTGCGTATCACGATCTATTTTCCCGGCCAAGACATCTTGCTGGCGTTCCAGTTTGGCCACCCGCTGCTGGACAGCCGCCATTTGCTGCCCGTAGTCCTTCATCGTCCCTTGCATAGCCTTCTTGGCCTGCGCTAACCCCTCCGCCAAGGTTTGGAGTGTGGTGGTTACTTTCTCAAGATGAGCCGCCGTTGCTTGCCCATCACGTTGGACGTGTTGCTCCAATCGTTGGAGGTCTTCTTCCACGTGTGACACCTGCGCCTGAATCTGTCCCACACGTTGGACCTGTTCATCACTTTGCTGGCTGAGCAGCGTTGTTGCTGAATCGAGCGCGCCTTGCAGGCGCACAACTGTTTGGTTGAGTGCGTCGACTCGGGCTTGGGCTTCCTCTAGGTCATGGTGGAAGCCCGCCAGCCGGCTTTCCACCTGCTGCTCAATGTGCTGGATGCGGGTGTCGACTGCCGCCTCCTGTTGAAGTGATCGCTGTTTTTCATCTTCCAGTGCCTTTGCCAGCGCCGCGAGGCTCGTGCGAACGTCCTGATCCAGATACGTCTGCAGCGCCTGAAGGTCTGCGGTCAACTTGTGTGAGAGGTCTTCGTACTGCGCAGCCAACTGCGTCACGTGGCCGTCCAACTGAGTCAGCCTTGCCTCAAGCTCAGCCAATTGATTGCCTTGTTCATCCACCCGTTGTCCCAAGGTGTCCGCAGCTTGCGTCAGGACATCTCGAACTTGGCCAAGCGAGGTCGTAAAGGTCTCCAACTGCTTTCGATCTTCGTCGATTTGGGCCTGAAGGTGTTGCACCTTCGTCTCGAGCGCGGCCTGCATCTGATCCATGGATTCTCGCTGGGTGTCGAGACGGGCGCTCAACTCGGCATTGACCTGCTCCACGGTCGTGGCCACGGACTCGATGCTTGGTTTGATATCCTGTTCCAGGTAACTTCGCAATGCTTGGAGATCGGTCTCTACTTTTTTCTTGACCTCCTGATCGAGGTAGGTTCGCAGGCTCTGCAGGTCCGCCTCCATCTTTTTTTGAAAAGCCTGCTGCCGACCCTTCAGGTCGTCCTGTAATCCTGTTTCTGCTACCTTGGCACGCTGCTGCTCTCGTCCCAATTCATCGCGCACGGCATTCAAGGCTTTTCGAAACTCTTCCAAAGAGCGCTGGAACTCGGCCATTCCCGCTTGAACAGTCTGGCCCTGACCTTGAATCTTCGATTCCACGCGGGCAATGAGGCCTTTCAGGTTAGACTCCAGCGCAGCAAGGGCCTCGGCTCGCTGGCGATCACGTGCCTCCAACTCCTGGCTGAGCCCCTCGACGTGCAGGCTCAGATCGCCTACGTGCTGTTCCACCTGATCCAACCGATGGGCCTCGGTCTCCAGTTCCCCCCGAAGTTCCGTGAGGTTTTCTTCACGCAGGCTTCGCAGTTCACTGTTGAGTTGGGCTCTGGCTTGGCGCAGATCTTCCAACTGCGCCTGGATTTCCCGGCGTTGGGTTTCCAGAATCCGCTTTGATTCTTTACGCGCTGTTTCCAGTGCCTTCGCCAATGCCGCCTTTTCCTGAGCAAGGCGGGCGATCTGCCGTTGTAGCTCTCGCTTCATTCGCACCACGTCGGCCTGTTGGGCCACACAGGCGGACAACAGGAGAACCGCTCCAAGCCCACAGGCCATGGCCTGCGCCCACCGTATTCCCTTGCGCCAAATCCGTTGCTCCATTGTTTTCCTCTCTTGTCTCAGCCGGGAAACATCATGGCCGTGGTGACCAGGCCGGGGAGCTGTAGTGCCTTCCCCCCGATGTGAGCCGTTCCAAACCTGTTCCGTCGGCATGAATGAAATAGATGTGGCTTCGCCCGCCCCGTGTGGAGCTGAAGACCAGATGCCGGCCATCGGGAGACCAGGAAGGAGAATCGTCCATCTCCTCTTGTCGGCCCGAGGTGATCTGCACGCGCTGCTGCCCATCCGGCGTGATACGACACAGCCGAAATCCCTGACCCTTGATCTGGCATACATAGGCAATCCAATCGCCTCGGGGAGACCACGCGGGTGCGGCGTTGTACTCTCCTTCAAAGGTTAGCCGCCTGACGTTTGAGCCATCGGCACTCATGATATAAATTTGCGGCTTGCCTCCCCGGTCAGACGTGAAAGCGATTTCCCGGCCATTGGGAGACCATGTAGGAGAAAGATCCGCGCTGGCATGAAAGGTGAGTTGCTGGCGATCCCCAGTCTTCAGGTCAAGAAGATACAGATCCGTATTACCTCCGGCCGCTGAAGCATAAGCTAGAAACCGGCCATCGGGGGAAAAGGCTGGTGTGATGTTCAAATTGCTTGGGGGGACGAGCCGCGTCTTCTTCCCTGAGGCTACCGCAAGTTGGACAATCTCCTGTTGATTTTCTCGATAGGCAGTATAGGCGAGGGCTTTTTTGTCGGGTGACCATGCCGGCATGAGATTCAAACGTCTTCCAGCCGTGAGCCGTCTCGGTCCATAGCCGTCATAATCCATGACATACACATTCCGCTGGCCTTTTCCCTCTTCCGCGACATAGGCAATCTGGGTCTGAGCAATACCGGATTCCCCAGTGTAATAGAAGGCCAGTTGATCCGCCCATCGGTGGACCATGGTGCGAAGCATTCGCATTGAGATCGGCATGCCTACATACCGTTTCCCCAGACTCACACCATCCTCCCCTTGGTCAAAGGCACAGGCTTCTAGAATCAATCTGGCTCCCACGTCACTCGATTGGCGACCCACCCGGCCCCACGTGGTTACTGTCACTCCCCCATTTCTTGCCTTCGAGAGGGGAGCTTCTCCCATACAATGGCTTTGACTGAACTCCAGCGAATCGAGAGGGAGATTGACGACTTCAAAGAGCTGCGAGCGTGTCAAATCGTTGCGGAGTATCTGGGCAATTTGCCGGCCGATTCCCATGCCCGACGTGGGTTTGGCATGCCCATCGCCAAACCCGAGAATCCAAATAGGAATGGGTTGAAAATCCGGGCGGGAAGCTTCAAGAAAGACCTCGGCGGCATTGAGCTCTTCTCCCTCACGCTCTCCTCCGCTTATCAACACAATCCCGATGACCAGCGCCCCCAAAAGACCCCACCCTTTCATG
>RFGT01000013.1 GCA_003696975.1 Nitrospirota bacterium | reverse complement strand
GTCTGCAGGTGTACCCGTCGGCGGCCAATTTTGTCTTTGTTGAACTGCCGGCAGGGGTACGGGCCTCTCAGGTGGCTACAGTTCTGGAAAAGGAGGGGATCCTGGTTCGCGTGTGTGAATCCTTTCCCGGGTTGGATGAGCGGGGGCTTCGGCTGGCAATTCGCCGGCCTCGCGACAATGATCGATTGATCCAAAGGCTGCAGACGATTGTGGCGAGTCGGCGGCCATGACTCAGCGAACGGCACAGAAAACATGGAGGACTCCGTTTACCATTGTCGAGCGAACGTTGCTGCTCTCCTTTGCCAAACCACGCCGCGTGATCTCCTCTGCCGTGCTTGGAGGAGGCATTGGATATGCCTCCCACGTGCTGAACCATCAGGTCGATGTCCCTGGGGCTGGGGTAAGGCTCGAGGATCCTGCCCGGTTCCTAAGCCGAGTCGCTCGCCGATTGGGATGTCGTGACGTTGTGGTGGGCTTAATGACCGCCGTGAATCTCCGGCACATGATCCTTCACCGCAAGGAAGCCCATGGGATCTGGGTTGAAGGATTTTTGACCGTCGGAGTGACCAATGCGGTCCGGGCCGGTGAACCAGTGAATTTCTCAGATGTGGAGGTTGCCCAAAAGTCCAGAGGCACGATTAATATTATCTTGGTGACCAATGCGGGACTAAACAGCGCCGCCATGGTGGGGGCTATTGGAGTGGCAACAGAAGCCAAGACGGCAGCCCTGCTGGACGCTCGCGTTCCGAGTCGATCGGGATGGGGGTTGGCCACGGGCACGGGGACGGATGCCATTGTGCTGGTGACTGGACATGCCCCGCGAATCCGGTATAGTGGAACGCATACACTTATGGGGCATTTAATTGGTTGCGTGGTGCGAGAGGGCGTGCGCCAAGGCTTGCAGCGCGTGTTGGGCAAAGCGGAACCTTCCCGAGCGAGCTCTCCCATGAAGCAGCGCGAGAACCACAAAGAACCCAAGGTCTTTCAGAAGATTGATGGAGAATGAGGCGGGCAAAGATAATGAGGGAAATAGCCAAGTCGATTCGCCAGGCTATTAAACCGATCCATCTTGTGCTGGGTGGGTTGCTGCTGGTGGCAGGTTTGGCAAGTTGGTTCGGCCAACCGGGGAAGCCTTCCCTGCCGCAAGATCCCAATGCGGTAAAGGCCATGCAGCTCGTGCAACAGCATCCTGCTCGTCAAGCCCAGACGATCCAACAAGCCATTGACGACTATATCGCCAAACGAGAAGCGCAAGGCCGAACTCTTTGGGTCGGCCAATGGCGAGTAACGCCGGAAGGGCAAGACACCTATATTGTCAGCATTCTTATCCGGGAAAAAGAATCTTCGGAGTGGATCGAACGGGATTTTGCCTGGCGAGTCAATCTCCGCGACCAGTCTCTACGAGTCGTAACTCTTCCGGCCAGTCAATTCATGCCATTTCACGAACTCCCTCCGCTTCCCTATCAATCCGAAGCCTCTCCCTGATCGGGTGGAGTGGAGAGTGGAATGGAGACTTGAATCATTCCATCCTCGACTTTCACGGCATAACGCGGAATCGTCCACTCTGGAGAGGGATTTTTCACCCGTTGGCCCGTGCGCACGTGAAATTTCCACCCATGCCAGGGACATTCCACGATGTCGCCACGAAGGGTGCCTTCTCCCAGGGGTCCGCCGGCATGCGGGCAGGTATTGTCCAGAGCAAAGATCTCTCCTTCCACGTTACAAAGGGCGACTCCGTACCCCCCCTCAAGTTCGACGGCCCGACATTGGCCGGGTTTGAGCGCATCAAGGGGTAAGGCTTTGATAAACCGCATAGCGTATGCTCCTCGTATCGTGTGTTTTCAGAAGTGCAAGGAAAGCACGGAATGTAGCAAGCTTCATCCATGTGCGCAAGAGCTGATAGACACAGGTTCTTTGTGATATTGATTCCATTCTCTACCTGGTGCTATATCATTTTTTCACTATAAGGTGAGCGTTTCACTATGTGAGATTCATAAGCAGTATTGCTCGGAGTTGGAGTTCTATGGAAATGACGCTGCTGCTCAATGCCACCTATGAGCCTCTGCGGGTGGTGAATTGGCAAAAAGCCATTACCTTGCTGTGGCAGGGCAAGGTGGAAGTCCTAGAGTTTTACGATCGCGATATCCATGGCGTGAGCATTACTTTCAAACTCCCCTCTGTGATGCGCCTGCTCAAAGTGGTTCGGTGGAAGGCGGCACATCGGCCGGTGAAGTTTTCACGGATCAATATTTTCACGCGGGATCAGTATACATGCCAGTATTGCTGGAAGCGCTATCGTACGGAAGAGCTGACGTTTGATCATGTGATCCCCATTGCCAAAGGCGGGAAGAAAACCTGGGAGAATATCGTTACGGCCTGTTGGCGCTGTAACAACAAAAAAAGTGGGCGCACTCCCGAAGAAGCCGGGATGAAACTGAAGAAAAAACCCGTCAAACCTGCCTGGACGCCTTTTCTGACGTTGCTGATCGGCATTCGCAATGCCCCGGAGAGTTGGAGAGATTACCTGTATTGGCACGTGGAATTGGATTCGGACTCTTCTTGATGTCTGCCTTGGACATTCTAGGCTGCAGTGAACCAATGCGGCCTCTGTTGCATGCGCCGATTCCCGCTGGCCGGTCTAGAACAACGCGGTGGCGTTGCGCCGGAGGTTGGAAAGTCGACAGAAAAAATTGTGGAGGTGAGACAGGCCCTCGCAGGCAGTATGAGAT
>RFGT01000151.1 GCA_003696975.1 Nitrospirota bacterium | reverse complement strand
GTCCACAAGGGTTTGATCCAAGGCGGACGTTTTGGATTTTTCCAACTGCTTCAGCATTTCGTATCCCTTGCCGTCCTGACTGGCTGCCGGCCGCTCTTGTTGCAGACCGAAGATAACCACCAGCTTCAACAGCTTGTGTTGGACATCCTCCAGAATCGTCACTAATTTTTTGACCCGTTGGGCCACAAGGTCTTGAAACGAAAGCGCCACGCTGATGTCTACCAAGCGACTCTGGTCCTCGGCTAAGAGGGCAAGAGCTTTTTCAACCTTCGCACGCGCCTCATCCGGATTGCCCGACGCCAACAACTCGGGCACATCTTTCAGTAAGGCCTCGATGTGTTCGTGGTTTTCTTGGATAGCGTCGGTAAGACTCATCACCTGATGCGTCCCCTCTTCGGTCATCCGGGACAAATCCGTCAGAAAGTCATTGGCCTTCGGGAGTTGGTCGGCCGACGCGGCAACGGGGGCTTCCATCTCGCGAATGGCCCGAGTCGTCGCCTCCACGTATTTGGCCAACTCTCCTAACTCTTCGTAAATTGTGCGTTCCAAATCCTGCGTCGTGGAATTCTCGTGCTTGTCGAATCCTCGATCGATAAGCATCTGCCCCCTCCTCTCTCGCGTTCGGCCGCATAATTGTCAAAACCATTACGCATTCACAGCGGTCTTCTTGGCGAAAATCTTCGCAAGCTTCTCTTGCAATCCTTCGGCGGTGAAGGGCTTGACCACGTAGTTGCTCACTCCGGCCTGAATGGCTTCGATGATGTTCTCCTTTTGAGCCTCCGCCGTCACCATTAAAACCGGCAGATGCTTGAGTTCCGCGTCCGCTCGGATGGCACGTAACAACTCGATACCCGTCATGACCGGCATGTTCCAATCCGACACGACAAGGCCGTATCCGCCGGCCTTGAGTTTCTTCAGAGCTTCCTGGCCGTTTTCCGCCTCTTCGATATTGGTGTACCCAATCTGTCTGAGCACATTCTTGACAATGCGTCGCATGGTCGACATATCGTCAACCACCAGGACTTTTATGGAAAGATCGAGATTGGCCATAACTCCTCCTTTTAGGCTACGTCATGATTCCAAGTCTTGAACCGCCATGCTTAGCGCTTCCTGGTCATGGCGGCTCGCACGCTCAATTTCTCGAATCAGGGCGGATTGTGTGATAGGTTTCGTCAAAAAGGCGGTGGCTCCCGCCGCCAACCCGTTACGTCGCTCCTCTTCCTCGCCTTGCGTGGTCAGAAGAATCACAGGGATTCTGTTATAGAGGGGATGCGCCCTCAGCGCATGGATCAACTCCACCCCATCCATTTGCGGCATATTCAAATCGGTCACAATGATGGAGCAGGGTTCTCGACCTAGCTTCTCCAGTGCGTCGAGGCCGTTTTCCGCCACAATGGGTTCATACCCGGCCTGCTGGACATACATGGCTAACAGCCGACGCGTCATTCGGCAATCATCCACTATGAGAACAAGTCGCGGGCTTTCGGCACTGTAAGGATGAGAGTCGTGACTCATGGCACGCCTTCCTTTCTCTTCCACATTCTCCCCGCAGAAACAGGGTGCGATTCCGTTCCAGAGGGTGCTAGTGAAGATCTTTGCCCGCTCCCCTGGTGAGTAACCTGTATTGCCGGAGCAGACCCATTCACACTCTGCGGGATTCGATGATTGCTTGATCCCGCTACGGTCATCGAAGGGGCCGGCATCGCACTCGCCTTGTAATACACAATGGTTTTGTTCCACGGCATCGGCCGAAATAACCGGTTGATGCCGTTGAGCGACTCGGAAAATCCAATAACGAAGACACCGGGATCGCGGAGAGCATGATAAAAGTCGGTGACAATTCTTTTGCGCGCTTCTTGGTCGAAATAGATCAAGACGTTTCGGCAAAAAATAATGTCGATCTCGCGGATGGTTCGCATCCGCATCGAGTCGAAAAGATTGAGCACAGAAAACTTAACCAGTCGCCGGAGCATGGGATCGATCGTGTATTGTCCCTCACTGCCGGTGAAATATTTGCGCAGATAGCGCGGAGGGATATGGCGAACAGCATATGGGCCATACACACCCCGCTCGGCCGCCTGGAGCATGTGCTCACTGATATCGGTTCCCAGAATCCGCACATCCCATCCCGTTAAAGCAGGAAATTCCTCCATGATGATCATGGCGAGCGTATACGGTTCCTCCCCCGAGGAACATCCCGCACTCCAGATCCTGAGGCTTTTGGTTTTCTCGCGCTCTTTGATGATCTGAGGCAGAATCATGTGCCGAAAGCAGTCGAGTTGTGCCATGTCACGAAAGAAAAAGGTCTCATTGGTCGTGATGCAGTTAAAGAGTTCCGTGAACTCTTGCTCGCGCTGCGGGTCGAACCGAAGGAAATGGTAGTATTCTTCGAACGTCCGACAATGGACGGCGGCCAAACGAGAGCGCAGGCGGCTTTCCAGCAAATATTTTTTGGATTCAGGAAACTCCAACCCGCTTCGGGTGTAAATCAACTCCCGCAATCGATTGAATGTCTCTTGCGACATGACGATCGATGTCATACGAGAACCTTTGCTTTCTCGAAAGTCGGCCCAACAGTCTGGAGATGTCGATGAACAACTTCATCTATGGCCTCGGCCACTTCAGGGCCGACTGAGGAACGGAAGGTTTCCAGGGCGCAAATGGCGGGACGGTCCTCGATGGTTCCGAGAGCTTGCACGATCGAGAGTTGCAGGGGGATGGGAGCGCCCTTGAAGGCTTGGAGCAAGAAAAGCCCTAACCCTCTCTCCCGTCGATGAACAAGTTGTTCCACGGCGCGGACGCGGACCCAAAGATCCTCATCATGCAGCACACAAGCTTGCAGCCGTGCGGCAATGTCCGAACAGGGTAGATCACCGAGAGCTATCACGGCTTCCTGACGGACATGAGGGTGGGGATCGGACAGCGCACCCACTAAGGCCTTCAACACCTCTTCCGAGGCTTTTTGTGGGGCGAGTCGTTGAATCGTCCGAACTCGAACTTGCCATGCGGGATCGTCAAGCCGCCGGAGGAGGAGACGGCGACTCCGAGAATCGGTCACCTCCGGCCAATAGGCCACGGCTGCTTCGCGAACTTCTGCTCGATCATGGAGCAGGAGAGTCTCCAGATCTTGTCGAGTAATCCGCTTGGCCAACACC
>RFGT01000150.1 GCA_003696975.1 Nitrospirota bacterium | reverse complement strand
CGGCAGGACGCTTGGAAGAAGCCGCATCTTTGCGTCACCACGAGGAAATCCACGCACGCTATGAGACGCTTGAACGCCGCTTTCATTGCTTGATCCAGGTCTTACAAGCCTTTCACCCCTGCCTTTCGATACAGAGATGAACCAGGACCCGTTCCAGATGGATTCTTTGGGGGCTTCAAAAGAGCATGTTTTAGTGGTCGATGACGACTTTGGGACCCTTGAATGCTTGGAGGAGACAGCTCGGGTTATGGGGTTGGCGGTGAGCGCCGCCTCCACCGGAGAAGACGCCCTGCGAATCTTTGAGCGGGACCAGCCGGATCTGGTCGTGACCGACGTGCGTATGCCAGGAATGGACGGGCTGACGTTGACCCAGCGAATTAAAACGCTCCAACCCGACTGTCCGGTGATTATCGTGACGGGGCATGGAGACGAGGAAACTGCGGTCGCTGCGCTCAAGGCCGGCGCCTCGGATTATCTACGAAAGCCGTTTCAGCTTTTAGAACTCAAAAGCACGATTGTACGGTCGGTCTCGCTCGTTCGATCGCGACGTGTGGAAATGTCCGCCGCGCTGTCCGTGGAACGAGTGGAGAGTTATTACGAGCTTAAGAACGAGCCGGAGTTGGTCAGCGGGTTGTTAACGTGTCTGCTTCGTCCCGTTGATCCCTGGCTTTCTGAGACTCAGCGTCTGCATTTGCGAGTGGCCTGCCAAGAGTTGCTGATGAATGCGATCGAGCACGGCAATTTGGAAATCTCTGCGGAAGAAAAATTGCAAGCGGTTCTCGCTGATTCGTATGAACGATTGCTGGAGGCAAGGCGTGCCGATCCTCGATTGAATCGACGCCGTGTGCGAGTCTGGATCAAGCATGATGTGAAAGAAAGACGGTTCGTGTGTCGGATCTGCGACGAAGGCCATGGGTTTGATTGGCGCCGGTTTGTCAGCGCGTCTCCATCGCAGATGCTGGAACGCATGGGATCGGGCCGCGGCATTTTCCTCATCCAGACGTTGCTCTCCGAATGCCGCTACCACGGCAATGGCAACGAGGTCACCGTGACCATCCACTATGACGACCAATCACAAGCTGCTGGTCTGCATGCTCCCTCTTCTGGCGTTTCTGTGTAGGCAGTGAACATCCCGCCTCTATACAACAAGACTTCTCTGTGAGTTGCCGTAAAGTTTGGAAAATCCCTCTCCGATAACACAAGCAACATTTAACAGATTCAACGAGGGACTACTATGAGAGATCTACTGACATTGAGTGAAGTCTCGTCGTTTCTCAAAGTGCCGAAATCCACGATCTACAAGTTGGCTCGCGAGCGCCGCTTGCCCGGACACAAGGTGGGAAAGCACTGGCGGTTTGTTCGCGAAGAGATCGAATCATGGGTCCAAAGTGCCGGCATGCAAGAAGCTGCCGGATCCTCTACATCTCCAGAGACCACGGGATCGGTGAGCCTTCGCTAAACAGTGGAGATGATGCATCCGTCCCACGGGGCTTCCGGGGAAGCGGGAAGATGCCTCTATCGCCAAGGGGCGAGCCGGCATGAGGGAAGAGACCCCTTTGATGCGTATCCCGACCCGCAGACGAGTCTTCAGAGGGTGGGGTGCCTGGCAACGCACGATGACTTAACGGCCCTTATTGTTGTCGCAGGAAAAACGGACTTATGAGTTTGACCGCACGGACACTTCTCCAGGATCCTGACCCGATGGTTCGCCAATCGGCGGCGGAAGAGCTTCGGGCACACGCGGGTGTGACTGGTAACGCCTCGTCCGACATTCACGCATTGGTCTGTGCCTTGGGGGATCCGCACGTTGCGGTCCAGGAGGCGGCGATAGACGCGCTACGCGCTTACGATGCTCGGGAGGTGGCCAGGCAGGTATTCCCCCTGTTAAACAGCGGGGTCCACCTCCGTAATCTCGCGATAGAAGTGCTTCAACAGACGGATGAGTCAGCCGTTGAGATTTTGCTTGCCCATCTTCATGATCCTAATCCCCACATCAGAAAATTCCTCACGGATATTCTAGGAACAATTGGTGGCGAGAAGGCCATTACCGGTCTTCTTACGCTCCTTCGGGATTCCTGTCCCAATGTGCGCGTCGCGGCGATTGAGTCGCTGGGGCGACTTAAGGCCGGCCGAGCTGTGGAGTCCCTGGAGGCGATGCTCGCTGACTCGGAAGAGTGGGTGCGGTTCAGCGCCATCGAGGCATTGGGAAATATCGGGGACGCTCGAGCCGTTCCCAAACTTCGAACGCAGCTCGCAGCGGAGGAAATACCCATTCAATGTACCGTGGTTGAAGCATTGGGCAAGCTCGGCGATCGAGCGATCCTTCCCGATCTGTTGGACATGCTTCCCACAGCCCCTCTCCCTCTGCGCCATCACTTGTTCGTCACTATTGTCAAATTGGTGGGCGATCGCGAGGATATTTTTCAGCATGAAGAAATTCGGGCCTACCTGTTTCATGAATTGCTCGCGGCCTTGCACGCCCGAGACACGGAAGTCCAATTGGCCGCTTTGCACGGATTGCGGCTACTGGGAAATTCCCAGGCCACGGGGGCTTTGCTCGCGTTCCTAAGAAGTCGACCGTGGTATGACGAATCGATCCGCGCGGCGGTCCTCAACGCGCTGGTTCATCTTGGCGACGATGAACATCTGATCCAAGGGGCTAGGGATGATCATGAAACCGTGGCGCTGGTGTGCATCGATGCACTCTCCACGCGGCGAACACAGTGCGCCGTGCCCACCCTGTCCGCTCTGGTGATGGAATGCGAAAATCGAGTCGTGAGGCAGGCGGCGGTTATCGCTCTCGGCCGGATTGGAATTGCCGGAGCGGAGCCGGCCATTCTCGCTGCCCTGGATGATTTGAGCGGATTCGTCCGGCGTGAGGCCGCCAAGATCGCGGCAGAGCATGAGATCGATGCCGCGCGAGATGTTCTGTGGCGCCGTTTGGATTGCGAGCCCTATCCCGACGTGCTGATGGAGCAAGTCCGCGCCCTGATGGTGTTGGCCAAGCGGATTACGAGACAAGATCTGGAAACTCTCCTGCTCCATAATCGAGCAGAAGTTCGCGAAGCAGCCGTGGCCTATTGGCCGGAGGTGACCGATTCTCGGAGTCGCCGTCTCCTCCTCCGGCGGCTTGACGATCCTGCATGGCAAGTTCGAGTTCGGACGATCCAACGACGCGCCCCACAAAAATCGTCGAAAGAAGTGTTGAAGGCCTTGGTGGACGCGCTCTCCGATTCT
>RFGT01000149.1 GCA_003696975.1 Nitrospirota bacterium | reverse complement strand
TTCAGCGATGGCATTTACGAAATTGTTTCACCGCAAGGTGAACTGTGGGAACGCAAGGGGCTGGAACGTGCATGCACCGATGTGCAGGCGCTGGAATTGGACAAGGCGGTGCAGGCCATTGTCGCCCATGCCCGGGCCTGGCAGGGCCATGAGGCCTTTCACGATGATGTCGCCCTTGTCGCTGTGGAGATTGGGAGTCCAGAGAATAGCTGAGGTTCGGGGCTGATCCCCTTTGGCCGGCGATTATGGCTTCCCCTGCCATTGTCCTGCTGGGCGACCCTGAGTCGAGTCGAAGGCCTCATCTAGAGATACACTAGCTAGATGGATATGAAGCCGCACCTCCCCGCAGTCATGATCGTCGACGACGAAGAGGCCATCTGCGACGCGCTTGCTGAGTTGCTCGACGGGATTGGGTATCAACCGCTTCTCGCCCACGATGGCGGGGAGGCTCTGCATCTCCTGGAGCAGGTTGAATCACCAATCCACGCGATCGTGCTGGATTGGATCCTCCCGCATATGACCGGTGAGGACGTGCTCTGTCAGTTGCAAGCCCGGGATACGTGGCAATTCATTCCCGTGATTGTGTTGACCGGTATGGCAAAAACGACTGCGTTTCAGCGAGGCATGACCGACCGGGTGCTGTCCTTCTTCAAGAAGCCATGCGAGCCGGACATATTGTGCGCGTGTATCCGGGGAGCGGTGAAGTCGTATGCGTTATATCGAACGCTTCACGAGGAGCTCGATCAAAGCAATCTCGCGGCCACGGTGCTGGATGTGGCCTCATTTCGGATTCGCTCGCTAGCCGAGGCCCGAGCACTGAGTATGTGGTTGGCCAAGGCCTTTCCCAACCCTGCGGGAGCGGCTGTTGGTCTGTTGGAATTATTGGTTAATGCCATTGAGCACGGCAACTTGCAAATTTCCCACGATGAGAAGACGCACCTTCTCCAAACAGGCGACTGGGACCGCGAGATTGACCGCCGGCTGCAACACCCGACGTATCGAGATCGATTTGTGAGCGTGACGTTTCACCGGCAGGCCGACCGTCTCGACGTGGTGATCACCGACCAAGGCCGGGGATTCGACTGGAAATTGTATATGGAGTGCGCTCCAGCGTATGAAACGGTCATGCATGGCCGTGGTATTGCCATATCTCGCGCACTGTGTTTCGACCGGCTGGAATATTATGGGATGGGCAACGTGGTTAGAGCCACGAAGTGGTTGTGAACACAGGGAAAAAGGCGATGGAGATTGATGGCCTTAAGGAAGCAGGGATCAACTCCGATAAACGAGGAACAAGGCGGATGAGATTGGGGTGTTGGGGCTATGAGTTTCAGTGCAGACATATGCAGGTGAAACGAGATCAGGGGAAAGGAAAGCGATGGATATCCTGAGGCAGGATAAGACGACCGTACTATACCCTCAAGGCGATCTGACTATCTTCGAGGCTGCGGAATTTCACCAGGCACTGCTCCAATTGGTCAACGAGCCAGGTGCGCTCACGCTGGATCTCTCCCGAGTGAACCGGATGGACACGTCCGGGATCCAATTGCTTCTGGCCGCAAGCCGCGAGGAACGAGTGCATATCGTGAATGCGCCGCCATCCGTGCGGAGCCTGATGGAAACCCTGGGATGTGTGGCTGTGCTTCGTGGGCGAACAGAATCGATCAGGCCATAGATCGATTGGAGAGACATGATGAATGTCATGACGTGGATCGTCGGAGCGGTGATTGGGGGAATGGTAGCCGGAATGGGTGTGACCTATTGGCTTATGAGGTGCAGGGACTCTTGTGGCGACCGCGAGCCTCAGGTGAATCCGGTGGAGCAACAATGGGCGGAACATGAACGGCTGTGGCGAGATTTCTGTGACGCGGTCTCCCCGCTCCTGCCCGTACTCATTGCGCAGCTCAAGGTCGTCGTAGAGGAGACAGGCCGGGCGGCTGATGGGTTGATTGAGCGATTTCAGACCATCGCCCAACGTGCGCGCGCGCAGGTCGAGGAGACCACCCAACTCTTTGGTGCCATGACTGATGCCCAGGGAGATGGACAGCCCACGGTAGCCCGCCTTCTGGATGAGACCCGAGCGACCATGGAGATGTTCGTCCAGGAAGTGATCAAGACCAGCCAAATTTCCATGAAAGCCGTTGCCGTGATGGAGCAGGCCACGGACAGCACCGCCTCGATTTCCCAGATGGTGGAAGAGGTGGAATTTATCGCGGATCAGACGCGGCTGCTGGCGTTGAATGCGGCCATTGAGGCGGCGCGGGCCGGGGAGCATGGCCGGGGATTCGCTGTGGTGGCGGACGAAGTCACCAAGCTGGCGAATCGCTCGGGGCACGCGGTGACCCGTATTCGTGAGTTGACCGAGGGGGTCCGGTCGAGCACCGAGGCGGCGATGCGGGAACTCGGCGTACTGGCCTCCGTCGATATGACGCCGACCCTGCAAGCCCAACAACGAGTCAACGGCTTTACGGAAATCATGGCGCGAAAAACCGTGATGTTGGAGGAGAATGTCAATAAGGGAAGCGAACGGGCCAATGAGCTTGCCGACGATATCGCTCAGATCGTGATGTCTATGCAATTTCAGGATATCACCCGGCAAAAGATCGAACATGTGTATGAGCCGCTTGAGAAGATTCAATTCTGCCTCGAACGTTTCCGGTCCGACCAAAATACGAGTCATCCTCCCGATACCTCGCTAAAAGAAGCCATGGCGTTTCTGCACGAACTGGAGGCACGCTACACCATGGAGTCGGAACGAATGGTTATGGGACAGGTCAAACAAGGGCGCCAGGACAATGTTGAGCTTTTTGCCACGGCGGCCGCGGGAAACGGGGACAATATCACGCTGTTTTGAGAATCAAGAAAACGCGAGAAAGAGACTGACATGTTTGCTCAATGCTTCAGGCTTCATAAATTCCCTACCAAGGACGAAAGTGGAGGGATCGTATGGGGAAGACGGTACTGATAGTCGATGATTCCGTGTCGATGCGACAGATGGTGGCCTTTACCCTGCAAGGTGCGGGCTTTGAGGTCATCGAGGCGGGCGATGGCAAGGAGGCAGTCTCCAAACTCAACGGAGGCGCCAAGCCCAATCTCGTGATTACAGATCTGAACATGCCCAACATGGATGGGATTGCATTGATCAAAGCGATTCGAGGTATGGCAGCCCACAAGTTTACACCGATTTTGATGCTTACCACCGAATCGGCCGAGGCCAAGAAGAAGGAGGGACAGGCGGCGGGTGCCACGGGATGGATCGTGAAACCCTTCAATCCCGATCAGATGCTGCAGGTCATTAAAAAGGTCCTTCCATGAAATAAGCACGGTGAACTCCCCGCTCCTCTTGACGAAGAGGTGATCTATGGCTGTCGATCTTTCCCGGTTTCAAGACACATTTTTTGATGAATCCTCCGAGCATGTCGAGACCATCGAGTCCGGATTGCTTGAGCTCGAGCAGCGAGCGGATGACTTCGACCTGTTGAACCGCATCTTCCGAGCTGCGCATTCGATGAAAGGGAACGCGGGGATGTTTGGGTTCACCGCCATCAGTCAATTGACCCACACAATGGAAAATGTATTGGATCGCTTGCGCAATGGAGAAATGCGAGCCACCCGCTCCATTATTGACGTGCTGCTTCAAGCCTTGGACAGTCTGAAAGCCCTGCTGGAGGAAGCACGCGGACAGGGAACAGCGGATCACGAGGCCATCCATGCCGTTGAAGAGCGGCTGGTAGCCTGCCAGGAGAACATGAGCGCGGAGGAATGCGCTGACACATCCGCGCCGTCTGTTCGGCGATCCGAGTCCCAGCGTGACGCTGAGTCTCGGAGCAGCGCTCGTCTTGTGAGCATTCAGTGGACTCCATTAGCCGAGGTGTTTCAGCGAGGATTGGATCCCAGCAAGTTGTTTCAGGAGTTGTCGGGGCTTGGACGGATCCGCTCCTGTCGAGTCGCCATGGATCGGCTCCCTGTTCTGGAGCTCATGGATCCGGAAGTCTGTTACCTCTCCTGGAGTCTCGACCTGGAAACCGCTCGTCCGCTCCACGAGATCGAGGCCGTGTTCGAATTCGTCAGAGAGGGGAGTGCCCTGACCATCACGGAAGTCCCCGGGGAGAAATCCCGCGCAGAGGAACGCTCGGAAGAAGAAGGCCACAAACCCATCGGGCAGATCCTGGTGGAAGAGGGGGCTATCTCTCCGGAGAAGTTGGAAGCCGGCCTGGCAAAGCAGAAGCGTATCGGTGAGATTCTCGTCGAAGAAAAAGCCGTCACCACTGCGCAAGTCTCTCAGGCGCTGGAAAAACAGAGAAGAATGGACCAAGCCGCCAAGGCCAAGCGTGGAGAAGCCTCGTCTGTTCGTGTGGATACCGAGAAAATCGACAAGCTGATCAATCTCGTGGGCGAGCTCGTCATCACCCAATCCATGCTCACGGACTTGGGCAACAAGTTCACCATGCCCCAACTGCCGTTGCTGCAGGAACGGCTGCTTCAGTTGGAGCGGAATATCCGGGAGTTGCAAGAGCGGGTCATGTCGATTCGCATGCTGCCCATTGGGACGGCGTTCCAGCGATTCCCCCGGTTGGTCCGGGATTTGGCGGCAAAAAGTGGGAAGTCTCTGCGGCTGGTTACCAGCGGGGAAGAGACCGAATTGGACAAGACGGTCATTGAGGCCATTGGCGATCCGTTAACGCATCTGGTCAGGAATTCCGCCGATCACGGGATCGAACCGCCCGAGGAACGGCGGGCCAAAGGCAAGCCGGAGCAAGGCACAATCGCGCTGCATGCCTTTCACGAAGGGGGCAATATCTGCATCACCGTCGAGGACGACGGACGCGGGCTCAATCGGGACAAGATCTTGGCCAAAGCTCGATCTAATGGTCTTGTCAACGAAAGCGAAATGCTCACGGATGAGCAGGTCTGGCAGTTGATTTTTAGACCGGGCTTTTCCACGGCCGATCAGGTGACGGACATCTCGGGGCGGGGAGTCGGCATGGATGTCGTCAAGCGAAATATCGAGGCCCTGGGAGGCACCGTGAGTGTTTCCACCCAAGAGGGGCGAGGGTCTCGGTTTCTGCTCAAGCTTCCCTTGACTCTGGCTATCATGGACGGCATGACCGTGCGCATCGGTCCGGAACTGTACATCGTGCCGCTGTTGTCCGTGACCGAGACCTTGCGGCCCAAGCCCACGGATCTCCAAACCATCGGAGGGCGCGGCGAGGTCGTCAATCTGCGGGGGGTATGGCTGCCCATCGTGCGACTCTACGAGGTGTTCGGGACACCCCCGGGTGTTACCGATCCCTGCCAGGCGTTGTTGGTCATTGTGGAGTCAGAGGGTGAGCGGATTGCGGTTTTGGTGGATGAGTTGATCGGCCAACAACAGGTTGTGATCAAAAGCCTGGAGCAGAATTACCGCCGCGTCGAAGGGATTGCCGGTGCCACGATTTTGGGTGACGGCCGAGTGGCCTTGATCGTGGATGTGTCCGGGCTGGTCACATTGTTCCGAAACAGGCATCTCGTGGCCGCGTAACACGGGATGCAGGAGAGAAGAATTCCAAACCAGGGAGGCTTCCATGACCTCAGCGACCGTCGAGACCACCGCCCAGCGGACGGCAATGGAGACCGATGAACAACAATACTTGACGTTTATGTTGGGAGAAGAATTGTACGGTGTGGATATTTTAAAGGTGCAGGAGATCAAGGGATACACCGAGGTGACTCGTATTCCCAATACGCCGCCGTATATCAAGGGAGTTCTTAACCTGCGCGGGACGATTGTTCCTATTGTGAATTTGCGAACCAAATTCGGCATGGAAGAAGTGGAGATCACCGCGTTTACGGTTATCGTCGTGGTCGTGGTGAAAAGCCGAGTTATGGGAATTATCGTCGATTCCGTTTCCGACGTGATCACCTTGGCCGGGAAAGATATCCAGCCGTCCCCGGAATTCGGGACCAAGGTGGACACTAGCTTCATCATGGGAATTGGCACTGCAGGAGAACGATTGGTGACATTGCTGGATATCGACCGGGTGCTTACGGATGAGGAAATGGCACACATGGAGGCCATGGCC
>RFGT01000148.1 GCA_003696975.1 Nitrospirota bacterium | reverse complement strand
GGATGCCCCCAACGAGTGCGGGCCTGACCTCAGGGTGCTGCTTTGACAATGTCAGCCTCCTGATTGATTCTGACACTGTCCGTCAGCGGAAATTTTAATTTTTTACACATTAGCACAGGACAGTACATATAGAGGGATATTCCCGACCTTGGTATAGAGAAATGGAGAACGGGGAGGCCAGCAGAACTCTGAAGGTGACAGATCGCTTTTGGAGAAAAAGTTCTCCCGAGAATTAGGTTTTGCGAAATTGTGTGGATAAATGAGGGAGTTCACAGTCCAATAACTTGCGTAATTCAAACTCAGCGCCTTGCCGAAACCGTGAGGCCTCGTGTTGAGCGGCAAACGGTCCATAGATGCGTGAGCCTAACACATTGCAGGTAACCCGCACAAACCAACGCTCTTCTCCGTGGGTTTGTCTGGTTTTAAAGATAGTCCCCAGCCTCTCCGTCGCATGCCCTCGAGCCATTTTCGCGCCTCCTTTCGCGAGCCATCACTTTTCCACTTATTTCACTTAGAAGAGAGTCAACTATTATCTGACTATGCAAGATATAGTAGTTTAATCGTAAAATACCACCATATTCTGTGAAAGTCAGTCTCAATTGTCAAGAAAATCTTTTTCTTGGTTTTTATTCCAAGAAGCGGAGGAACAATTTCACGACGATAAGAGCATCGAGCAGAATCAAGGCACCGATTGTGACAATAACCACCATTTCGCCCATCGGGTCTCCTCCTCCCTATTTAAGTAAGATAGTAGCACCGTTTCAGACATAAGGTTCTTTCGGACAGAGTCAACAGGTGATCTCTACTTCTCCTGAGAAAGCGGTTCTCAGCAGGAATGAGCGCCGGCTCGGGATAGAGAAGAGGGGCTTGACTCAATTCAAAAGAAGATTATTACACAAGATCGAGTGGAATACGCAGTAATGCGAAAGAACGGAATGATATGTCGCATCTTCTTCCAACTAGCTCTCCAACAAGGAGGTGAGGATGATGGTGAATATCTTCCAAACAAATTGGTTGGATTTTTTAACCTGGACCATGGTGGTCTGTATGGTCATTGCTGCGATGATGGGACTTGTTAAACGGATAGGTGGCCCTTCAGTGGGTGAGAAAGCGAAACACGTGTTCGATGTGCCAAAGTTTTTGAAAAAAGCCTCCTAAGACCTCGAGACTGCAGGTACCTTCCCCATCACCTTCTGACATGTTGACGATGTAAGGCAACTTGAAAGGAGGTGAGGTGAGAATGGTCGAAGGCTTTCTCGCGGGAGTAGGACTTATCTCGGGAGTGGTGGCATTTGGCGTCTTCGTAAAAGCCCATGAACCGAAGGAGGATGTGACCGTACAGCAATACAGGAAGCAACACGAAGCGCAGGTGCCTCCACCCTCAAAGCAAGAGCCCATGGCAGCATAAAAACGGGATGGCTTCTATGCTGCTGCGAGTGTCCACTCTCCTTCCTGTTTTCTGAGCCCGTTCACACCAAACAGAAAGGAGGGATGCGACAATGAAAAAAATAGGGCTTGTGCTTGCCGGTGCGATCTTGGCGCTGACTCCCTGGATGGGGGGTGGGGAGTATGTAATGGCGGCAAGCCAAGACATACAACACAGCGCCGTGACACATCCTGCTCAGGGGAAGGAGCCCGCGACGGGAGGGAAGCAAGAAGCTATCATTGTGCCCAATGGAAGTGAGTCGTGGGTACTCCATAAGCCGGTGCAGCAAACCTTACAATTCTTTGCCATCTCCGATACGCATCTAACGAAAGATCAAGTTAAAAAGCGTAACCAAGAGAGTCGAAAAGGTTAATGATGGAGGAAAAGGAAAGCCTGTATACGTTGTGTTCCACGCTCAGAAGTCGGGAAGGAGAGAAGGGGGAAGGGAAGCCTTCCCCCATATTGTTTTTGGAAAAGGGCGAGCCAGCCATATTCCATCCCACGGAGAGATGGAGACTCTACTCTGGCAAGAAACGTGAGAGGACCAAAGTTGCGAGAAGAGAGTGGTAAGTGCTTACAGGCGAAGATGCGGTGTATGAAGTTGGTCGAGGAGAAGTTGGAGATGGGGTCCTTGTTGGGCGAGATGCACAAAACCGGTCTCTCGATCGAGTCCAATTAATTCCAAGATCAAGGTTTCTCCATTAGAACGCCTCCAAATCGCCCGCCATTCTCCGCATAGTGAGTCCATGAGGCATTGATAGAAGTCCCCATGATACCCCTGCAACCGAGAAGAGAGGTAACTTGTCTCATCTGGATCACCATATCGGGAGGTGAGAAGGGTGGCAATCCGTTCAAACAGTGCAATACCGCGGGTTCCTGTGGGGTCGTTGCCAAGGGGGCGTCCCGCCCAGTTGATTTTTGTCAGCCCGAAATCGCGATCGAAGATTAAAATCATCGAACCAGTAGGTGGAAGAAATGACGGTGCATAGTGAATTCGAATCGCTTGTGCTCGTCCCCAAATGTGCCATTCCTGCTCAATCGGAATGTTCAACTGGCGAAATTGCCGCAATGAGGCGCCCCAGGGAAGATCGATGAGAGAAAAGGACTCGGTAGCCGTACTGACTCCTAGTCCATTGAGCATGAAAAGACCTACGAGGAATATCCACCTCGTCCATATAGCGCGGAAGAATGTCATGCAAGCTGGGCTTCTGGTTTCACCTTGTTCACTCACGATGGGTTGCCCTTCGTCCATGGGTGATATCTAATCCCCGGCCTGCCTGCAGAAGAGGAATTTCTAGCGTACTGAGCCGTTGCTCTTGGGCCAATACGGTGATCGGCGTATGGTTCTAGGGTTGGGAGGCCTTGCTCTTCTCAAATGAGGCCTTCATGGTTCGAGGAGCACAATCTACCGCTTGTGGAGACACGGCCATTTGGAGGAGAGTCGGACAAGCGTCACTCGAGTTAAAACGTTGAGGAGGATGCAGGCGAAAGGGCATGCCGACTATGATGAAAAACTCAAGGCATGCCAGTATCTAAGGATTTGATCTATCTAATGAGGTCACGATGTATTTGTTCAAAAAGGTTGTCTCACGGATATTTTTCCCTGTTCCGTTTGGATTGGCCCTCCTGTGGATTGGCTGGGTGCTCTTGTGGATGCCGCATAAGCGCCGAGTGGCGACAATCGCATTAACGGCAGGGTTGGGTTTCCTCACCATGTTGAGTATTTACCCTTTCTCCCATGTCTTGCTCGAGCCGCTCGAATCACAGTATCCCCCTCTTGATCAATCGGTTCTGACTGGGTTTCTCCAACTGAACGAAGCCAACGACAAGCCCCCCTGGATTGTCGTGCTCTCCGGAGGGGCCGTCTCCGCTCCGATGTTTCCCTTGACGAGCCAATTATCGAGGGCTACGCTTGTTCGCCTCGTCGAGGGCATTCGGCTCTACTTGCAAGTGCCCGGGAGTCGATTGCTGTTTTCCGGAAATCCCATAGAAACGTCGCTCATGGCCGATTTGGCAATTCAGCTTGGAGTCCCCAAAGAAGCAATCACGGTGGAATCGCGCTCGCGAGACACCAAAGATCTGGCCCGCCATGTTCGAGCGATTGTTCAAGATGATCGGTGTATTCTCGTGACTGAAGCCTCTCATATGCCCCGGGCTATGGCGCTGTTTGTGAAGCAGGGGCTCGCCCCGATTCCCGCTCCCACTGCTCATCGGATTCTCCCCGGTGTTCAAGATTCCGTTTGGGCGTATTTCCCGAATGCGGCGTCTCTCCAGAAGGCTGAACGGGCGTTCTATGAATATCTAGGACTCATGTGGGGCTTTATGCGTGGGCAACTGACTTTGTTCTCACGCGAGGTACGGCAATGAAACTGTAGTGTCGTGAACATGTGTGCAGGCATGGAAAAGAACGGAAACGTTCCAGTGGCTCGTGCCAAGCAATTCGATGTTGGTTCAACTTCAATCAGTTTGAAATCGATTCTGCATCTTGAGTGGCCTAGAACAACGTTTGCGCTACTCGGTGGTTAGAATCGTGCGAGTTGGCGAGCATCCCATTTGGTGGAATGGTCCTGAGTGACTCCGTTGTCGCTAGGGGTGCCATTTTGTTGATCCGCCATATCGTGCTGGATTTGCTCCACATGGTCGAGGTGTGTTACTCCCATGTCACACATGCCTTGAAAGTAGACCCCTTCCTCCATGGAGAAATTTGGTGTCTTGATATCACCGATGACGACGGCAGGGGTGAACAGTTGCACCCGTTGGTGAGCGGTAATGTTGCCTTGCACTTTTCCGCCGCTGACCACGACGTTTCCTGAAATGTTGCCTTTGATTACGGCATGCTCGCCGATGATCAAGGTATCGTTGGTGTGCATTTCTCCTTCGAATCGTCCGTCAACGCGGACAGTGCCTTCAAACTGGGCGATCCCTTTGAAATCTACTCCTCTTCCGAGAAACGTATAATGTTGATCATCGAATATCGTTTCGCGTTTTTTGGTTTTATCCCCCCACATGCCGGACTCCTTTTTCCGCATTCTAAGAGATTGCATTATTCCATGAAATTACATTGATAGATCGCTCTCCCTTCAGGCACGAGAGAATGGGTCATGTTCGTGGTTTCTTCGCGTGGCGGTCACTTACTTCCTTGCTCTCGCTTCGTCCTTAATCCTTAGACTGCTGGTTTCGCTCCACTCGCTGCAGGAACGGCAGAGGACATGGTTGCGGATGTTACGGATGGCTCTGCTTTCCGCATTTCAATCGTGCCGTTAAACAGCACGCCTTCTTCCATCAGCAAAGAAGGCGTCTGCACGGCTCCTTCCATGACAGCAGGGGCTAGAAGGTGCACTTTCTCTTCCGCGTGGATGTCGCCGGTGATTTGACCTTTGCTGATAACGGCTTTCGCCTGAATTTTGGCGGAGAGCATGCCCTGCTCACCCAAATATAACGTGCCATTGGCATGGATTTCGCCATCGAGATGGCCATCGATGCGCACGCTGCCTTGGTATTTGATCACCCCGCGAAATTCGACGCCATGTCCAATGAAGGCAACGATATTCGGTGAGTCATTTGGTGTCTTCCAAGGGGAATCGGGTTCTGTCTGCTGTCCGACTCCCCGGTGCTGAACGACGGTGGAATGGCTCTGTGGTTTCATCCCCGATGGCATCATATTGTCCTCCCCGTCCACAAAGGGTCAAATACGTGATGTGACGTCTTGGGTTTCATCATTTGCTAGCCGTCTTGTGATGTTCCTAACGGTCTCTTCATGATGTCGGCAGTCTCTCGTAGAGACTTAACTGGTCACTGCTCCAAGGAATGTAGCAAGCTAGGGAGGGGGATTCTGGTGATTGGGAAGCAGGAAACGCTGTTTGTACTGGCCTTACTATGATGGGCAAATTGGGAACAAGAGTGTCGGAAAATTTCCGAATTATCGTTTTTGACCCTTCGCGATGTAAGGCATTGAAGCATTAGGGTGCTATACGCTGTTGTGCGTATTTGGAGAATGCGCACTGTCAAAAAGGTTGACAATTTTTCTCCTACCGAGGAGTTCCCGCTTTTTGAACGTGATTCAATTTCCTCCAGAAACCACCCATAACGCTTCGAAACATGGCCGAAGCTCCTCAAACGTGCAAGAGGGCTGTCATTGGCACAGAATTTGATCTCTGGTGCTAAACGAGAACACGATGGTTGCATACAATCCAATATGCTGGGCCCAATATGCTGGCCAAATATGCAGGAGAAATCCGCGTTGGACCCTCAGGTAGTGAGGTGGCTGTGCTCAAGGAGGTGGTCTTATGTTGAACGAACATTGGCAATCCGTGATGGGATTTTCAACGTTGATTCTGCTTCTGTGCTGGCCAGTGTCTGTGTCAGGCGAACCTCTTGAATTTTCAAGACCTCCTCTGATTGTGGATGGCATCGACTCCAAGATGGCCGGTCCCTTCCCCTTTGAACATCGCTTGCTCGAGCACCAGGAACTTCTGGTGTATGTAGGAGGACCCTGTGAGGCGGCACAGGCGGCACAGATTGTTTCCTTCGATGGAAGCAGGCGTCTGGCAGGAGATTCGACAGATAAGCTCGGCAGTAATTCCAGGCAACCAGGAGGATGTGGCACGAGGTCCCTTCGCTCCGCTGCCATAGAAAAATTTGGTTGTTGCAATCGGCGCGGCATCGGTGTTTCCATGAGATCGTTTGCCTTTGGAACAATTGGAACAGTCCCGAACGCATTTACGACGTTCGACAGCAATGCCGCTCAATACCTGACCGCCGAGTTTCCGGCGGCACCTGTACTCGAAGAGCTCGATCGGGTTCCCCCCTCCTTGCACGTTGCGGGACCCTTTTCAGAACTTGAGCCGTACGCGCGTCGCATCGATAAAAAGGCGCTGACCTTTTACGATGAGGATATGCTTCGCAACACACCGTTGCCGACGAACCCTGATCACCGGCTCGTCATCGAAAATATGCTGGCGTATTTCGTGCCCAAAAATAGGCCAACCCCGCGCAACCCCGATTGGGTTGATCTTCTTGCCTTGCTGTTATTGGTTCTGTTGCCTGAAGGGAGGCGCCTGAAGAGAACATGGCGATCCTTGTGGCATGATCACTCCTGAACGGAGTGAAGCGTGTAAGACGCATCGCCGTACGTCCGCGTGAATCAAGGAAATCCTCCAAGAGAAGCGTTTGCGCCGATTCCGCGAGAGATCACGAGAAGGAATCGTTACGTCTTCCGATTGTTCACTCCGACGTTTCTTCCCTGTGGGCTTCTTTAGCGCTATGACGCTCTCATAAGTGCTGCGTCTGGCGTGATAATTGTTGAGAAGCGAAAAGAGTTGTCGAAGACTGTTAAGTCTCAAAATGGACTTGCCGAATGAGAGGCAAAACAAATCACAATTTCCCATATGGGTCACCAAATAACCAACACGTATTCAGGAATTCTTGGGACTTTCACGTGTGCCTAGGAGGTCAGCTATGAAAACGTTCAAACATTTGTGTGTCGGCTTGGTGCTGTGTGCTGGGTTGGGGTTCACCTCACATCCCGCGTTGTCGGATGAAATGAGGTCGGATGAAATGAGGATGGTATCTGATCAGTCAAAACTGATCGTGACGGACGACTACATTATTGGGCCGCAGGATGTGTTGGAGATTAGCGTCTGGCGAAATCCCGACCTATCACGGCAAGTTATTGTCCGGCCTGATGGGCGCATTTCTCTTCCCTTGATTGGCGACGTTATGGCTGTGGGTCGGACCACGCGCGAATTGAAAGAAGCCATCACCGAAAAGTTAAAAGCCTACAAAGAGAACCCGACGGTAGCTATCGTGGTCCAACAGGTCAACAGCTATTTCTTCTACGTCCAAGGCGCGGTGGGCCAACAAGGGAAATTCCCTCTCCTGACCAAAACGTCCCTTGTACAAGCCTTGACCTTGGCTGGCGGATTAATGCCCGATGCTGTGCGGAGCCGGATCGTGGTGTTCAGGATGGGAACTGGGAGCCAAGAGCCTGAACGGATTACTGTCAACTATGATGATCTCATCCTGCGGGGAGGCGACAATTTTGAAATCCAACCCGGTGACACGATTGTCGTGCCCTCCGAAACCATGGTGTTGTTGCCCTAAGTTCACGCTCCGGCGTTGCAAGGAAGGTGAATTATGACCAATCGACTCTACCGATGGATCATCGCTCTGTCGCTCTTCTCCAGTGTGATGCTTCCGGGGTGCGTGGTGGAAGATCCGCAGGTGGTAGTGCCAACGGGCCCACCGCAGGAAGGGTTTCGGCTCGGCCCCGAGGATATCATTGACGTGGTCGTGTGGCGCAATCCCGATCTCACCCGAGAATCCGTGGTGATTCGCCCGGATGGCAAAATTTCCATGCCTCTGATTGGAGACGTACAGGCCAGTGGATTGACAGCCGAAGAATTGGCTCAGTCTATCTCAGAGCGATATAAGGCCTTCAAGGAAAACCCAGCCGTTTCTGTCAGCGTCAAAGAAATAAATAGTTACAGCATCTTTGTACTTGGTGAGGTCAAAACACCGGGCAAGTATCCATTGAAGTCGTATACCACGGTGTTGCAAGCGATTTCGATGGCGGGAGGATTCACGGAATTTGCTTCCAGGAATGCCATTCAGGTGGTACGGAAGATCACAACAAAGGAAGGGAAGCACAAAGAAATCCGCATCCCGGTCCAATACGATGCGCTGCTGTCCGAATCGGGGGCGGACTACAACTTCATCTTGCGACCTGGGGATACCATTGTGGTTCCCTAGAGCCGCGATGGAGGGCCGATTGTTCGCAAGCATGTGGGAATGCCATTTGCCGTCATGATGATGGATGCATGGAAACCGCGCACCAATGCCTGAAGGGGTGCATGAGAAGGGGACTAACCTTGATCATCGAGAAAATGGAGTAGAGAGCTATGGAACAACAAGGTCTTGAGAGGAAAGGACTCGAGTATTTAGGGCGAGGAGCTTCTCCATCCCTTCAGGGACGTGTCAAAGAGTATCTCGATATCGCGATTCGCCGAAAATGGTTGATTCTCTCCATTGCCGTACTCTCGACGGCAATCGCTGGTACATACGCGTGGATCAAGAAAGATTTATACCGTTCGAGCACGGTGATCTTGGTCGAACAACAGACAATCCCGGAGAAGTATGTGAGTTCCGTCGTCGATGACGTGGCCAGCCGAGTCTCCACGATTACTCAACAGGTCCTGAGCCGGACTAGTTTGGTAAAAGTCATCGAGGAGTTCGGCCTATTTCGGGATCTCATCGAGAAAAAAGGGTACGAACCGGCGATCTTGATGATGCGAGATCGCATTCGCGTTGAGACCAAAGGGAATCGGGGAAGGATTGAGGCATTTACGATTTCCTTTGCGCACGAGGATCCAACGACGGCGATGAAAGTTACGTCTAAGCTGGCTTCGCAATACATTGAGGAGAATTTGAAATTGCGCGAACAATTTGTCGAGGGCGCCTCTGAATTTTTGGAAAGCGAGTTGCAAGCCGCGCGAGAGGAGCTCCAAGCCAAGGAACGAACGCTCAGCGAATTTAAAAAACGTTACATGGGGGAATTGCCGAGCCAATTAGAGTCGAATCTTCGAGCGCTTGACCGCCTTCAGGAGGAGAAGACCTCGACGCAAGAATCGATCAATACGCTCACGAACCGGTTGATGCTCATCGAAAAAGCTATTCATGAATATGAGACGTCCGGAGCGGTCAGTGCGGATGCAGAAATTACCGGTGGGGGTGAGAAATCAGGACGGCCTCCTGCCGATCCACAAATCGCGCTGCTGAAACAGCTCGAGCAGGATCTCATCCGCTTGTCCGCGGAATATACGGATGCGTATCCCGATGTCATCGTGTTGAAAAAACAGATCAAACAGCTCAAGGCCGAGTTGGCCGAGAAATATGCCGTCTCCGAAGATGAAGTCAGCCAGCCGGAGTCTATTCGTATCTTCGATCCGTATTTGAAAGGGTTACTTCAAGATCGCGACGAATTAAAACTGCAAATTGCCGCTCTGGAACAACGGATGCAAACGATCACAAAGGCGATGGAGGAACTCCAAGGCCGTGTTGAACGAACGGCGGCGCGCGAACAGGAGTTACTCTCGTTGGAACGCGACTATGCCAGCATGCAGAAAAACTATCAAAGCCTTCTGGCCAAGCGCTTGAACGCGAGAATTTCTGAAAATTTGGAAAAACGGCAGAAGGGCGAACGCTTCAGGATTTTGGATCCGGCTAATTTGCCCACGACTCCAGAGGGCCCCAACCGCTGGATGATTGTGTTGGGTGGCTTGGTGGTGGGATGTGCTCTGGGATACGGAGTGGCGTTTGGCCTCGATCAATGGAATCCCACATTCCGGCGATCCGAGGAAGCAGAAGTTTCCTTAGGGTTCCCTATATTAGCGACTATTCCGAGTTTCCAGCTCGCCTATGGGAAATCGTCGGAAGCCCTGTTGTCTGGTCCGCTCTCCAATCATGACGGTCAGGATGCCGATGAAGAGGACGATGACGAAGACGGTGGGTTATTGTCCAAAATCCAACGCAGCGGAAAAAGCAAGGTGGAGGGGGGTAAGAACGTCTCACTGGTGGCGAAATGGCGGCCCTCTTCCATCGTAGCGGAGCAGTTTCGAGTCGCGGCCACACGCTTGGTTCTCATGAGCGAAGAACGTGCCAACACGATTGTACTGGCGACGAGTGCCATGAAAGGAGAAGGAAAGACCTCATCGGTCGCAAACTTGGGGTATACCTTGGCTCGGGACCTTGAAAAGCAGACGTTGGTGATCGGATGCGACTTCAAGTCGCCGCGCCTTCATGAGATGCTGGCCGTTTCATCCGTTCCCGGCCTGGCGGACTATCTTCACGGCAACGTGGATCTGGAGCATTGTCTCCATCGTCTGGAGGAAGTTCCCCTGTGGGTTCTGCCGGCAGGCTCCGTGGGTGATCATGTGGTGTCGCTGTCCCGCCTGCCTCAACTCGGTTCCTTGTTGGAATCCTTAAGACCTCGCTTCGACTTCATCCTCTTGGATGCCCCACCGATTTTACCCCTCGCCGACATGAATGTGCTCTCGGGGATGGCGGATGTACTGATTCTCGTGGTACGCGCAGGTGTGACTCCGCAAGAGATTGTGATCCGCGCATTGGATATGTTGCGACCGACGGTGCAAGCACGGATTCTGTTGACGGATGCCTCATCATTCGGCATGCCGTATTTCGTCCCGCACGTCTATGGCTCACCGTATGCTACTAGGGAACAGGTATGACTGTTGGGGTTCGCTCAACCCCTGAAACCGTTGAGCACCAAACGGCGCCATCGTTTTTCAACAGGGTCTTGGAAACCCTGGATACCCGCAAGCGGGTTCTGATTGTCGGAGACAGCCCGCTGGCGAGCGATTTAATCCGTGTGCTGGTGTCCAAGCGACGTCATCGTTACGACGTAATTGGCGTGCTTTCCAAGGATACATTCCGCGTGGGGCAGACGGTCGTTGGCCGTCCAGTGGTGGGAACACTCGATCATTTGTTTGAAACGGTAGAACGGTATCGGATTTCGGTTATTGCCATTTGTCTAGCCGATCGGCGGGGAACACTTCCACTGGATGCTCTGCTGGATTTTAAATCCATGGGGATTGAGGTCATCGATGGGCATCAACTTTATGAGAGTGAATGCGGCCGCTTGTCCATTGATGAGCTTAAACCCAGTGCTCTCATTTTCTCTTCAGGGTTTCGCCGCCGCCCCATCACCTTGGCATTGAAACGCCTAGAGGATTTGATCGGCGCAACAATGGGATTGGTGCTCTTGTCTCCGCTTATGTTACTGGTCAGTCTCCTGATCAAGCTCGATTCACACGGGCCAATCCTCTACAAACAAACACGTATCGGCTATCGAGGTGCACCGTATATTCTGTGGAAGTTTCGGTCGATGTATCACAATGCAGAGGGTGAAACCGCGCAATGGGCGAGCCTGGGAGATAGTCGCGTGACCCGAGTTGGTCGATGGCTCAGACTCTTACGTATTGACGAGCTGCCGCAATTGGTGAATGTCTTGAAAGGGGAAATGAGTCTCGTTGGTCCTCGCCCGGAGCGTCCAAGTTTCGTCCAAGAGCTCCGCAAAAAGATTCCCTACTACGATTTGCGCCACACAATTCGGCCCGGCCTTACGGGGTGGGCTCAGATTTGCTTCAACTACGCTGCCTCTGTCGAGGATTCCCACATTAAGTTGCAATACGATTTGTATTACGTGAAGCACTTATCTCTCTGGTTTGATCTGATTATTTTGTTGAAGACCGTGCGCGTGGTGCTGATGGGAGAGGGGGCGCGATGATACCCGTGGGTCATTTCCAAGAACGGCCCTGGCATTGTTTGAGTTTCGACATCGAGGAACACTTTCAGGTGGCGGCATTTGATAGCCCGGCAAGGCGGCGACAGTGGGAGGTGTTGGATAGTCGGGTCGAACGTAATACGGAACGTATTTTGGACCTGTTAGAGGAGCATGGTCTCAAAGCCACCATGTTTATCTTGGGATGGGTGGGAGAACGGCATCCGCGCTTGCTCCGCCGAATAGTTGAGGCGGGGCATGAAATCGCGTCGCACGGCTATGCACACGAGCTCATTACCGCCCAAACCGGCGCTCAATTCCGTGAAGATATCAGGCGCGCCAAGGCCGTGCTGGAAGATGCCACAGGTGTTCCTGTGCTCGGATACCGTGCGCCTACGTTCTCGATCACGCGCGAGACCATGTGGGCGCTGCCAATTTTGGTGGAAGAAGGCTATCGATACGATTCAAGTATTTTTCCGGTTGTACACGACCATTATGGCATACCTGGTGCCAATCCCTCGCCGCATCTGCTTTCCACATCCTCGGGAGCGCTGTGGGAAGTTCCTCCCTCCACCTGTAAGGTAGGATGGATGCGCGTCCCTGTGGCCGGTGGAGGGTATTTCAGAATTTTTCCATATTGGCTGTTCCGTCGGCTCCTGAAGCGTGTAGAGGCGGATCGCGAAGTGTTGGTGATGTATTTTCATCCCTGGGAGTTCGATGCCGATCAACCCCGAATGGCGGGACCGCTTCTGTCTCGATTTCGGCATTACTGTAACCTCAAGAAAACACAGGGGCGATTTCTTCAATTGCTTCGCGATTTCCGGTTTGGTCCTATTCGGGAAGTCCTTCCGGTCATTGCCCGGCTGTATACGGCAGCCTCGCCCGATGAGCAAACAAACGTGTTCTGCTTGAGTTCGGCAGGGTCATCGTAAGGGCCTACAAAGAGAATCGTGGAGATTCACCACATGCAAGCTCATGAGACAGAAGGTCCAACCCGCCGAAGTCCGGAGATGCAGTGGTATCTCGTTAATACGAAACCACGCGCGGAAAAGCTGGCGGAATTTCATCTGCAAAAACTGGGCGTGGAGACATTCAATCCTCAAATAAAACAGCACAAAGTTATCCGGCGCAAACGAAGACTGGTCATCTCTCCCTTGTTTCCAAGCTATCTGTTTGTGAGGTTCGATCCCGCTCTTCACTATCGTATGGTGCATTACGCCACAGGCGTTCGAAAAGTGGTTTCATTCGGAGAAACACTGGCGCGGGTTGAAGAATCCCTTATTGAGGGAATCAAAGCACGTCTTCACCAGGGGTATGTCATGATTGCCAAGCCATCATCATTTCAACCAGGACAGCGAGTCAGGATTCATACTGGTCCCTTGCAGGGTTTGGAGGCGGTATTCGAGCGAGAGATGGACGATCGTCAACGGGTCGCTCTTCTCCTTCAAACCGTGGCATATCAAGCTCGAGTTGTTGTGCCCATCGATCAGATTTCGAATCTCTAAGTGACATCGAGTACCTGTGGAGTCGCGGGAGAGGACTGATCGCACGCCGCGCAACGAAGTGGCTTGCCATCATCAGGCGGCGCCGGTGCGGGTTTCTCTCAATGTGTAGGACCGAGCAACAGGGACTTCGTTAAGATTGCCGCGAGAAAACCCGAATGAATGCATGAGCGGATCATGAGGATCCGCGTGTGGGGAAGACGCGCACGAGCGCGTTTGCCTCCGCAAGCCATCAAGAGGAATCAATGTGGTCAGGAGGACAATGGGGAGAGAATCACAAAGCCGGATGTACACCGGAATGGCGGCAGCCTGTCTAGGATGGGAAACGCCTAGGAACTGCAAAGACGATATGTGAAGCAAGAGGTTCTTTCATGAACGTTGTAATTACCGGTGGCACTGGATTTATTGGCTCGCGGTTGGCCCTCCGGTGTCTGGAAATGGGGCATGCGGTCAGAGTCCTCGGGCAAAAAAACAATTCGTCTGAAGCTGATAACAGTCTGCTCTTGGAAAATGCCGGTGCCAAAATGTTCGAGGCCTCGGTGACCGATCGACGGGCTGTGCAAGATATTCTCAAAGGCGCGGATCTTGTCGTCCATCTCGCCGCTGTTCAGCATGAGATGAATGTGCCGGATCAAAAGTTTTGGGATGTGAACGTGGCCGGCACCCGACAGATGTTGGAAGCGAGCCTTCATGCTGGAGTGAAGCGCTTTATTCATGGAAGCACAATTGGGGTATATGGGACCGCGCTACAGGGGAATGTGCATGAAAACTCACCGGTGCAGCCGGACAATATCTATGGGGTAACCAAGCTTGAAGGGGAGAAGGTGGTTGCCTCATTTCAACATAAGCTACCGAGTGTAATCATTAGGATTTCGGAAACCTATGGCCCAGGAGATCGGCGATTGCTGAAACTCTTTCGCGCCATCAAAAAGAAAATGTTTCTCATGATTGGTTCAGGGGAAAACCTGCATCATTTGATTTATATCGACGATCTCATCGACGGATTGTTGCTGGCTGCGCGAGAACAACGTGCAATTGGTCAAACCTTTGTGCTTGCTGGGAAAGACGTGCTGACGACGCGAGAGATGGTGCTGGCCATTGCCCGCTATTTTGGCGTGTCCCTTCCACGGGTTCATGCGCCGTTATGGTTTTTCTGGGCTCTGGCCACGATGCTGGAGCTCTCACTGCGTCCCTTGGGTATTCAACCGCCGCTCCATCGCAGGCGTATGGATTTTTTTCGCAAGAGCTTCATGTTTTCGCAGGATCACGCAAGAACACGACTGGGATTTATCCCGCGTGTAGGATTTGCGCAAGGAGCAGCGCTGACAGCCCAATGGTATGAACAGATGGGATTGCTTTAGATGCGGCATCAGCCTCTTTGCTCAAAGGGACGAGCAGATGAGGAGTTTGGCGCGAGGAATAGAACGAGGAAAGGAAGGAAACGATGAGAATCCTTGGCGTGTATGATCACATGATCAGCGGGGCAGCTATTCTGGAAGATGGACATGTCACGGCAGCGGTGAATGAAGAACGGTTGGCGAGAAAAAAATATGTCATGGGCTTTCCGCGATTGTCCATTACAGAGGTTATGCGTCTTGCCAATGTTAAGCCGCAGGAAATCGACGCGGTTGCCGTGGCGTCCAAGTGGGGACATTTTTACAACCGGCATGTGGACTTTGACGCTGGCCTTTTCGGTGTGGATCGCGGATTCGTCAAGGGACTATTTTTTTCCGTCGGTGCCCATTTAAGTAGTCTGCGAGCGCAGTTTCCCGTGCTTGAGACCCTCTACTATGGCTTGCGAAAGCCGGTCTATGCTCACCGGCAGCGCATGATCCGAAAGGTCCTTCGGGAGGAATTTGACCTTTGTTGCCCCATCGACTTTATTGGCCATCATTTTTCTCATGCCTGTTCCGCTTATTACTCGAGCGGGTTTTGCGATGCGCTTGTCGTAACCATGGATGCTTCCGGTGATGGCTGTTCCTCCCATGTCTACGAGGTTGTAAATGGTCAGTGGCGAAAGTTGCATCAGGTGGCGAGCTATGATTCGCTAGGCAGTTACTATGCCTATGTTACTCACATTTGTGGCTTCACGGCGGGGAAGCACGAGGGGAAGATCACCGGATTGGCAGCTCATGGTAAAGCCAGCTATCGAGACATTTTGCTCCGGTTCATTCGGTATCACGATGGTACCATGACCAATGTGGGAAACGTGTGGTACACCAAGGCCGTCGACAAACTACGCGCCGCCTTGCCAACCCCCTTTAGTCGAGAAGATCTCGCCGCCTCCATCCAGGAGGTAGCGGAAGACATCTGCACTCAGTACGTCGATTATTGGCTCAAGAAGACCGGCCATCGCCATGTGGCATTGGCCGGTGGCGTGTTTGCCAATGTGAAAATCAATGAACGGATTCACGAACTGCCGGGTGTGGAGTCGATTTTCATTCATCCCGGGATGTCCGATGAAGGACTAGCCGTTGGAGCCAGTTTGGGATGGATGGCACAACACAGTCCTCATCCGGAACGTCTCTCCACCAGGTGCTTCGAGCATGTGTATCTCGGGCCGGCTTTCTCTTCCCGGGAGATTGCTCGGGCGTTGGATGATGCTGGGATCGCCTATGTTTGTCCTGAAAACTACGAGGAAGCGGTGGCCCAGTTGATTGCTGAGGGGTATGTTGTCGCCCGGTTCGATGGCAGGATGGAATACGGGCCGCGGGCGCTGGGCAATCGCTCGATTCTCTACCGGCCTGACGATCCTGAGGCCAATGATTGGCTCAACAAGAATCTCAAGCGTACGGAGTTTATGCCCTTTGCGCCTGTCACGTTAGCCGAGGATGCCGACACCTGTTATCTTGGATTGGATGGCGCCCGGGATGCGGCAAGATTTATGACCATTACCTTCGTGTGTACCCCGGAGATGCGCGATATGTGCCCGGGTGTCGTGCACGTTGATGGGACGGCACGGCCCCAGTTAATCAGCGAGCAGGACAATCCTAGCTATTACCGCATCCTGCAGGCGTTTAAACGGCTGACGGGTTTGTCGAGTGTGGTGAATACCAGTTTCAATATTCATGAAGAGCCGATTGTGTGCACCCCACAAGATGCGATTCGGGCCTTCAAGGTGGGACACTTGGATTACTTGGCGATCGGTCCGTTTCTTGCCAAGAATCCTTTGATCGCGCACAATGGACGCGCGAAAGAACGGCGAGCGGCCTTGATCGGTCAGACACGATAGCGTTCCAGAGCACGTCGCTTCTGCTAATACGCGTTTTCACGCCCATGGCTACTCCGATTGGACATAGCCTCGCGGGATATCTAGTCTATCGCGCGGGCATGTCCTCTATGCCCTCTCATACCCATAAGCCCATGCTTCTGGCCTGTGTCCTCGTTGCTGTTGGTCCTGACTTTGACTTTCTTCCCGGTCTTCTCGTGGGTCAACCTGCGTTATACCACCAGGGTATCACTCACAGCCTTGGAATGGCCATCGGGATAAGCGGTCTTGTCGCCTGGGGGGTGAGCCGACGGTGGCATGTATCGCAAGCGCTTGTCACCTTGTGGGGAATCTGCTTTTTTGCCTACGGCTCCCATTTGCTTATTGATCTTTGTGGAGTCGACCATCGCCCTCCGTATGGAATTCCTTTATTGTGGCCGTTCAGTCAAGAAACGTACCTCGCTCCTGTTCAGATCTTTTGGGGAGTGCGGCATGCCACGGCTACATCCAATACCACTCTTGAATGGCTTGCCAATCTGCTGGACCTCCATAATCTGGGGGCGATTGGCATTGAAATTGGGGTTGTCTCGCCCTGGATTCTCGCCCTGGAATTTGTCCGAAGCCGTTGGAAGAAACCGTTCCCTCCGGCCGTCTCGTAGGGGCCATCCCATCCTAAACGAAAGGATGTCTCATGTGTGGAATTTGTGGCATCGTGCGTGCTGAGCCGCCTGTCCGCCAGATCGAGCTTGAGCTCATGGCCGATCGATTAGCCCACCGTGGGCCAGATGATGCAGGCTATTATGTTAAGAACGGTGTCGGATTGGGCCATCGCCGGCTCAGTATCATCGACCTGCAAACAGGCCATCAGCCTGTCTCCAACGAAGATGGCCGGATCTGGGTGATCTTGAACGGGGAGATCTATAACTATCGAGAACTTCGCGAGCAACTTGTTCGGCAAGGCCATACGTTTACCACGCAGACGGATACGGAGGTATTGGTTCACTTGTATGAGGAGTATGGAACGGAATGTCCCAAATATCTTCGCGGGATGTTCGCATTTGCTCTATGGGATGAACGGACCCAGCAGCTCTTCGCCGCGCGCGACCGCTTGGGCCAAAAACCCTTCTTTTACGCGGTAGGTCCCTTTGGGTTATTGTTCGCTTCAGAAATCAAGGGTGTCCTTGCAGTGGACCCGTCCTTGGCGGAAATGGATCTCGCGGCATTGGACCACTATTTGCGGTTGCGTATTATTGCCCCTCCGCGATCAATGTTTCGGGCTATCCGCAAACTCCCGCCGGCTCATTATTTGACGTACAGCAATACCAAAGGACTCCACATTGAGCGATATTGGGACCTGCAATATGAGCCGAAACTCAACGGTTCGGACGACGACTTGCTCGACGAATTGGAAGCCAGGCTTATCGACTGTCTGAAACTCCACATGGTTAGCGATGTGCCCGTGGGAGCGTTTTTAAGTGGTGGCTTGGATTCCACGTTGGTGGTGTCCATGCTCATGCGACATGTCGCCACAGAGCCCTTGAAAACCTTTTCGATGGGATTGCCTTTTGGCCGGTACGATGAGGCTCCGTATGCCAGGCTGGTCGCCAAGCAATATGGTACAGATCATCATGAGGACACGCTGGTCCCCTCGCTGATTCACACGTTGCCGACATTGGTGTGGCATCTCGATGAACCATCGGATCCCCTCTCGGTTTGTAGTTACCTGATTGCACAGATGGCCAGTCGGGAAGTGAAGGTCGTCTTGGGAGGAGATGGCGGTGATGAGTTGTTCGGCGGCTACGATCGGTACTATGGGAATCGATATGCGAGTTATTATGCCAGACTCCCATTCGTGGTTCGACGCTACCTGCTTGCCCCTTTGCTGGAGCGTATTCCTGACGGCAATTGGTACAAAAGCCTCGGTCACCAGATTAAGTGGCTCCATCGCCTGTCGTTTCTGGAAGGTGGTGAGCGGTATGTCCAGAGTCTGGGATACTTTTATTTTTCCCCGTCCTTCTGTGACGAGCTTTATGGCCCTACCATGCAGGCAGTCAGACAAGAGTTCGATGCGGGGATGGCCATTCGCGAGGCTTTTGCCCACGCTCCAGCTTCGGATCTGGTGGACAAGATGTTATATGCCGACAGCCAAATTCGGCTGCCCGACCATTCGGTCATGATTCTCGATCGCATGACCATGGCACACGGGCTTGAAGCCAGAAGCCCGTTCATGGACCATGAACTCGCCGAATTCGCGGCTCGGCTGCCGGTTCGATTGAAGGTTCGCGGGCGATCCTTGCGATACATTCAAATGCGATTGGCCGAGCGCTATCTTCCCCAGCCACTGTTGGAGCGACCGAAGCAAGGGTTCAGTTCGGCATTGCCTCATCTCTTGCGTGACGAATATCGCCTTCTGTTTCAAATCTTTCTCCAAGACTCGCATCTTGTACGAGCGGGGTATTTTGCCCAATCAACGATTGACCGTTTGGTTAATGCCCATCTTCAGGGTACAGCCGATCATGGAAATCGCCTCTGGCTTCTCCTGAATAGCGAGGTCTGGTATCGCATGTTTATTGAGGGGATGTCGGTCGAAAAACTCAATGCAGAGATTGCTTCTAGGGTGGACACCAATCGCTGTTTTTCACAAGTCCCTCACTCATGTTCCCAGGGTATTTCCAGACATAAGAGCACGATTCTGTAAAGCATTTCCTGATTGAATGCATTTTCCCAATAGTTGGTTGTGATACATTCTCCATTTCCCGCGAATAAAATCATATGGGCGAGGAAGGAAGATTTCGCAGAAAATTGTCGAAGTACGCAATGGTGTGTTTGAGCCCCTCCTCGAGCGAAATTTTCGGTTCCCAACCTAGCCGTGCTTTTGCCAGGCTGATGTCTGGACATCGTTGAGTGGGATCGTCTGAGGGAAGTGGTTTATACACCAACTGGGATCGAGTTCCTGTCAGCTCAATGATCAGTTCGGCCAACTCGCGAATGGTAAATTCGCGAGGGTTTCCCAGGTTGACTGGTCCGGTAAAATCCTCAGGGCTTTTCATCAGAAGAAGAATTCCCTCGATTAAGTCGTCTACATAACAGAAAGAACGAGTTTGCGATCCATCGCCAAAAATGGTGAGGGGTTGGTTGGTCAAGGCCTGGACGATGAAATTGGAAACCACGCGGCCATCATTTGGATGCATATGGGGCCCATAGGTATTAAAAATGCGTGCCACCTTGATGGGAAGGCGATGCTGCCGATGATAGTCGAAAAACAGGGTTTCTGCGCATCGTTTGCCTTCATCATAACATGAGCGGATTCCAACTGGATTGACATGCCCCCAGTACTCTTCCCGCTGGGGGTGTACTTCTGGATCACCATACACTTCACTGGTGGAGGCCTGAAAAATTTTGGCCTTGAGCCGCTTGGCGAGCCCTAGCATGTTGATGGCCCCATGCACGCTGGTTTTGGTCGTCTGCACAGGATCGACTTGATAATGGATAGGAGATGCGGGGCAAGCCAGATTATAGATCTCATCAGCTTCAACATAGAGCGGAAAAGTAATATCGTGGCGTACAACCTCGAAGCGGGGATGCTGCAAAAGCGGCAGAATATTATCTCGAGTGCCTGTATAGAAATTGTCGACACAAATGACCTCATGTCCTTCGTCTAAAAGGCGGCGACAGAGATGCGAACCAAGAAATCCAGCGCCTCCTGTCACCAAGATACGGTTTCGGCGAAAATTTTGCATGTTCCCTCCCCTCCAGGTGTGGATAGGTATTTTGCTAGCCGATGGTCATCATACATATTTCAGGTGACGGAGGAAAGATATGCTGCGATGAGTGCATTTCCTCTTTTTGAAACGCTCTCAAGAGCGACTCAGTGTTCCATTCTAACCTCTTGGAAAGAGGTGAAAGAGGACCTGGGTCATAGGTGAGTGGTGAAGGTGACGGCTGAAAAAGGAAGACAAACCTAACGAAATTCATGAAAGAAGGTGTCGTGATGACTGATCAACACGGTCAAGGATCGTGCGGGGTAGTCAATGATAATGAGCTTCGCAATCAACCTAGTCAGGAACAGTCTGACAGCCCCACACCATTTGAAAGCAGAAAATGGAAATTGAGCGCACGACTTGAGCCATTTGATTCATTTTGGCAAACGCCAAAGGATATCGAAAAAGGATATCGCTCATTTTTCCAATATTATAAGCATAACTATTTGCCACATCTGCCATCAAATCGCCAATCTCGTATCCTGGTTATCAGTTGTGGTCCGGGCTACCTCGTAAAACTGTTAAACGATCAAGGCTATCACAATGTTTTAGGGATTGACTCAGATCCTGAAAAAATTGAATACGCTCGAAAACGAAACCTCCCTTGTGAAGTCCATGAAGCCTTTCCGTATTTACAAGACGCTGTCGAGGCTTTTGATGTTATTATCCCTGAGCAAGAGTTAAACCACCTAACTTTGAATGAAATCTTAGTATTCTTAAAACTCTGTTGGAGAAGCTTACGACCAAACGGTACGTTGATTGTGTATGGATTGAATGGGGCGAATCCTTTGGTTGGATCTGAAAATTTAGCCCACAATATCGATCATTTTAATACTTTCACCGAGTATAGTTTGCGACAAATCCTAGTGTACAGTGGATTTGCCAATATTAAGGTTTTTCCTTTGAAACTCTATGTCTTCTGGACGAATCCTCTTAATTATGTTGGACTAGTTACCACGACAATTCTCGAAGCTATTCTTCGCGTTGTCTTCTTGATGTATGGGAAATCTGTTAAGATACTGACGAAGAAAATTGCCGCAGTCTGCCGAAAATTTTAACACACGTGGTGCTCATTGTATGTTGCTCTATTCATTTTAATTTAATCTACTGTTGAAATAGTTGAAGTGGCGAAAGGGTATTGATAGGTAGTGTACAAATCATCCACAACTTAAAGAGATGTTCACGAACTATCATGCCCTCTCTTTTTAAAAGAGTATCCTATGAAGATTTTATTTTGCAATTATGAATATCCTCCACTTGGAGGTGGAGGCGGGGTAGTCAATGCATTTTTGGCGCGAGAGCTGGCGAAGAGACATCAAGTGACGGTACTAACCTCTCAAGGGTTAGGTCTTCCGGCAGAAAGCGTGAGTCACGGTGTTCGAATTTTAAGAGTACCCGTTTATTTTCGACGTCAAGAAGCGGTCGCCAATTTGCTGTCCATGCTGATGTTTTTACCGTCAGGTATTCTGGCGGGGCGACATCTCGTTGCTCATGAGTCATTTGACTTAATTAATACACATTTCGTTCTTCCTAGTGGCCCAGTTGGCGATAAGCTTTCACGTCAGGCCTGTATCCCACATATCCTCTCGCTTCACGGTGGTGATTTATATGATCCGAGTAAACGTATGTCGCCGCACCGACATTGGTTGCTAAAAGTGTGGATCAGGCGAATGCTTATTCAAGCCGATCAGGTTGTCGGGCAATCAAAAAACACGATTGACAATCTCCATCGCTATTACAATCCAGAGATTCGTGCAATTTTGATTCCCCTAGGTATCCCAGAACCTCGGATTCCTGTTGCAGAAAGAGAAACATATGGATTCTCTAGAAGAGAGGTATTGTTAATTACTATTGGTAGATTAGTTCCCCGCAAAGCCATTTCTCAACTCATTGAGCTCATGCACTTGTTTAAGGGACAACCGGTTCGATTACTGATTGTTGGATCGGGCCCTCAAGAAGCTCATTTGCGCGGATTGTGTGAACGATTAAAAGTAGCTGATCAAGTTGTGTTTTGTGGATTTGTTGACGAAGAGGAAAAATATCGGCTGTTGAGTATAAGCGATGTCTATGTCTCATCCAGTCAGCACGAAGGATTCGGGCTAGTTTTTCTGGAAGCGATGGCCTGTGGGTTACCAATCCTCTGCTATGACCGAGGCGGGCAAACCGATTTTTTAATTCATGGTCAAAGTGGATTTCTCGTCAAACTCAATGATTGGGTGGGTTTCTCTAACCAATGCCAACGGCTCATTTCGGATCGATTTTTACGCCAGGAGATAGGAGCTAGAAATCGACAAGAGGTGAAGCGGTATTTTATTGAACGATGTGCAGAACGATACGAAGAGTTATTTCAACAGGTTCTAGAACAAAAAGAATAAGATAGGAAACGCCTAATGCAGCGACGAATTAAAGATCTTGAATCATGCCAATTTGATGTCGTGATTGTAGGAGGAGGTATTTTTGGAGCCTGTGCCGCATGGGATGCCACTCAGCGTGGGTTGACCGTAGCCATTCTCGATCGAGGAGATTTCGCAAGTGCCACCTCATTCAACTCTTTCAAGGTACTCCATGGCGGGATTCGATATTTACAACATTTAGACCTCTATCGTATCAGACAATCGGCGAACGCTCGTCGTACTTTTTTTCGTATTGCTCCTCATCTCACTCACCCTCTTTCCTTTGTTGTCCCGACTTACGGTCATGGGAAAAAGGGAAAGGAACTGTTGCGCGTAGCAATGAGCCTCTATGATCTTCTGACATTCGATCGGAACCGAGGCGTCCGCGAGCCAAGTCACTGGATTCCATGGAGCTATTGCCTATCACGTCAGGAAGTTCTTGACCGATATCCTGGGCTTAACCCCAAGGGTTTGACAGGTGCTGCGGTATTCCACGACGGCCAAATGTATAACCCACCACGGTTGGTACTGGCCTTTCTACACACCGCAGCCAGCCATGGAGCGGTAGTTGCCAACTATGTTGAAGCCACAAAGTTAGTGGTTCACAAGAACCGGGTGTGTGGAGTTGAAGCTCGTGACGTGTTGACAGGCAACCGCCTCACGGTTCGAGGAAAAGTGGTTTTGAATGCGGCAGGACCTTATGCAGAAGATTTGCTGGTTCGTTCTGTTGGGTGTGGGTTGACCCCTCGAAGTCCATGGTCGAGAGATGCATACTTCGTTGTGGCCAGACCACTGGTAACTGGTCGCGCTGCCTTGGCCCTTTCCTCAGTGACACGAGATCCAGAAGCGGTGTTGAGCCGAGGAGAACGACATCTCTTTCTTGTCCCCTGGCACCACTATACCCTCGTAGGAGTATGGCATAAGGTGTATGAGGGACACCCGGATCACTACCATGTGACTGAGGAAGAGCTCCAAGGATTTCTCCGAGAAATTAACGCCGCCTATCCACTTCTCAACTTAACATTAGAAGATATTTCCTGGGTGAATGCCGGGCTCGTTCTTTTCGGGGAAAACCATCCTCATGCCCAACACCTCAAGTTTGCACATCGGTCTCGGTTAGTTGACCATGAATCAGAGCGAGGTCTTGAAGGTTGTCTCACATTAATTGGTGTGCGATACACTACTGGTCCGTGTGAAGCAACCAAGGCTATTGACCTGGTTTTTAAAAAGTTAAGGTACACGCCTCCACCTTCTCTTCTTCACCAGACTCCTTTGACAGGAGGAGATTTCGAGGATTTTGAGGCACTTTGTGCAGAGGCTCATGCCGCATGGCCAGCTCCTGTCTCTCCCCAAAGCCTGCAAGCCATGATTCATTGTGTGGGCACGAAATATCGCGATCTCGTCCGTTTAGCCGCTGCGTACAAGGATTGGGCTCAACCGATCGGAGCTACTGAGGTCTATAAAGCCCAAGTCATCTATGCCGTGCGCGAAGAGATGGCACAAAAGTTAAGCGATGTCGTTTTCAGACGTACAGATTTGGCCACGGCAACGCATCCAGGATTGAACGTCCTTCGAATATGTGCAGATCTCATGGGCAATGAATTAGGTTGGGATTATCGGAGGCGAGAAGAAGAAATCGAAGAGGTACGTGACCGTATTTCTGTATTTCTCCCGCCATCTTCTCGGGCAACCATAGCTACAGCAGAGTGCTTACACGATTGAGGCTATATCTGCGTCAGGACCAGCATACCGAGCGAGACAAAGCGGATCTGACGAGGCACACCATCTTCACTTTCGTCTTGACTATTTCCTCTGAATAGAATTCAAAGAGTAATGCGACGAAGGTTTCAGTGGTTATTAGTTGGGGCCATCTTTCTTGCCTGCATTGTCTATTTGGATATCCCCAGCGTTGTCAGAACACTCGAGAGTGTTCCTCCTCTTTGGCTTGTGAGCCTCCTTGTTTTGATGACAATTGATCGAATCCTCATGGCGTGGAAATGGACGGGATTGCTTCGAGCTCTTCATATCCAGATACCCTTTCGCACAGTGATTGGATACTACTATCAAGGGAATTTGGCCGGCGTGTTTTTGCCGACAGGGCTTGGTGGAGATCTGCTGAGGGCTCATTTAGTGAGCCGCCGATATGGTCACACTCCTCAAATTTTTGCGTCGCTATTCATGGAGAAGATCATAGGGTTTGTGTCAGCAGTCAGTTGGGCCGCCATAGGTGCTTTGGTTATTGCATGGTATCGTTTCGGAGACATGAAGAGTTTATGGATTGGATTGGCCTTGGGAGGGGTTATGGTGGTCGGTGTTGCCTTTCTTGGAAGCCTCCATCCACGGGTGGTCGATCGAGTCCTTCTAGCGGTCACGTCAGGTCCCCGCGGGCGAATCAAGACATTTGTCCATCGTCTGATTAAGGCATACGCACAATTTGGCCAATGCCGTCATGTATTGATACTCAACGGGATGTTAACCATTTTGGAACATGGTCTTCAATTAGTTGTCTATGTTGTGATGGCAAAAAGTCTTGGAATCCATATGGCTGTAATTCCTTTTATCGCGATTACAGCTCTATTTCTTCTGTTGTACAGGTTGCCGATTTCTCCTGATGGATGGGGTGTCGGGGAAGTCGCGGCAATCGGTCTTTATGGCATTATTGACATTTCACCGGAAAATGCCTTCGCTATGGCGTTTCTTGGCCATGTACTCCAAACGCTCGTTGTCTTGCCCGGACTGTGGTTCATATACCGTTCCGTGATATTTCAGCCAAGTCTCCCGATGGAGAAGAGTCCCTGAAAAAGGCGTGGGATGTGTCAAGCGGTTGGAAGATTGTCCGATAAGAAGAACCGTCAAACATGGAAAAGCCAATCCCTCGAGGCACTCTTCTCCTCTCACTGTAAGCTTGAAAACAAGGAGTATGGACAATGCGGATCCATGCGATGAGACCACAACCGGGAAATTTCTCTTGGCTTCTTGTGCCTTATCTTTTCGTGTCCATCTGTGTAAATGTGAATTGGTCGCCTGCGATGGCCCAAACCGAACCTTATCCTCAAAGTCCCATTGTTCAATCGATCGCGTTTGACTGGTCAACGCACCGGAGAGAGGCCTCCGGCAGTGACAACTGGCCGATTACGTGGGCCGATGATGGCCATCAATATACAAGCTGGGGAGACGGCGGAGGGTTTGGTGGAACTAATAGCGATGGACGTGTGTCTCTTGGAGTTGCACGAGTAGAAGGAGCAGCTTCCTCTTATACGGGATTTAACGTATGGGGTGGGAAAAATCCTGAAACTTCAGCCACATTTGAAGGGAAATCCTATGGGATCCTTTCAGTGTCTGGTGTGCTCTATATGTGGGTGAGCCCTGGATCGAACACTCAAAATTTTGATGAAGCGAGGCTCTATCAGTCGACAGATCACGGCCATTCATGGCAAGCCGCATCGTGGAAGTTTGTCAAAGGTGATGGAATCATTCTTCCAACCTTTCTTCAGTTTGGGCAAGATTATCAGGGGGCACGCGATAATTTTGTCTACATTTATGCAAATCACTTGAAGGACAGCAGTGGGCTTAAAGTCCAAAAGCCTGGTGAAATTGCTTTGATGCGGGTTCCTAAAACAGCAATCATGGATCGATCTGCGTATGAGTTTTTTGCAGGGCTCACGCCTCAAGGTGTACCGATTTGGACACAAAATATTCAAGACCGCAAGCCAGTGTTTGAAGATCCTAATGGGGTAGGGTGGAATACGAGTGTGACTTACAACCAGGGATTGGACCGTTATTTCCTTATGACCGAACATGGGCAAACATCAAAAGGGAAACTTGGTATCTTTGATGCGCCAGAACCATGGGGACCGTGGACTACAGTATTGTATACAGAGCAGTTCGGCGACTCTGCAATTGAAGCGAGCACTTTTTTTTGGAATTTCTCAAACAAGTGGTCAAGTGTTGATGGTAGAGAATTTGTCATGATTTTTACGGGAATTGGTAGCAATGATTCCTGGAACACTGTAACAGGAAGTTTCGTGCTTTCAACTCCGGATGTGATGCCACCGAATCCGCCTACAGGGTTAACCTTCAGCGGCTCGTAATAGGAATTGGGACCTTATTGTAGAGGTCTCTGTTCTCTATTCTATCTATTCCTTAAACTTAAAAATCGTCCTAAAACGAAGAGCAATGATCTGTCGAACCTGCTTTCTGCACTTGGAGAGATTTTCGACAATTTCTCCAATCAATAATTAGACGTGGAAACTGAAACGATGAACTCCAGATTGTGCCAAGCACAGTTGGTACTGGAAGATGGCTCAACCTTTCGGGGCTGGAGTTTTGGCTTTCAGCAGTCAGTCGCTGGGGAGGTAGTTTTCAATACCGGCATGGTCGGCTACCCAGAAGCTTTGACGGATCCCTCATATGCTGGTCAAATTCTGACGCTGACGTATCCGCTGATCGGGAACTATGGCGTTCCAATTTCTCAGAGCTCGCAAGGATTGACTCGTGTGCTTGAATCAGAAATCATTCATGCTTGTGGCCTGGTTATCGCCAATTACTCGCCGCAATTCAGCCACTGGAGTGCTGCCAAAAGTTTGGATGCGTGGCTTCAGGAACAGCAGGTAGCCGGGCTGTATGGGGTCGATACGCGACGATTGACCAAACGATTACGCCAGCAGGGGAGTCTGCTTGGGAAGATTGTCAAACCTCAGGACGAGAAAGCGTTCTATGACCCCAATGCCGAGGCCCTTGTTGCTCGGGTGAGCCCTAAGGAACCTGTGCAATATGGGCAGGGCGCTAAACGCGTTGTGGTGGTCGACTGTGGGTGCAAACACAATATTCTTCGCAGTCTTCTTAGCCGCGGGGTGACGGTGAGGCGTGTTCCCTGGAATTACGATTTCCTCGCAGAGGACTTCGATGGGGTCGTGGTGTCGAATGGGCCTGGTGATCCCAAGATGTGTCCCGAGACCGTCGCGCTTCTTAAGAAGCTGCTTCAAGGCAATCGGCCCATATTAGGTATCTGTTTAGGTCATCAACTGCTTGCCCGTGCCGCAGGGGCAGAAACGTATAAATTGAAATTTGGCCATCGCAGCCAAAATCAGCCCTGTCTCGAGGTGGGGACCCAACGCTGCTATATTACCTCGCAAAATCATGGCTTTGCCGTGAAGACTGAAACCCTTCCTCCAGAATGGAGACCCTGGTTTGTCAATGCCAATGATGGGACCAATGAAGGGATTCGCCACCGTCGTCGACCGTTTATGGGCATTCAATTTCATCCTGAGGCTGCCCCCGGGCCTGTGGATACAGACTATCTCTTCGATCAATTCGTGGCAATGTTATAATCCGGCTCCTGATATCTCTCGATCGTGATCCTTTATTCTGCCTAAGATCTCTATAATCGGGATTGACGACAATGAAAAACCCTAAGCCACGGAAAGTGCTCATTCTTGGAAGTGGTGCGTTGAAAATTGGTGAAGCCGGAGAATTTGATTATTCCGGCAGTCAGGCCATCAAAGCCCTGCTGGATGAATCGATCGAAACGGTATTGGTTAACCCCAACATTGCCACGATTCAAACCTCCGACCATCTTGCCGAGCACGTCTACTTTTTACCCGTGAAACCATATTTTGTGGAAAAGATTATCCAAAAGGAACGGCCGGATGCCATTTTACTTGGGTTTGGCGGACAGACTGCCCTGAATTGCGGGTTGGCTTTGGAAGAGCGGGGAACGCTCCAGCGTTGCGGTGTCCGAGTGTTAGGGACGTCGATTCAGGCCATTCGCGAGACCGAGGACCGTGGGATGTTTGCCCGGCGACTGGCAGAAATTGCCGTTTCTGTTCCGCGAAGTGCTCCGGCCTCATCGGTCGAGCAAGCCAAACAGATCGCTCGTGAAATCGGCTATCCCGTTATGTTGCGCATTGCTTTCGCACTAGGTGGATTGGGGTCAGGTGTATGCCAGACTGAAGAGGAGCTTTCTGAACGGGCGTTTAAAGCGTTCCGCTACACCGAACAAATCTTGATTGAAGAATGCCTGACTGGATGGAAAGAGGTCGAGTATGAAGTTGTACGAGATCAGTATGACAACTGCATCACCATCTGCAATATGGAAAATATGGACCCAATGGGCATCCATACTGGTGAAAGCATTGTGGTGGCTCCCAGTCAGACCTTGAGCAATCATGAATATCATCGTTTGCGACAAATTTCTATCCAAATCGCTCGACAGTTAGGCATTATTGGCGAGTGCAATGTGCAATTTGCCCTGGATCCGCTTTCGGGAGACTATCGCGTGATTGAGTTGAACGCGCGTCTGTCCCGCAGTTCCGCGCTGGCGTCCAAAGCCACGGGCTATCCGCTCGCCTATGTCGCCACGAAGCTTGCGTTGGGATATGGTCTCCCTGAAATTCCCAACGCGATGACCGGTGTGACGTCGGCATGCTTCGAGCCGGCCTTGGATTATGTAGTCGTGAAAATGCCACGATGGGATTTGAAAAAATTTCGCATGGTGTCCAAAAAGATCGGCTCAGGCATGAAATCCGTGGGAGAGGTGATGGCTATCGGCCGAACATTTGAAGAGGCCTTACAAAAGGCCTTGCGCATGTTGGAAATCGGGGTCAACGGCCTGGTAGGGAATCCTCGGCGCGCCAGGGTGCCCGATGTCGTAACCGAGTTGAGCCAGCCGACCCCCGAGCGAATCTTCGCTATTGCTCAGGCACTGGAAGAGGGGTTTTCTATAGATCGAATTCACCAATTATCCCATATCGACAAGTGGTTTTTGTACAAAATCCAGCACATTGTGGACATCGGCCGAGCTGTGCGTGACTGTGGGTCTTTGGTGAAAACGCCAGAATTGTTACGGCAGGCCAAACAAGCAGGATTCAGCGACCAGCAACTTGCTGCATTAAGCCAGCTTGAGGAATTTCAAATTCGACAGGCACGGAATCGATACAAGATCCTACCCGTTGTCAAGCAGATTGACACCTTGGCTGCAGAGTATCCCGCTCGATCGAACTATTTATATTTAACTTACAATGGGGAAGAAGATGATGTGTACGTTGATCAGGGAAGTAACACCGTGATGGTGTTAGGGTCTGGAGCCTATCGCATTGGAAGTTCAGTAGAGTTCGATTGGTGTTGCGTGAATGCGCTGCTGGCGTTGCGTTCACTGGGGTATCGAACCGTGATGGTGAATTATAATCCGGAAACCGTCAGCACGGATTATAACGAATGTGATGCTTTGTATTTCGAAGAACTCAATCCGGAAACGGTGATTGAGATTTATCAGAAAGAGGCTCCACGCGGGGTCATCGTCTCCATGGGGGGGCAGACTCCCAACAACATGGTGATGGCATTGCACCAAGCAGGAGTGCAGATTTTGGGTACAGCACCGACGTCAATTGATATGGCGGAAAATCGCCATACGTTTTCTCAATTACTCGATCGTCTGCACATTCAGCAGCCTGCGTGGAAAGAACTCACAAGTCTGCCTGAAGCGAAAGCGTTTGCCGCGCAGGTTGGATATCCTGTATTGGTGCGTCCGTCATATGTGTTGAGTGGCGCCACGATGGGAGTAGCATCCACGGATGAGGAACTCGAAAAATTGGTCAATCGGGCAGCGATGATCTCTAAAGAGTATCCTGTTGTGCTCAGCAAATTTTTGGAGAATGCCAAAGAACTCGAACTCGACGGCGTGGCATGCCATGGTAAATTGACTCTTTTCGCAATTTCCGAGCATGTTGAGAATGCCGGAGTTCATTCCGGCGATGCTACGCTGGTCTTTCCCGCTCAACGCACCTATTTGGAAACAATCCGGCGGATCAAAAAAATCAGCATGAAAATTGTCGATGCCTTGAAAATTCATGGGCCCGTCAATATCCAGTTTTTAGCAAAGGATAACGAAGTACAAGTCATCGAGTGCAATGTGCGCGCCTCTCGTAGTTTTCCATTTGTGTCCAAAGTAGCTAAAGTGAATTTCATCGATTATGCCACCCGTATCATGATGGGAGAAATGTTCTCTCCCGCACGAAATCTCATGGAAGAGATCGACTATGTCGGCGTGAAGGCTCCACAATTTTCTTTTACCCGCCTAGAGGGCGCGGACCCTGCGCTAGGTGTTGAGATGGCTTCTACGGGTGAGGTGGGATGTCTAGGTGATGACTTTGAAGAGGCTTTTCTGAAAGCCCTCCTGTCGGTTGGTTATGACTTGCCAGTCCAAGCGTTTCTTTTATCCACGGGTCCCGTCACCTCCAAGGCCAGTTTTTTGGAATGTGCCAGGCTCCTCCAGCAAATGGGGAAGACCCTCTATGCCACGCAAGGGACAGCCGAATTTCTACACGAGCATGGGATCAAGACCATTCCCCTGGCTTGGCCGTTAGATGCCCAGCAGCCGACGGTTTTAGACTATTTGATCCAAGGGAAGATCGATGTGGTCATCAATATTCCCAAAAGTTTCCACGAACACGAGCTCACCAATGATTATCTCATTCGGAGAAAAGCTGTGGATTTGGCCATTCCTGTGATCACCAACATTCAATTGGCTGAACGGTTTGTTGAAGCATTGAGTCGAAAAGGTCTGGAGGATCTCCAGATTAAAAGTTGGCAGGAATATGTTTCCAGCTATAGTCGACAACAAGGATGTTCAAACTGTTGAGGAGCCAGAGTCGCCGCGCGGATGAGCGATATGCGCATCCTCTCAGCGATATCCGAGAATCATTGACTTTTCGCGTGAATTCTTGCTATGGAGGAGCGGCTTTCAGGAAAGCGATATGATCTGAAACGTATAAGCAGGAGGTAGCTGGTTGAGGAGAAGCGGGAAGATATACGCAACCCTCGCAGGTTTCTCCATTGTCCTCCTAGTCCTGATCCTTGGTATTCCTCACGCCCGGGCAACACTCATCTTCGAAACGGGACTGTCAGTCGCAGAGACCTATATAGACAATCTTTTTTTTACTGCCTCCAACAAACAGGATGACTTTGGGACATTTGTTATTCCACGCGCTACGCTTATGTATCGAAGCCGGGACGTGGTCATCACGGGAACCTATGCCGGCAATGCCCAGTTGTTTGTGAACAATAACGGGGCCGATGCCTATGCCCAAGCCACGAATTTTGCTATTGATCTGCCGTTTCTCACAAGGCATTATAAACAGCTTACGGTAAAATTGATCGAAAGTTTCAACCTATCTCCCCAGCTTCCGGCGTTTACCGCCAATCCCAATGCTCCACTTGGCGTCAGTCAATTTCTGTCGACCAGTCGAGCTGGTAGTCTTGGTGGAGTCATAGG
>RFGT01000147.1 GCA_003696975.1 Nitrospirota bacterium | reverse complement strand
CCTGGAATCCTTTTGAGAAGTATAAGGTCACGCTGACTTTCCCCAACCATATGGCAAAATCTCTTGAGCGTGTATGCAGATAAGTCACGGAAGGCATACTCCCGTGTCTTATACGACAACCCATGTAAATCCCCCACCTCATCGCTCATGCATTAAGCCGTGTCAAAATCTTTTTCCGATTGAACCGCTTCACTGTCCATACTGGTATAAAGTGTTTGAACCACGGTTCTGTTGGTTTCGTTTTCCAGTTTTGCAGGGAATCGAGGGCCTTTACAAGGCCGGAGAGTCTGCCATCTTTTAGGATCGCTGGGTTTGATCTAGAATATTTATGATGGCTTGATCGACTTATCTGCTATTGTGACTCTTTAGAATCATGAGAAAACGGGCGAGAATAATACAATACTATGGCACGCAATCTGGAGTTTGTCACAATCGAAGGCCTTCTCACCTATGCTGAAGAACTGTTGACTCGACCGGTGCCGGACCGGGTCATTCCCCCTACGCCTCCACCTGCTCACTCCCACAGCATGCGCCTCCGCTTGGCCAGACAGGCATTGGCGGCACTTCGCGAGTGTGCCAAGCGCGCTCATGCGGGATTTCGGGATGCCCGGGACTATCAGCACACCTTGCAGGCTCTCTGCAAAGAAACCTGCGACGGAGATCCCCTGGCCTGGTATGCCGCATGGAATTACGCCGTGGCGGACGGCATTTTGGACGTGCTGCTCCGCGTCCCCATCCGAACGGTGCAGAAACCGATCCATCGCCGTCCGGTGGCCATTGTGCCGCGCACCCAACTGACTCCGCATTTCACGCAGGACCGGATTGTTCTTGATCTCGGCGATGACCGCTTCTGGCTTTTGCCCCGCGACTTAAGCGGGCGGACCCTCTTGTTTGCCATGCGTCATGGAGTCTCTCTCGTCGACAGTAAAACCTATCGGGTTGGATGCCGGCTGGCCAATGAGCTGGACCCGGACCGCGGCGTTGATCGTGCCAAGGCCGTGGGGCAAGCGCTGGCCCGAATGCTTGGCCTTGTCGGACAACAACTCGATTTTCTGGCGATTCATAACTACCTTGATCCTCGCCAGTTCGTGCACCTGGTGAGCTCAAGTCCTAACACGACTCAACTCTTCGAACAGGTTCACACAGCGTTATGTCCCGAACATCCCACTGGTGTCAGTCCCCTCATGGAACAAACTCTCGATTCTCAAGACTTTGGGTGGGTCACGGGCATGGAGAAGCAGGTGGAACTGGAGACACTCGCCCGTGCACTCCAGGTTGAACCCAAGACCGCTAAAATGTTGATTAAGCACCCGCTCTACCGGTATCCAGGCGGCAACTCCTTTCTCGATACCTATATCAGTGTTGTCGATGGAATCCGAGAAATCAGCGAGCGCTATACCCATCATGTGGTGTGCTTGTACACGCATAGTTCCACCCTTCGCGCGCTTATGATCTATCTTGACCCCCGGCCATTCCGCGAGGCGTTTATGGAATTTGGTGAGTACAAGGAAAGCCAGGACAACGTCGTGCTGCTCACCTGCGAGCAGGGTAAGCTGTCCGGGTATTCCACGGCTGTAGGGCTGTCGCAGCGTGAGCGGGCCTATCGAGAAACGTGGTCCGTGGCGGAACGCGCTCGGAAGGATCGCGTGACACTCCGGCCGGGACAGGTTAAGCGGCTGGTGGCACTTGTATCCGGCGGTGACTTTGCAGGAGCGGGTGCCGCCTTGAAAGAGTTGCGAGTGACCGGCCATCGCCTAGGCCTTGAGGTGTACTTTGTCAGACATGGATTCCTGGGATTGGCCAACAAGTGGATTGACCAGGTGACGGAGCAGGACACGCGAGGCATGGGCAGCCATGCAAGCAGTCCCATTGGCAGCAGCCGGTTTGAGGACTTTAAAGAAGGAGAAGTCCAGGAAGCCGCGATTCGCAATCTCTCCCCGTTTATGAAAGATGGGGCGCTGGTGGTGATTGGGGGAGATGGGAGCCTACGCGGGGCTCGTGCGTTATATGAGCTTTATGGTGTTCAGGTTATTGGCATTCCTGGAACCATTGATAACAATATTGCTGAGACCACCGCTCTGGGGTTTCATTCAGCGGTCGCATTAGCCAACCAGTCCATTGAATCGCTCAAAGCCACAAGCGCCGCCATGGGCAGCATTTTCTTCGTCGAAGTGATGGGAGCCGGATCAGGACATCTGGCGCTGGCCTGCGCGTACCAAGCCCGAGCCGAGGGCGTGTTGGTCAATGAGCATCCGGATCCTGACGCCTATATCGAGGAGATGATTTTGGGGACCTTGCGGCGGACCCTGGGTATACCCAACAAAAGCCATATCTTCGTGGTTGCTGAGCAGACACCCCATCGGCACCACCCGGGTGGCGGTGTTCATGGCCTTGTGGAATATGTGGCCAAAACGATCGCCACCTTCCCTCAATGCCAATCGCGGCCTGGGTACTATCCGCTTCCCGTGGCCACCAAGGCCACGATTCTTGGTCACACGCTACGCGGTGCACCTCCCACGCCGGTGGATAAAGCCATGGCTCAGGATCTGGCATATGAAGCCATTCGCCGCGTGGTTCAGGATCCTGTGCAGGTTATTGGGAGCATGCTCACATATAAAGAACCCGGCCACATCGACTCCATTCCCCTCCACGCCATCGCTCCCAAACCCTTCGACTGGGAACTCTTCGCCAGGATGCACGGCACAGACTTGCTCCAGTGACCCAAGCAGATGCACTAAGAATACCCGCGGCAAAGCCTATTTCAGGCAGTTACGTTGACACGAAGGCCGGCAGTGCGGGTCACAGTATTTTTCTTTTCCTGGATGGTACTCTGTTTCCTTTCTGGCTGCGCCAACCTGCTGCAGAAGGCGCGCACGGTCTGTGGTGCCTGCGAGGAACCAGATCGCTTCGCCTGGCTCCAACCGAATTGGACTCCACTGGCTATGATCGCCCCCTCCAACAGAAGCGCAGTCGTTCGTCGACTTTCACCGTATGATCTAGCTGGCATATATCGAATTATTAGCTCAAGCAACGACCCCCAATTATCCTCAGTGTTCAGCCGCACTTCAGCGCAAGCAGCTCTCTGGAGGTCCTACCTTGCTGCTTGAAATTTGGATATGCAGAAAATCTCTCCCAATGCTTGACTTGGGAGAATACAGACCTTCTAAAGTATTCGAAGCAGAGAACTGTACATGCCGACTAAGGCCTTCTCTTCTCGCTCCATAGAGCTTTAGGAGAAATCGGCCTTCTCCGAATAAAAACCTGACGATTAGCTAATATAGGTGAATACATACTACCTTTTTTCACGGTCACAATGCTGGTTCCTCTTGTTATCCCGAGGATCAATCATATCTTCTCGACTCGGCAGACCAAATCTTTGTTGAAATCACATGAACGCCATGAATGGATGGCGGTTAAGATTCTTTTAAGATCTTTTAAGAGATGAATAGAATTGCTTTTCAGATCGTCCTTGTATGGGTTTTGGGCGGGTTCAGTGCATGGGAGTTGTGGTTGGACGACAAGCCAGTACATGCAGAATGGACCCTTAAGGTGGAAGGTAAGACGTTTTATACTGACGATGTTGGGCTCTTTTCTGCCTCACGGAGACTGTCCTTGCGTGAAGATCCCACCCAACCAGTTGTTGATATCACCAATCAAGGAGACGATGTGGTGATTGAACCCGTTGTGACCATGGGAAAAGCGTTTACTTCTCGGCTTGGGCTGACTCTCATCGAGTTTCGCGGTCAGGGGTTTGTGTTTGCCGACCATTCGCCGTTTAATCACGGTACGTATGGTCTCAGAGTTACCCAAACATTCTCTCCAAAAACCAAAATAAGTCTTCGGTATCACTACGGCCCTAATTTGTTTCTAGGGAATAATAAGGAGCAGCGATCGGGCAGTGGGAAGCTGGTTGAAGAGCGAGTCAGTACACATTTCTGGGTGGGGACCGTCGAACGAGAAATAGCCGAGCACTTTCGGCTTCGTGCATTGGCACGCTATGGATTGCGTCTATACAATGACAACTTTGCGCAGCGAGATACGCGGTTTTGGACGATTGGACCCCATCTGGAATGGGTATTTGGGCCTGATATGAAGTGGACCATGGGTTATCACTATGAGCGGGGGTTAGCCGATGGGCGAAACCAACCCCAATTCAACGATGATGTCTCCTATATCAATCACTATGTCACAACGGAGCTCAGAATCCCTGTATTCGAGCGGACACTCGTCGAGCTTGCCCTGCACTATGAACGTAATAATTTTACAAGCACCCTTCCGGATGATAAGCGTCATGATGCCAATGAAAATGTGTGGCAAGGTGATATCGAGATTCAGCATCGAATCTCCAATGCCCTTCAACTCAATGGAGGCATCCAACGGTCGCAGCGAAAGGCGAGTTTTGAATCTGAGACGATCATCGACATCAATGTGTGGCTTGGGGCAGCGTATGAATTTTGATACCTGATGGAGGCAAGTTGCTGAGGGTGACTGTGTTTCCTCCTATTCATTGGCCTGATAAATAAAAAGACTGTGGATGGTATTCGCGGTGCTGGGACTTCAGACCGCAAAAGCCCCTGCGTCGGACCTAGGAGCAGGACCCATAGCTGCTCAGCACGGGTTTTCTCAGTAGCACCCGACAACTCGGTCTGGCGTATCGGGAGCATGTTACGCGAGACCCGGAGTGCATTATTCTCTTGGTCGAGCAGATCGTCCAGGAAGGCCGGTTCTTTGATAAAGCTTGCTTTATTGCCCAACAAGGCGGCCGAGAAAGCTTTAAAGGCTTGTGCTTATGGATTCGGGACAAGGAAGGTTAACAAAGAGGCCTCAGTTCATTACACTCAAAAACCGTTTGGGGACCAAGAGTGTTGGTCTATCACGGAAATTTGAAGAAAAGGGCGAGAATGGCCAAAAACAATGTCGCCCATGCCCCAAACAACCAGCGAAGCAGGTCGGTTTTGGTGGATTCAATCCTCACTGAAAGATCGGCTTTCATCTTTTCTAGATCAGCTCTCATCTTTTCTAGATCAGCTCTCATCTTTTCTAGATCAGCTTTGGTGGCCACATGTTCGATAAGACCCTTTTCAATGGTTTCAATAAACTCCTGGGCCTTCTGATCATCTAGACCAAGTTGTTTGAGAAGTGGGAAAAGTCGTGTCAGCGTGGCCATAGGGGCAGTATAGGTGGGAGCTGGGGAAAAGATCAATCCAAGACGATTTACTCCAGAGGTAACAGTCAAGATTTCATCTGAACCCCTACCCTGCGCTGGGCCAGATCCACTAATATCCCTTCCCGCAAACCATATTCACTCACCACACAACCCTCGACTCCCAGGGTTTCCATCACGCAGCGCAAGATCAGCGTGCCCGCCACAATCACATCCTCTCGCCCGGGCTCCAGGCCGGGAAGCCCAACGCGTTGTGTCCTCGTCCGGCTTACAAGCATGGCTTCCAACTCCTTGATCATGCGCAAGCTCAGCAGGAAGCAGTGAATCCGAGCGGGATCATAGGTCTCCAGGCCTTGGGCCATCGCCGCCAGGGTGGTAATGGTGCCCGCGGTTCCGATGAAGGTGACATCGGCTGGCCGTCCTATAAAGCCTAGCGCTTCATCGGTCAGATGATAAACCAATTGCTCCACTTTCTTGAGTTCATCCGGCGCCGGAGGGTCGCGCCAGAGAAACCGCTCCGTGAACCGGACCACGCCCATCTCCATTGATACGACAACAGGCGCTTTCTCCCGCCGGCTCAGGATGAACTCCGTGCTGCCTCCGCCAATGTCCAGGGCCAACAGATCGGCCCTCGACTGGTGTACGGGTAATCCGGCTCGAATCCCCAGAAGCGCCAGCCGTGCTTCTTCTTCGCCATCAACGACCTTCACCTCCATGTCCGTTTCACGCTTGACCTGCGTCACAAACTCCTCGCGATTCTCCGCTTCCCGCACGGCACTGGTCGCCACTGCAATGGCGTTTTCAACGTTCCAGGCATCCATGCGTCCCTTCCATATGCGAAGCGTGGACACAACCCGCGCCATCGCCTCAGGGGCAAGGCGCTTGTGACGATCCACCCCCTGGCCTAATCGGAGCATTCGGCGGTCGGACTCCAGGATGTGGAGGTGGAAATCGCGATCTACGTCGGCAATGAGCAGTCGGCATGTAAGGGTTCCAATGTCAACCCCGGCCAGTCGCATCGTTTACCCCACGGAGGCCAACTTCAATTTCTGCTGCCATCGCCGTAGCATTGCCGCCTTGAGTCGTTGATGTTCCGGACGAGTCAATTGTGGATCGTGCTCGATCAGCGCAAAGGCTTCTTGCCGAGCGAGTTCCAGCAATCGCCCATCGCGGATCAAGTTGGCGACACGCAATTCCGGGATTCCCCATTGGCGGATTCCCAGCACATCTCCAGGGCCGCGGATCCGCAAATCCTGCTCGGCGATCGAGAATCCGTCCGAGCAGGTCACCATCGCCTGAAGTCGCTGTTGGGCCGTGTGCATAGGGCTTCCCGGTTCCTCCTGTGATTGCGTGACCTCGCCGGGTGAAGAAGGCCAGAATGTGGTCTCGTGCTTGTCCGCACCACACGTGGGCCTCCACATTGACTCTCTGGTGCTTCGCCTGTTGGATGAACTGATGAGCAAACAGAACGACTTCCATGGACCTCGCCCGACTCGTCCTCGGAGTTGATGAAGTTGGGCCAACCCAAATCGGTCGGCATGTTCAATGAGTATGACCGTGGCGTTGGGCACGTCGACCCCCACTTCGATCACCGTCGTCGAAACAAGAATCTGAATCGCCCCTGCTTTGAAGGCCGCCATGACTTGTGCCTTGTCCTGGGCTTTCATCCGGCCATGTAGGAGCCCTACCACATAGTCAGGGAATTCTTCCCGCTGAAGCCGTTCTGCGGCTTGTATAGCGGCTTCGAGATCCACCTTTTCCGATTCTTCGACCAAGGGATAGACCACATAAGCTTGTCTGCCAATCCGGAGCTCATCTCGCACAAGTTGATACGCCCGATGGCGCTCGTTCTGCCAAAAGACTCGTGTGGTAATGGGCTGCCGTCCCGGCGGGAGACTGTCAATGACCGAAACGTCCAAATCTCCATAGGCGGTCATCGCCAATGTGCGGGGAATCGGAGTAGCAGTCATGACCAACACATCGGGAGACTGGCCCTTGGCGAGCAGAGCGGCCCGCTGAAGGACACCAAACTTATGCTGTTCATCCACAATAACCAAGCCCAGTTTGGCGAACTGAACCGTCCCTTGAATCAGGGCATGCGTGCCGATCACGATTTGGGCATCCCCTGACCGCACACGTTGCAGAATTCGATCGCGTTCTCGGACGGTTGAGCCGCCCTTCACCAAGACAACATGGATCCCCAGCGCCTCAAGCAGGCCTTGCATGGTGAGAAAGTGCTGCTCCGCCAGAATTTCCGTTGGGGCCATTAAGGCGGCCTGGTAGCCTGATCCACACGCCACCAGCATCGCGTACAAGGCCACTACGGTCTTTCCCGAGCCCACATCACCTTGAAGCAAGCGATTCATCGGCGCGGGACGTTCCATGTCTTGGCGAATCTCGTGCATCACGCGCTCTTGTGCCGGTGTGAATTGAAAGGCCAATTGCGCCCGAAACCGTTGCATAAGCTCCGAGTTCTCCCGAAACGAAATTCCCGGCTCCTGACTCTTCAGGGCCTGTCGGCGAAGTGCCAATGCGAGTTGCAAGAGAAAGCATTCTTCAAAGATCAGGCGGGCATGTGCCGGTGTGTCACAGCGATCCAGAGCTTCAAGCCTCTCGCCGGCATGTGGAAAATGGACTTGCTCCAACGCCTGAGCCAAGGACGGGAGCGCGAACTTTTTGACGATTGCCGGGGGAATGACCTCCTCAACCTGGGGAAGGTATTCTGCCAGAAGGCCGTAGCAAATCCTTCGCCATTGCCGAGATGTGAGTCCCCGGGTCTCATGGTAAATGGGAACGATCCGCCCCGTGTGAAGCAACACATCATCGTCGTGCTCCATAATCTCATAATGGGGGCTTTTCATTTGGAGCGTTGACTCTCGCCCTGATCCAAAAGACACCAGGCCGCTGACAATGATGCGCGTTCCCTTGGTCATCCATTTTTCCAGATACGGTTGATTGAAATAGAGCACCTCCAGGCTTCCTGATTGATCACAGATGCGGAGCGTCAACAACGTCATCCCCTTTCGGCGCGTTTGGCGAACATACACCTGGTTAATCACACCGGCAACGGTGGCTTTCGTTCCAGGGGTTAGTTCCGCAATCAGGGAAAGCTTCGATCGATCTTCGTACCGCCACGGCACAAACCATAAGGCGTCCTCAATGGTTTGGATTCCCAATTTTTCCAGGAGCAATGCTCGCTTGGGACCTACCCCTTTGGCATAGCGAATAGGTATGTTCCAGAGGCTTCTCTCATGGCCAGACTCCGGGGGGGCGGAGGTGCTGCCTGAGCTTGGTTGTTTTGACGAAGTTCCACACGCACCAGGCGAAGTCTTGACATCTTGGCCCGGCTGTACAGTCTGACCGTAGGTATGGATCAATCGATTAAGAATCGTTTTAGCATCGGTGAGTCGATGCCGAAAATCCTCAGGAGATGACCAATCCATACCCGCAAACAGTTGTCGCAGCGCAAGAAGGTCCGCTTCAACGGAGGCTGGGTAAACCCCTTCCCCTAATATCCGCACCACATCCTGTGCAATCCGCGCCTCAAGGTTTTTCATGGCATGCAGAGAAGCGGGACTCAGGCGGCTGGCATCCACGAACACAGGAGCCAGTTGATCAAGAAGACGGCGCAGTGATTCCGCCGCATGAGTGATCGATGAGGAAGCCATCAACGGCATGGCGTGCAAGGTGCTTACCAGCTTCTTTGCTCTTGCGTTTTCCACGCGAGTGTAAGCTTGTCAAAAAGACGAGGGGTATGGTAACAAGAAATGCGTCAACTCACAATTTAGGAAAGGAGTGGGTCATGGCTTTTGCTTGTACTATATGCGGAAAGAAACGAATGACGGGTCATAATGTCAGTCATGCCAATAATAAGACGAAGCGCGTCTTTCGCCCAAATCTTCACACCGTGCGGGCGTTGATCAACGGAGCAACTCGTCGCATCCGCATCTGTACGCGATGTCTCCGGTCGGGACTGGTTCAAAAGGCAGTCTAGGGGACCCTAGACTCCTGGCTCAAGCATCATGAGGCACAGCCGCTAGACTAGACCCGGAATTTTGCCATGACAGTTTGGAGCTCCGCGCTCAACTGTTCCAGGCCATGGCTGGCCATGGCTGACTCGCTGGCGCTGTGGGAAGTATCTTCTCCGATTTTTGTTACAGCTTCCAAGTCTTTGGAGATCTGCCTGACCACGGTCGATTGCTCTTCCGCCGCCGCAGCGATTTGTGCGATCATCTCAGAAGTTTGATCCACCATCTCTTGAATCTGCGTTAAGGCCTTGTCGGTTTGTGTGGCGAGGTCAACCCCTTTGGTAGCGGTCTGCGTCCCCTCGTCCATAGAAACGACGGCTTGCTGGGTGTCAACCTGAATCCGGCCAATCATCTCGGCAATCTCTTTTGTGGCCCGAGTGGTGCGTTCGGCGAGTTTTCGGACCTCATCGGCCACCACAGCGAATCCTCGACCTTGCTCTCCTGCCCGGGCAGCCTCGATGGCGGCATTGAGAGCCAACAGGTTGGTCTGATCGGCAATATCTTCGATGACTTCGACAATTTGGCCGATCTGCTGTGACGATTTCCCCAGTTGATCAATAATTGCCGCCGATCTTCCCACACACTCTGCCACCTGTCGCATGCCAGCCACGGTCTCTTCGACCACATGATGACCCTGTTGGGCTGTCCGTGATGCTTCCTGGGCCTTTGCCGCAACCGCTTGGGAATTGCTGGCGACCTCTCCAGCGGTCTGAGACATTTGTTCAACGGCCGAGGCAGACTGGGTCATCCGTGCCGTTTGAATGTCCACCCCCTTGGCAATGTCGTCCGCAGTTTTTGACACCTGCGCGGCTGCCGCAGCCACCCGATAGGTCACCTCTCCGACCTTTTGAATGGAGTGGTGAAGTTGATCAAGAAATCCATTGAACAGTCGTCCTAACTCTCCAATTTCATCCCTGCCCATCACGGGAGTCCGTTTCGTCAAGTCTCCCTCCCCTTGCGCGATGTCTCGGACAATCTCTGTCAGCTTTTTCAAGGGCACCACGATCATACGATGGACAAGAACCTGGACCATAATCAAGGTGGTCACGATAACCGCAGCCAAATGCACAAACGAATGGACCCAATGCTGATCCGTACCGGAAGCCATGTAGACAAGTTGAATAGTGATCTGCACCAAGGCGATGCCACCAAGCACAAGCAGCATTTTGGCGGCGATTCCTAGAGTTGTGAACTTGGTTCTCATTCTCTCTCTATCCCTCTTGTAAAGGTTTCTCCCGACTTAAAAAGGACACTCCTGCATTTCCTGATTCGGCACAGGCGTACTTGCTGCATTTCATCGGTTAGAGGGGTAATGAATCTTGAGGAGTGAACCCCTCGCCATCATGGGTTCGGGATCAGAGTGAACGGGCGAAGAATTAGGAAGTTGTCCGAGAAAAGAGCCGCAGAAGGTCCTCAGGAGTCTGACAGTAGTAGTCCGGAGCTAAGGCGAGCATCTTTTCGGGCTTGCCATACCCATATCCTACAGCGCAGGAGCGAATTCCTGCGGCCTGCGCTGCACGAACGTCATTGGTGCTATCGCCTACAAGAACCGTTCGTTCTGGCGGGACTTGTAACGTGGCCAGCACGCGCAGGATCATCCCGGGATCAGGTTTTAATTCAGAGCTCTCTTCCGGGCTTTCGATGGCAGCAAACCACTCTCGTACCCCCAGCCCTTCCACAATACGCAATGTATATTCCAGCGACTTGTTTGTGGCAATAGCTTTCCGGACATCCCCTAGCTGCGCAAACACTTGCTCGATGCCGGGGTAGAGTCGGGTCGTATCCAAACAATGGGCCAGATAATGCTCACGAAAAATCTTCAACGCCGTTTCATAGCGATCCAGATGATCCTCTCCCACTGCGAGGCGAAGCAGCCGCTTAACACCATCCCCCACAAAACTAAAAATCTCTTCTTGAGGGCGGGTAGGCAACCCAAGATCCCGTAAGGTTAGATTGACCGACGTCGCAATGTCGTACTTTGAGTCGATCAGGGTCCCATCAAAATCGAAAATCAGCAGAGCCGCAGGAAATGGGGAGGGTGCACTCATGGCGAGGGGGCCTGTTCTAAAGCATTCCACAGTCGTTCGAGGCGAGCACGTCGGTCAGGCCGGGTCTCCTCTAAGAGAGCCGCACGCACGAAATCGGCAAGCCGCTTGCGACCTACATGGGGAGGAAACTGAGGCCCCACAATTCGCCAGTGGTTCTCAATAGCCTTAATATGGACCCCAATGGCTTCGACCCGCGGTTCTTTGAGAAAGGTAGCCGTTTCCCATTGCATGATACCCACAACCCGAAACCGAACTGGGATCACAGCCTCAAGGCTATTGAGAATGTTCCACTGGGTGACATCATCCGCCACGGTAAAATCGGTAATCACCACGACCTGTCCCCAGACGGGCTCGTCGGTCCAGGAAATATATGGTTTCAAGACTTCCCAAGATTGTGCAAGAAGACGAGCCCCCCGCTTGTCCAACGAGAGATATTTTCTTACAACCTGAGCCGGATCGTTCGTAAGATCAGTGGTCAATCCAAACGCAAGAGGAGGACCAACCAGGAGGTTTATTCCTAGCATCCCAATTCCTAGTGCCTTCCCGAGAGACCAGGCGTTCTTCACGGTTCATTCACCGTATTCAGTTATGACCTTTACTGTGAGCTGGAAGTTCTACGTGTGCAAGAGATACTAATCCCGGATCAGCCTTTTATGAGAATCACGAGGATAATCCCCAACAGAAGCCACAGTGGAATGGAAAGCATAAGCCCCCAGGCCAAGCCCTGCGCCGTCTTGAGTCGGCCTTTGAGTGAGCGTTTTTCCAGTGCCTTGTCGAGACGGATTTTCACATCTTCCAGATGAAAGGGTTTGGTGATGTAATCGTCTGCTCCGAGATGAATGGATTCCACAGCCGTACCAATGGAAGGGTGGCCAGTAATCATCAAAAAAATCACATCCTCATCTACTTGACGAACGCGTTTGAGCAACTCAATTCCATCCAGCTTGGGCATCATTAGATCAGCCAGGATGATGTCCACCTCTCCTTTTTGGTACTTATTCAGCGCATCTTCCCCGTCCTCGGCGGTCATGACCTGATAATCCAGCGAGTGAAGAAACTGCGCCAGGGCGTCCCGCACGCCTTCGTCGTCGTCCACAATCAGCACCCGTTCAGCCATGCCGTCCAACTCCTCTCCCTCGACATCCCGGCGTCACACCCAAGGATGTCTGTCTTCTCCTCTCAAGCAGCAGGGATGCCCCGCCTTTAGGCCTTTTCCTGAACTAGATACGGCACTCATTCGAAGCATCGCTTTATAGAGCCCTTTCACCTTATCGGCTGTTTCTTGGTAAACCACGAGAGAACCGGCTCCCTGCTAGTGAGGGATTGCATCCTCGATAATCACAACCCCTTCAGGCGGAATCAAGCGAAATAACCGATCGTCTAAACCTCTATTTGTTTGAATCTGGCTGAATCGGAAGGTGGACCTATTCCCGTTCTTCTCGTACAACGTCACCGTCTTCAGCAAATATGTCTTCGGATCCACTTCAGAAACGATTCGAACCACCGGGGAATGTTCACGATCTCGGGGGATCAACACAAGACGTGGCAACCCACTTTCTCCTCGCGAATCCTGCGCGGGATGGATCTCGAAATGATCGGTCAGCCGGCTGGCTCCCTGCAGGAGCTGAAGAGGGGCCTTGGAGGAAACCATGCTGGTCAAACTGCCTCGAAGGATCTGTTCGTGTGCCGGAGTGTACATTTCCACCTGGTCGCCATGCACATAAATATATTCCTCAGAAGGTTCAAGGTAATCCCAGCGCAAGAACGCTGGTTTTTTCATGTAGACTCGGCCGGTGGAGGTCAACGGTGTTTCAAACCCTTCGATACGGGTTTCTTGGTTAAAAACGGCTTGAAGGTCTTGAAGCTGAGCATAGCGGGCCTCAATATGGCGGACGAGCTCTTCAACTTGTCGATTGGAGAGACTGGATGCAGCCCAACCCCCATGCCAATCCACCGGAAGGACCAGCAAAAAAAGCGTGGACACAAGGTAGCGACTTGCTTGTCTCATGAGAACGTTTCCTTGACAGCCTCGCGATGGGCCAGAACTTCCCGCCGGCCATCACGGCCCGGCGCACTGACCAATCCCTCTTCCTCCATTTGCTCAATCATTCGCGCTGCCCGTGGATACCCGACTCGAAGCCGGCGTTGCACCAGCGACGCCGATGCCTGTCCCGTGCTCAACACGATCTCTTTGGCTTGCTCATAGATCTCATCACGCGATTCTTGAGTCTGCTCGGGCCACAACGTCTCTGGCCTGAGCTCACCCACGTTCGGAGAGGAAGCACCGTTTTGACTTTTCACAAACGCCACCACGCGCTGGATTTCCTCGTCCGAGACATAGGGTCCATGGAGCCGCGTGATCCTTCCAGTGCCAGGGGCCATATACAGCATATCTCCAGCACCTAGCAGGGCTTCGGCACCGTTGGTATCCAAAATTGTCCGGGAATCAACCTTTGAGGAGACTTGATAGGCAATCCTCGCGGGAAAATTCGCCTTAATTAGACCAGTGACCACGTCAACGGAGGGACGCTGTGTCGCCACGATGAGATGAATCCCCGCAGCTCGGGCCATTTGAGCCAACCGGGCGATCTTTTCCTCCACATCTTTGGGAGCGACCATCATCAAATCGGCATATTCATCAATAACGAGAACGATATAGGGAAGCGGGTCAGATTGTGCTTGAGTCTCTTCAGACGACGGAGGTGGCGCCGTCCCCGCCCTCTGCCGCGGTCGATCGCGATATAGGACAGCTTCGTGTACCCCACCTGAATCATTGCCCCGAGCCCGCGAAACCACGACCTCTTGGCCGGCCTGTCCGCCATATCGCTTGACCTTTGCATTGAAGGCTTGAATGTTTCGGACTCCATGCTCAGCAAGCAATCGATAGCGCCGCTCCATTTCTTGTATGACCCATGATAATCCCCGTGACGCAACCTTGGGTTCAGTGAGCACCGGGCAGAGGAGATGAGGAATTCCTTCATAGACCTGCAGCTCGAGGACCTTGGGATCAATCAACAATAGCTTGACTTCGTCAGGATGGGCCGAAAACAACAAGCTCAACAACATGCTATTGAGCCCCACACTCTTGCCAGCTCCCGTGGCACCCGCTACCAAGAGATGGGGCATCATTTGAAGATCCGCAACTATCGGTCGCCCAAAGATGTCCTTACCTAACGCCAATCGCAATTGCGACCGCGAATGCACATAGGCATTGCTCAAGAGAATATCCCGCAAGACAACGGGTTCTCGCACCGGGTTTGGCACTTCAATCCCCACAGTCGATTTCCCCGGCAGAGGCGCTACAATCCGGACCCGAGTCGCTTTCAAGGCCATAGCCAGATCATGCGCCAGATTGACAATACGAGCCACCTTGATGCCAGGGCCTGGTTGGAATTCGTACATTGTGATTACCGGACCCGGATGAATCTCTGTCACTTTGCCCGTAATTGCAAAGTTCTGAAGCGCCTGGGTCAAGGCAACCGATTGCCGTTCAAGGTGTTCATCGGATTGGCGTGCGGCGGCACCAGGGCTTGGAGCCAATAAGGTGGCGGCATCCGGAAGGCGATAGCCCTGCCGCTGCGTCCAAGAGTGTTCGGGCCATCGACAGGAATTTGTCAACGATTCTTCTAATAATATGGAATCCTTCCCGCCGGTGTGCTCTCCTTCCTTTCGCCCAGAAATGTCCGGGCGAGTTTCCGGGGAACAGGGAAGGCTTTGCCCCTTTACAGCCAGGGAGCGATGGATTTTCAGCGGCTTATTCGCCTTGGGCCGCTTGAAGGGAAAGTATGCGGCGAGGCGACCGACACAGGCGGACACGCTTCGCAGACAAAACAACCACCCCGCTGCCACCCGTTGTCCGCTCGTGACCAGAGAAAAGGGGGCAATAAGCAAGACAGCGACAATCAAACTTGCTCCTAAGAGCACCAGACTTCCAACTTGACCAAAGTAGGCCTGCAGCCAGAGCGCTAGCCACTGGCCGCTTACTCCTCCCCCATGTCCAAATTTTTGAACCTCAGCACTCATCGCAAGATGAGCCAACGTACTGAGGGCCACAACCAATAACACGGCTCCCGACCAACTCCGGAGGGAAGCCCACCGATCCGGAGCACCAAAAGCTCGAACGCCTTGGATCATGCACAGAACAGGGACCGCAAAAGCGGCCATCCCCCATAGCCACAAACAGAGAGCTGCCATTGTGGCCCCAACTACCCCAACCCAGTTGTGTACAGTTTCCGACGAGGAATCAGCGAGCGTTCCAATGGAAATGAGAAGAGGATCCCGCGGCGAGAACGACCACAGACTTAAGATAAGGAGCACCCCGATCGTGAAAAATCCAATACCTGTTAATTGCGGTTTGAGGCATGAAGCCTCACGAACGGCCGTTTTTTCACGTCTTGGGCTGTTCAGTATAGACCTAGGGAAGATACTCATAGGGGAAATCCTAACACAGGGGTAGGGGTTAATCAAATAAGACCACGAGGGTTCTCATCATGGAAACAGGGCATCTGCAAGCGCCAAGAATTCTTGAATACTGAGCGTCTCGGCTCTTCGCATGGGATCAATGCGTGCAGTCTGTAAAGCCTCTACCACCTTCTCCACGGGCCACCCTTCCTCGCGAAAAGAATTCAACAAGGTCTTTCGCCGATGCGCAAAGGCTGTCTTCACCGTGTGCACAAGCGCCTGGCGTCGTTGAGGCTTCATGCTCGATGGATTCGGTGAGATCACAACAACAGCCGACTCGACCGCTGGGCGGGGAAAGAAACAGGAAGGAGCAATGGAAAATGCCCGCTCCACAGCCGCACATGATTGGACGATCACTGACAGGGAGCCATAATCTCGATTGCCCGGGCCGGCCACGAGCCGCTGTGCCACCTCCACTTGGAGCGTTAGCACCATGCGAGCGAGTCGCAAGCCTGATTCCAGGAGTCGACACAAGAGAGGAGTGGACAAGTAATACGGCAGATTGGCAACCACTACCGTGCCTGGTGGCAAGGCCTGATAGTCTACAGTCAGCGCATCTTCCCATTTTACCTCTAGATGAGGGTACTGTTGCTGAAGTGCTTCCAGGATCGGAGTAAACGTTTGATCAATTTCCACTGCAATAACCTGACGAGCCGCTTCGCAGAGCGCCCGCGTCAGGGCCCCTTGTCCCGGACCAATCTCCAAAACCGTCTGGTCCTTCTGAACAGCAGCCACCGCAAGGATCTTCTTGATGATGTTGGGATCAACCAGAAAATGTTGTCCCAACGCTTTCTTGGGTCGAATGGCAGCCCTGGCCTTCATCGGCGTTCAGAGAAACTCGGGCATCAGCTTGGCGGAGTCGATTTGGAGATTCCCTGTGACTCGAGAGTCTTGAGGAGTTTTTTGACATGCCGAATGCACATCTCGATATCATCGGCTAATTCTTCATAGAGGTCACCACCCGGATAAGCGGTATGGAGCCATGCTTGGGCCAATTGTTGGGTAGAGGCTACCCCTATTTTTTCTTCTAGCGACGCGATGGCCTGCTTCTTCCATTTCCGAAATTGTTCCTGGGCCAACACGGCATTTACCGCATTGGCCGCCTCGCGGCGGATGGCTTCGAGATCCCGCAGCAATTGCTGAAGGTAAACCTGCGCTTCCCTGCTCGGCTTTTCAATATTCATACTACTCTCTCCTGTGCGTGCTCTCTCCACCTGAAGAGATTTTCCCCTGCTTCTTATGATTCTGCTCGCCCTCGCTTTGGATCAGGCTTCGTCCATGAAAGGAACCTCCAAAAGGTGTGGAGCGAAAGTGCATGCCTGGAATGAGTCGATGTCCTGCTACAAACTCTGCCGCGGACATCCGCTTGCGATTCGCTGGTTGCACTTCGGTCACCGCTAGAAGGCCATCTCCCGTCGTTACGGTAAACTCGGCCTTGCCAACATGAACAATAGTGCCCGGAGCAGCAGGCTCTCCATGGGCGGAAGCGCTCTCGGGAACTATTCTGACATTCCAGATCATCAGTCGCTGGCCGTCAAGAAAGGTAAAACATCCGGGCCACGGTGAGAGCCCTCGGATCCGATTGGCGATGGCGATAGCACTGTGCGACCAATCAAGCCGTCCATCCTCTTTCGTTAACAATGGAGCCAATGTCGCTTGCTCGTGATCTTGGGGCTTGGGAACCACGGTTCCGGTTTCCAGCCCCTCCAGGGTCTGAATCAATAGGTCACCGCCGACCTGCGCCAGCCGGTGCGACAACTCCACCGCTGTATCCGTCGGAGCAATCGGCACGACCTGCTGGAGCAAAATATCTCCCGTATCCATCCCTTGATCCATCAGCATCGTGGTGACACCGGTTTCTTGCTCGCCATTGATCAGCGCCCATTGAATGGGGGCTGCTCCCCGATACCGGGGCAGGAGCGATGCATGAACATTCACACATCCCCGCGGGGGTAACTGTAAGATGGCCTGTGGCAGAATCCGGCCAAAAGCGGCCACCGCAATAAGGTCAGGGCGCCATTGTTCGAGTTGGCGGAGAACTTCGGGATCTTTCATCCGCTCGGGCTGAAGGAGAGGAAGCCCCTGAGCTTGCGCAACGCGCTTGACAGGAGGAGCGACCATGGCTTGCCCCCTACCTTTGGGACGATCGGGTTGAGTCACCACGCCGACTACCTGATGCGGCGAGTGCAGCAAGGCATTCAACGAGGGCACGGCAAATTCCGGCGTTCCCATGAAGACGATTCGCATGATCTTTCCTTACCATCCCAAGTTCCATGAATCAACTGACACCGATCGCCATGACACCTCAGTGATGAGGCCAATCATACACAGTTCCGAAATGTCAATACACCTTTTCACTTAAGATATATTACGCTATTCACGTTGACAGATCTTTTCCCTCTATGATAGAAACCCCTGGATAGGGTGCATGCTCTATCGAATCTCAGACAGAGAACGAGCCTAAGATAGGGGGCCCTTTTGGGGGATACGATATGGGCGGACACAGCCATTGGTCCACAATTAAACGCCACAAAGCTGGCCAGGACGCCAAACGAGGTAAAATCTTTACCAAGATCATCCGAGAGATCACCATTGCCGCCAGAAATGGAGGAGATCCTGATGGCAATCCCGCCCTTCGTACAGCCATTACCAAGGCCAAAGAAGCCAACATGCCGGCCGATACCATCAAACGTGCCATCCAGCGCGGGACAGGCGAATTGCCCGGCACACAATACGAAGAATTTACGTTGGAAGGATACGGGCCAGGGGGCACGGCTCTCCTCTTGGAAGTGGCCACGGACAACCGGAATCGGACGGTTGCCGAAATTCGTAGCCTTTTAACCAAACACAACGGTTCTATGGCTGAAGCCGGAGCCGTCGCCTGGCAGTTTGCTAAGAAAGGGCTTTTGGTGATCGACAGCCGGCAGGTTGAAGAAGATCGTCTCTTGAGTATTGCTCTCGATGCGGGCGCGGAGGATGTCCGGCACGGAGATCACTCCTATGAAGTGATTACTGCGCCGCCCGAATTTGAAGCGGTCAAGCGAGCGCTCCAGGATGCCCAGATCGAGCCCTCTCTTGCGGAGCTCACCTACCTGCCCCAAAATCACATCAACCTGGAAGAAAAGACCGCTGAACAAATGCTCAAGTTGATGGAGATCCTCGAGGATCACGATGATGTCCAAAAAGTTCACGCCAACTTTGAAATTCCCGATGAAATTATGGAAAAAGTTGCGGCTCAAACGGGCTAGCCTCTCTCCTCCTCCAAGGAGGGTATTGCTCCCCATTCCATGATTGCTGGGTTGACGGGTCGGTTAATCACCAAGTCACCCTCCTGCCTCATTCTTGACGTTCACGGTGTCGGTTATGAAGTCTTCATTCCTCTGAGCACCTACTTTGCCTTGCCTGACTTGCATGAAACATTATCCCTGCATGTCCACACCCAACTGCGTGAAAACGGCATTCAGCTTTTCGGATTTCTCACGCCACAAGAAAAAGAGGCCTTCCTTCTCTTGACAGCCATTTCCGGCGTAGGGGGAAAACTCGCGTTGAGCATCCTCTCCACCTTAAGTGTGCCAGACTTGATTACCGCGATCCAAGCCAATGATCTCACTGCCCTTACGACTGTCCCAGGTATTGGCAAAAAATCCGCCAGCCGGATTGTGCTCGAGCTGAAGGACAAACTAGCCCGCCACCCGCTCGGCTCGGATCATTCTGCCTCTCCAGCCTCCACGCCTCCTGAGGTGATTGACGATGCAATCTCGGCCTTAACGAACCTGGGGTATCGAGCCCGTGAGGTGACACTTACGGTGACGCAAATCAGCCGCCGCCACCGGACCCCACTTGCTCTTCCGGACTTGATTCGAGAGGCGCTGAAAGACCTCTCAGCTCGGCGGTGAAAGAAAGGAAATCGGGCGAAACTCGAGAGTACGGGATAGGAAGGAACTCTTTGCCTTCACATCGGGAAGACTTGGGGTCTCAAAAACAAGATAGATCACAATGTCTCTCGGATCTTGGCTCCGAGATACCCATTTTTCACTACCCGGTGGAAGAAGCGCAGTACATCTGCTAAGTCAAACCAAAACCCGCAATTGAGACATCGGGCGTAGAGACGGCGTGTGACGGCCGTATAGTGCCGCTCCACCATCATCAACCCTTGACACTTGAGACATTCCACTGAGATGTAACTCCTTTGTGCGTTCTTGACTCTTTCTTCTTTGGGAGATTACCGTAGTCGATTGCCGATCAGGGCTAAACATCCGGCCAACACCCCGCCACCTAAAATGGTCATCACAAATGACCACCACATTTCTCCGCTATGCGGGCCAGAGGTCTGAATCCCTGCGACCAGAAGATCGCGCACTCCTCCCTGCACCATCAACACACCCAGTGTCGTCAATGACCCCATGCCAAACCACCAAGAAAACGTGCGCAGAGGCATAACATTCCCTCTCGCTTTATCTCCTTTATGGCGAAGGCCTTGACTTGCTTTTCACTCGGTAGCGTCGGGAGTCACTCTAGCGATTAGGCCACCAGGCTGTCAAGAAACCCGGAGGAGCTCACGAGACACCTTGAGCCGCTTGTTGGTGGATCGCTCGCGACCGTAATCCGTGATGCAAGAAAATGGACACACTCCCTTCCGCGTTGTTCGCAATGGCCAATCCCGGTTGTTCCTCTCGGCCTACGGCTATCGTGAGCGAGGTCAATGCAAAAGGTCCACGTGGCGTTGTGTAATGGCGCGGCGGATACCGAAAAGTCCCATCACCCTTACCATACAGGATCGAGACACTTCCTGATTGAATGTTGACAATCGCCACATCAGGAATTTTGTCGCCATTGAAATCCTTGGCCAAGGCATGGTTTGGCCCGGCATCACCACCGGCATCGAGGCCATCTTGAAAGGTACCGTCTCCATTTCCCAAAAAGACCGTAATGGTATTCATCTGCCCATTCACCACTAGCAAATCCAAGATACCATCGACATTGAAATCGGCAAACGATACGGAAAGTGGGCGCTTTCCAGTTCGATAATCGCGAGGCATCAGAAACGTCCCATCCCCTTGCCCGAGCCAAATGGAGACTGCACTGCTCATGGGACCACCATTCGTCACGGCGAGGTCAAGGTTTCCATCACGATTAAGGTCGGCAACCGCGACAGAGGTCGGGGTATCTCCATATTCATACAGGGGGCCGCGACGGAACTTGCCATTACCATAGCCAAAAAATAGCTGCAGCTTATCATTGCGAAGCGCGACGACGAGGTCCAATAGGGTATCCGAGTTGAAATCCCCATCGGCTATGGAGACTGGCGTGCGGTTGACAGGATACTGACCCTCTCTTTCAAACGAGCCATCACCATGGCCCAGCAGCACGATGACTTGATCGCTTCCGGCACAAGCCACCACAATGTCCTGATGACCATCCTGGTTGAAGTCGGCTATATCTAAGTTGCGAGGTTCTCGGCACACAGGAAGAGAAACTTGATTTTGGAAACTGCCGTCCCCATTTCCCATCAAAAAGGATAGCGAATTGGCGGCAATATTACTTGTGACTAAATCCGTGAAGCCATCTTGATTGAAATCACCGGTCTTGATCGCCGTGGGATTTTTCCCCACCTTGTAATTGGCGTATAAGTAGAACAAATCAGGAGGCACATAGGCATCTTTGTCGGAACAGGCCTCCGCAAACAGGACAAGGACGCACATTCCTAGTCGCCACCATCGAAACTGGGTTGTCATCCAGCCCTTCACGACCCTAACGTCACACACACCCTTGCGTGGCCTGAGACAAAGATTTTACCTGCAAAAAGTATACGGCTTTCCGGCCAGCTTGTAAAACGACGGCGGCGGAAGCCGACAGCATGATCCAAGACGAGACGGCAGGGAACCTCTCACAGTCGACTAGAAGAACGACAAGCAGATGTGTTATAGAACCCCTTGATAGGGAAGGAGGATGATATGCCTGAGGAAAAGTCTGAAACGGTGAAGATTGAGTTGACGATGTATGGAGTTGCGGAAGTCGTGAAATGGTGCATCACGCGAAACAACGGTCGAATTCCTGGAGTGGATACTCCAGGCATCAAGCAATTGCAGGCTGCACTGGAAGAGAAGCCACAGGGTGGGGATTACTACACCCTGGATAAGTTCTGGAAATCGAAGCGAACCTTTGAGTTCACGCCCCAGGAAATAGAGACCATTTATCGGTGCCTCTACGACATTCCAAATTTTGACGGGGTTCAACTCCCCCAGATCCGGTTTAAATTCTGGCCTACCCCAGAGCATGTTGGCTGATAGTATCTTTTTTGAAGCGCCAGGAGAGCCTAGACCTTCCGTCCAGAGATTCTCACGTGAGGGCTGCACGGCTGTGCGCCACGCTCTTGGTTTTCACGGGGGCTACCACCAGTGCCATTCTCCCGTCACGAGCACATGAATTCCCAAGATCAAATTAGTGAGACCATGGGCCAGCACGCAGGGCCAAAGCCGGTGCGTCCAATACAGTAATCCGGCATACGCTGCACCCGCCATCATTCCTGCCAACCAGAGATTGTGTTCAAGCCCGAACAACACTGTGGTCACCAGAAAGGAACTGGCCGTGAAGGTGCCAAGACGCACACGTTCAAAATGGGCATTGATGAGATACCGCAGCAAAAATGACCGCCAGAAAAGTTCTTCCATGATGGGCACGATAACCGATGCCCCAAACAACCGTATCCCCCCTAATACAAGACCCGCCATCCCTCCTACCTGGAAGGGATTATACGCTGTCGGTTCGCCTTGCATGGCCCAAGGCCAATCCATCCGAACCCAGAGCACATACACACCAATTCCTGTCCCAAGAACGACCAGGGCTTCCCTCACATTCCGGACGATCGGCGCATGGAGCTCCGAGAACCACGACCAGAACCACCAAAGAAGTATTCCAACGGCGAGGGTTTTTACTGGATAGAGCCACAGCACTAGGTGTGAAATTCCTTCACCCTCGGAGCCCTGGTCCATCCAACGCACGCCTCCTTCCACTGCGAGAAAAGCCATATAGGTGGCAAACGGGAAAATGCGCGGCCACATCCCGACAATGCCTGTGCCCTGTGTTCCGTTTTCCTGGATCGCCTGTGTTGCTTCATCGTGGGACACTGGCGGCACAGAAGGCGGGATCACGTTGTGAGCGCTCATGAGAAGATTCCTAATCGCAACCGGCAGGGGACCCATTGACCCTTTTCAAGGGTTGGCGGCGCATAGGTTTCCATTCCATGTTTCCACATGTCTTCAGTGTTTTTCGGTTTTCCGGGCAGGAATCCTAAGGGCGCCGCGATATAGAGGGCCTTGTTGTCTAACCGCCTTGGAGGATATCTAACGGCGAGAAATCGTCGGTAAGAATAATCCCTGGCTTCCACTCCGTGGTCTGATTAGGACGAGCTGTGGTGAGGAGGACAAGAACCTCCGGCGGTAATTTTCCCTGCATCACCAGTTTACTCGCCATAGCCCTGAACGCCTCCGTCTGCATGGTTGGGGATGACCCCTCCCGCCTCGCAAAAAAAATGAGGTTCACGGCACCGGGTTTGGTTTTCAACCAGGAAGGCCCCGCGACGCCAAATACCTCAACCAGCGGAAACGCGGTTTTCATGGTGGATCGTATGGCCTCGGCGCGCAATTGATCCATTTTGGCATTCGACGACGCCAGATTGACTGCCACGACACCGTGTGGGGTTAAATGATTGCGCAATTCGGCGAAGAATTCTCGAGTGGTGAGATGGAAGGGAATTAAGTGCCGGGCAAAAACATCAACCCAGATGATATCGTAGCGCTGCCCAGTGGTTTGGAGAAACACTCGGGCATCTTGCTCATAGACATGGTGGTTGGGAGGAGGGCGATAGGCAAAAAACCGTGTGGCAGCCTTGACCACTGATGGG
>RFGT01000146.1 GCA_003696975.1 Nitrospirota bacterium | reverse complement strand
GGCTACTAGATCTCTATGAAACCAGCGGGGACTGGACATTTTTGAACGAATCAATTCGCCTGGCGGAGCGGATTCTCGCTGATTTTGCCGATCCCGAGCAGGGCGGATTTTTTACCACCGCCCATACGCATGAGAAGTTGATCGTCAGAAGCCGAGAGGGCACTGATGGCGCCACACCCAGCGGCAATGCCGTGGCTGCATGGGTCCTGGCACGACTAGCCTTCCATGCCGATCGCGATGAGTTCCGCGAAGCCGCCGTGAAAGCTATTCGCGCATATGGCCGGCACATTGCCCGGATTCCCCGTGGCTTCGCCAAGACCTTGATGGCCTTGGATTTCCTCCTTCATGGGCCCGTGGAAGTGGCGCTCATCGGCATGCCGGGCGAGCCCTTGTACGAGCGTCTGCGCCGGGAACTCCATCAGCCGTTTCTTCCCTATCGCGTGATCGCCTATGGTGACCCCAGCGCTACCGATCTTCTTAGTCGTCATCCGCTGCTCCGGGGAAAGACCTTGGTCCAGGGACAAGCCGCTGTGTACATCTGCCGGCAATTCACTTGTGAGGCCCCGTTAACCGATCCCGCGGAGGTGGCCCAGGCTCTTCGCCAGCGAGCACGTTCGCCGTCACCGGAATCCTCAGGGCCCAAATCTTCACCAGGACGTCCTCGCTCCCAGCTCTCAGGAGCGGCAACTCCCGAGGGCACGGGGCAGTACGCCTCTCGAATCCTGGCCACGGCTCCGCAGCCTCCCATCCATGGCTTTACCTCATTGGGGTCGACGGGACTGACCGTCTCCCGCATCGGGTTCGGAAGCTATCGAGTGGATTTGGATCATGAGGAGCATCGCCTCGCCTTAATCAAAGCTCTGAGAGAGGGCTGTAACCTCCTTGATACGTCCACCAACTATGGTGACGGGGAAAGCGAGCATGTGATTGGCAGTGTTCTTGCGGAACTCATCACCACCCGTGAGCTGACTCGCGATGAGGTGGTCATTGTCTCCAAGATTGGGTATGTGCAAGGTCGGGCCCTCGCCAGAGCCAAAGCCCGCGAGGAGGCAGGGAATCCGTTTCCCGAGCTGGTCAAGTACGGTGAGGGAGTGTGGCATTGCATTCACCCGGAATTTTTACACGAGCAACTTGCTCATTCACTTGATCGGTTGGGATTGGCCACGTTGGACGTCTGCCTGCTCCACAACCCGGAGTATTTCCTCGCAGACGCAAAAAACCGGACTCCCGCCATGACACCCTCCGCTTTGCGGGATATTCGACAGGAATTTTACCGCCGCCTGCAGCACGCCTTCACCTGGCTGGAAACGCAGGTGGCGGCGGGCCGGCTTCGGTACTACGGAGTTTCCTCAAACACCTGCACGGCTCCTCCTCATGATCCTGAGGCCACGTCACTATCGCAGATGCTGGAAGCCGCACAAGCCGCGGCCCGAGAAGCGGACCAGCCGATTCATCACTTTCGCGTGCTGCAGTTACCCTTCAATCTCCTGGAATCCGGCGCGCTCTTGACCCCCAATACGGGGCCTCACCAGCAGCACACGGTACTGGATGTTGCCCAAGCCGAGCAGATTGCTGTCTTGGTCAACCGTCCTCTCAACGCCATCCTGGCGAATCATCGCGGCATTCTCCGACTCGCAGATATTCCTGAAGATCCCGTGGAGGTCGCCTTCGAGACCCAACACGACCGAGTGGCTCGCTTAGAAGAAGAGTACCGCCATACCTTTATCCCAGCCCTCCCTTCCACCGGGCATGGAGCTATGGATTATTTCCCCTGGGCTCGGGAACTGGCCAGGATTCGGCCTCAGGTTCAGGGGGTGGAACATTGGGAGCAAATTGAGTCATCCATGATTGTTCCCCATCTCAGCCGTGCCCTCCAGGTACTCGACACACAGTTTACGGGAGAGATACACGAGCGATGGGAGCGCTGGCGCACAGAGTACCTTTCAGCCCTGCTATTATTGCTTCGGATTATGCGGCATGAAGCAGCCCGGAAAAGCCGGGCCGCTCGGGATACCCTCGTGAAAATCATCCGGCCATTTCTCCCACCCGATAGAGAGGCAGAACCTCTGGCACGCAAGGCGTTATGGATTCTCGCCAGCACGCCAGGTGTTACCTGTGTGCTCAACGGCATGCGAAAGCCGCACTATGTGGATGATGCCCTGACAGTACTCAGGTGGGAGCCCCTATCGCAGGTTCACGCACTGTTCAAGGCGCTTAGAGATGTGGACCTTTTTTGACCTTTTGCCGTTGCATCTGGACAAGGGAACTTCATTTACACCATCCCGGTCCATTGACACCAGAATCTTTCAAGGTTCTTCCATTCCTGGTCAAACCATGACGCATCGAAGCGAACTGGCGTGGGACGGTACTCTTGCATGGTGTGGACCTGCATGGCCAAGGAGCCAGGATTTGCAGTGATCCAGACCGCCCCGTCTCGATCTGTCCGGTAAACGTGGATGCCCTGGCGTCGATAGGCATCCAACACCGCCGGGACCGGATGTCCATAGCGATTCACCCGGCCAGCCGAGACCACGGCAATCTTTGCACCTAGGCTTTCAATCCACTCGCGATTCCAAGAACTCTTGGCACCATGATGAGGGATTTTGACGACCCTAGCCTGCCGAGAAGCAGGATGCTCCCGAATGCGGCTCAAGGCGTCGCGCTCGGCATCAGCCGTCAAGAGGAAGGACTGGAGACCGCATTGGAGAGAGAGGATAACTGAACGATTGTTGAGCATCGTTCCCCGGTAGGAACGGCTCCGGGAAGGGGGCCCTTCCTGTGGATCGAGCAAGGGATTGAGAATCCGTAAACTACATGGGTGTTGTCGGTCGAGGAGCCATTGGCCGTCCCTGGCGACGTGTTCAACCAACCCTTTCTTCCGTACGGCGGCCTCCAGCCGGTGATAGAAGGCGTTATCCCGTGCAATCCCATTGCTCCAGAACTGCCCTACGTCAAAGGTCTCAACAATCCAGGCAAGTCCTCCAATGTGGTCCATCTGCGGATGAGTCGCCACGACATAGTCAAGCGTTCGAATCCCTCGATCCCACAGAAACGGTCCCACCACGGTTCTTCCCACATCCCATCGTTCATAGGCTGCGCCACCGTCTACAAGGATCGTCCGATGATCAGGAATTTCCAGTACCGTGGCATCGCCCTGGCCTACATCCAAAAATGTGACGCGAATGGTGTCTGCCTCCCAGAAGGGACGCGGTGACCATGCCCACCACGCAATCAACAGGGCCATCATGCTCCCTGTTCCCCATTGCACCAAGCCTTTCCACCGCATCTCGGAATGCAGGCTGTACCCTAGTAGAAGAAGCCCTCCATAAAAGACGGCAATGGCCAATGGAGCCGGAGAGGCCACATGCCAAGCGGCACCAGGAATTTGGGCCAGCACGTCAACCAGTCTCACCAGACCCTGGAGCACGTCCTCCAGGAGCCCGGCCAGCGGAAGATCTTGGCCATCACCGGCCAAGGCTGCTATCGCGCTCCCAAGCCCGAGCGGCACCACGAGCCCTCCCACATAGGGCACAACCACCACATTGGCCGCAAGACCCAACCACGCCATTTGGTTGAACGAATAAGCCACTAAGGGCAGCGTGGCGACCGTCGCGACAATGGTGAGCATAACGACTTGGCGGATCTTGTCTGTGAGGAACGCGCTCCAACGAGAGGATGGTTCCACCCTGCCGCCCAGGGATTCCGTCCGACTACGTGCAAGAACAAAAGCCAAGGCCAGCACTGCCCCATAGGACAATTGAAAGGATACGTCATACAACACGGGAGGGTGGGTGCAGACCGCGATCAGAGCTGCCAGCGCCACGGCTCCTATGAGATCACGGTCCCGTCCCAGCCAAACCGCCACAAGATAGAGCAGAATCATCACGCAGGCTCTCACCGTTGCCACCTGTGCGCCTGACAGCATGGTGTAAAAGATGACCACGAGGACCGTTATCACAACCGCTATCCGCGTGGGGGTTATCCAGCGGGACAGCCATTCAAGCCATCTCTCGGGAAGGCGTCGGGTTCCGGCCCTAACCGTGACAAAGGTCAACCAAGCAAGGAAACCCAAATGCGTGCCGGAAATAGCCATAATATGCGCGGTACCCGTATCGACGAAGTGCCCGCGCAGGTCAGGCGTGATAAACTTGCGTTCTCCCAGGATCATCCCGACAAACAATTCCTTCGCCGGAGTAGACAAGCTTGCTGATGCGGCATGCCGCACCTGCTGGCGCCATCTCTCAAATTGCGCCCAGACTGCCTGGCTCCATCCTCGGGTGTTTCCCGGCAGCACGTGAATGGCATGAGGCCCGTTCACGAAGGCGACCGCGTCAATGCCTTGCCGCCGGAGATACGCTCCATAGTCAAACCCTCCAGGATTGCGTGTCCCAACGGGTTGGCGAAGCTTTGCTGTGAACACCACATGATCGCCCGTCACAAGCGGGCACTCCGCATGACGCCAGGTAACCCGTACCATTCCCGAGACCGGGTAGAGCATGCCCTCTTTCGAGAGAGAGGAGACAGCGAGCATCACATAGCAGCG
>RFGT01000145.1 GCA_003696975.1 Nitrospirota bacterium | reverse complement strand
TGCTCTCGGTATCACAAATGTCATATGGTTGGGGCAGGGTATTGCCGGCGATGACACCCATGGACATATCGACGATGTCTGCCGTTTCGTGGGACCTTGCACTGTGGTCCTGTGCCAGGAGTCAAACCCCTCTGATGTCAACTATCGCCCGTTGGCTGAGAACCGGGAACGACTTGAAGGACAGCGATTGGCAGATGGCTCTCGTCTCGAAGTCATCCCCTTGCCGATGCCCGCTCCTCTTGTATTTGACGGATATCGCTTGCCAGCCAGTTATGCCAATTTTTATATTGGTAACACGGTGGTGCTCGTTCCCACGTTCAATGATCCACACGATCGAGAGGCTCTGGGGATTTTGAGCGAGCTGTTTCCCGATCGGACAGTCGTGGGCATCCATGCAGGAGATGTGGTGTGGGGATTCGGCACGCTCCATTGCTTGACTCAACAACAACCTGCGCTTCCACGGTAAGGAAGACTCATTTAGTGGTTTTTGCTCCTTGAGGTGAGAACGATGCTTTCCTTTGAACAGTTGCGTCATACACTCGCTCGTCTCGACGGTCGAGGCTACAAGGCATACAAAGATATCGAAGGCGCGTTCCGACATGAACGCTTTGTATTATTCATTGACCACGTGCAGGGGGACCCATTCGCCTCGCCATCCAAAATCCGCGTGCGCGTACCCCAATCCGTGGCTGGCCTTCCCAGCAGCTTATTCGCCAATAGGGTCCGCCGCATTGCTCTCCAAGACTTCCTCACTCGCACGGTCCATCGGGCCATCCGCCAGATCAGTCACGGTCACCGCGGAATGGGAAAAAGCGGGCTGATAGCGATCGACGTGGGAGGGCAGGAGGTTCTCGAGCGTACCGCGGTAGTTATCACCGACCAGTGGGTTGAGGCGCGCCTGCACGTTGGCTTACCTGCTCAAGGCCGCACCATCTTGGGCCGGCAAGCCGAGGCCATGCTCTGTCAAGAACTGCCCCAGATCGTCCACCAGGGGCTGTGCTGGAATCAGCTTGATTATGCCGAAGGCGAGCGCTTTGTCTCCTGTGTTGAGAATCAGGAGGCCATTCGATCCCAGCTCGATGAGCGGGGCCTGATCGCCTTTGTGGGCGACGGGGCCATTCTTCCTCGCGCCAGCGGGGCCTCTGAGAAGCCGCTTGTAAGCGGCCAGGTCCAGCCCTTCCGCTCGCCAGACTCCCTGCGGGTGACATTTTCTCTACCCAATCCCATTGACCACCTGGGGCACCGGACCACAACGATCACCGGCATGGGCATCCCCAAAGGGGTCACGCTCATTGTAGGAGGCGGCTATCACGGGAAATCCACATTGCTTCGAGCATTGGAACGAGGTGTGTATCCTCATATTCCCGGCGATGGACGGGAATGGGTGGTTACTTCCCGAGAAGCAATGAAAATTCGGGCTGAGGATGGCCGCCGGATTGAACGGGTCGATATTAGCGGATTCATTACAAACCTGCCGTTTGGACAGGATACCACCCAATTCAGCACGGATAATGCCAGCGGTAGCACTAGTCAAGCGGCCTCGATTTTGGAAGCTTTGGAGGTGGGTGCCACGGCTCTCTTGCTTGATGAGGATACCTCGGCCACCAATTTCATGGTGCGGGATGCACGCATGCAGGCCTTGGTCAACAAGGCGCACGAGCCGATCACGCCGTTTCTCGACCGTGTTCGGGAACTCTACCAGACCTATGGCGTTTCAACTATCTTGGTCATGGGAGGGTGCGGCGATTATTTCGACGTCGCGGACACGGTGATCATGATGCGTGAATACCTCCCACATGATGTCACCCAGGAGGCCCACCATATTGCCAAAACCCTGGGGACGAATAGGCAGAGGGAGGTTCCTTTTGCTATGCCTCCACTCGTCCCGCGCATTCCGCTGGCTGAAAGCATTGATCCCTCACGAGGACGGCGCGAGGTGAAAATCGACACGAAGGCGCTCGATCTTATCCTTTTCGGCGAGGAAACTCTTGACCTCCATGCCGTTGAACAACTTGTGGACATAAGCCAGACCCGGGCCATTGGTTGTGCTATTCATCTGGCAGCGCAACGATTCATGGATGACAAACAGCCTGTCCGCGAGATCGTCCGAGCCATCGACCAGCTATTCGACAAGGAAGGATTGGACCTTCTCGATCCTTTCCACCGCGCAGGCCACCATCCGGGTAACTTTGCCCGACCCCGTCCATTGGAGATCGCTGCGGCACTCAATCGGCTGCGGAGCGTCCGCATGCGCCAGCAGCGATGAGGCTACCGGTGCTTCTCTGCAGCGGCACCGAGCAGCAGCAAGACCAAGAGCAACTTTTTCTGGGTTCTTCGATCAAGTCTCTGATCGGCTCTTTCTAGTGCCTGGGATGATTGGGGCGAAGAATGGGGAACCAATGACAAGGAAGGACCTTGCCGCCCTTCTGCCATAGGCATATGCACTCTATTTTCCTGTGCCGCCGCCTGAGAATGCCACCCTGGCACAGGGGCACTCCCTCCCTCCATCCTGACACAACTGAACAAAAACCCCATCACGAGAAGACTAACGACGACCATTCTCGCAACTCGAGGCCAAAGCCTCAGCATCACAGCGTCCTTGACCGGTTCTCCATGATGATTCAACTTGGTACTCGAAAGAACCATGTTCATCCAGTCCTTCCAGCTCTTTCTGCCCGGTCCCCTCAAAGGGTCAAACAACTCGTTCCCCAGATTTCCAGAAAAACGCTCAACTTTTGGGACCCCTTTGGTTCCTCACTTCAGGGGTTTCGGTTTGGTTATCGGCACTTTCCAAGAAATCTTCCTAGATACCGCCCTTCCTTTCTTACAGTCATCCTTGTTATCTGTGACATCGGTCTCGAAATCGGGCTATAGTTGGGCTGACATAACCCACAGGCCTTCATTCTGCTCTGAGGGAGCCCGTGATGAGTCCTGTATCAACTGCATCCTTTTCAGGTGATCGGTTTCATGTCCACTATTGGATTCGCGGAACGGAAGCCGACGCTCGACAGCAGGCCGAGCAATTGTGCCTTGAGCAAACCGTGGAACTGCCTAAGGAATTGCTCGTCGAGCCCTGTCTTCGTGAACAGATCATCGGCCGGGTGGAGTCAATCCAACCGGATGAATCCGAGGGGTACGTGGTCACCATTAGCTTTGCCTCCGAGTTGCTTGGGAACGAATTTCCCCAATTTCTCAATGTCCTGTTTGGGATGGCCAGCCTACATCCCCATCTTCAGCTTCGTGGGCTTGAACCCTCACCCCTTCTTCTAGAAATGTTCGATGGACCTCAATTCGGTGCACAGGCCATTCGGGCTCAGTGCCTCGCGCCAACTCGCCCTCTTCTTTGCGGAGTCTTAAAACCTCTGGGACTCAGTATCCGTGAGCTGGCCACTCTCGCCTATACCTACGCACTAGGTGGATTGGACCTCATCAAAGATGATCAAGGATTGATGAACCAGCCGTTTTGCCGCTTTGAGGAGCGGGTCACCCACTGTACGGAAGCCGTAGCCCGGGCGAACCAGCAAACCGGTGGACATACTCTTTACATCCCGAATATTACCGGTCCTAACACTCTCCTCATTGATCGGGCAACCTTCGCAAGGGCCGCAGGCGCAGGTGGGGTGCTGATCTGTGCGGGATTGACAGGCTTTGATGCAATTCAGATCGTGGCCAGTCATCATCATGTGCGCCTTCCGATCATGATGCATCCTGCCGGACTTGGAAGTTTCTTCGTCCATCGCTCATCAGGCATCGCTCCCTCGATTCTTCTCGGTCTTCTTCCACGCCTGGCCGGGGCAGACATAAGCATTCTCCCCTATCACGATCTGGACTCTCCTCTTCTAGGACAGGACGATTACGTGTTGGCCGCTTATGAAAGCGGGCGGGATTTACCATCGATCAAACCGCTGCTGCTCGCCATCGGCGGGCAGATTCAGGAGGACAAAATTAACGAAATCGCAGCCTTGTTCCACAACCAGATCATTATTATCGTGGGAAGCGCGCTACTGCGGGAGCCTCATGCCATCCGCGAGACCTGCCAGCGGCTCAGAACAATGGTTGACCGACTCACCTGATCGAGATCTTCACCGCCCTGCTGCATATTCCAAAGCATGGGCTTTGCAGTCCTAACTAGACGAGAGGATGATTGTTCGAGCCTAGTACGCCGAGCTTTCTAGACAAAGCGGTACACCTGCAGTATATTCCGTGTCAGAGCCTTATCTATTAGTTCGGACACCTCCTCGGATGGGAGGCACGGCTGTTGTTTGGGAACGAAGATGCCGGGATTTCTGAGTAAGTCCTCAAGAACGCACTTCTCACAGGATTCGTGTCACTGACGTGCATGTGCAGACATTCACAGCGTCTTATCAGTGACTCCGATTGGTTGTGGCGCTGATCGGAGTCATTCCTTTCACACACCTTTTACAAGTATGTCTCGTTTGTCGTTGATCGTATGCCTTGCCGAGATAAGTCGCCGGATTCTTTTTCTTGTAGTTAATGGTGCACAACGACAGGCTCACGCCGTCGTGGCAGGCATTGTTCTTGTCACCGTTCCACTCTTCATTTATACGGCCACTCATCTTTCACTGGATACCGACACATCACATATGCTTGATCCTTCGCTCCCCTATCGTCAGCTCAGCCAGGAATTCGATCAGGCTTTTCCGGCGCTGAATGATCTCATCGTGGCCGTCATCGAATCGGATTCTGCCTATGTGGCCGAGGACCTCGCTGATCGATTCTCCCAGGCCCTTCACCGGTATCCCCATCTGTTTCAATCCATTTATCAACCTGGCCATGGCCCATTCTTCGACCGTCATGGATTCCTTTATCTTGATACGGACACGCTATGGACGGTGTATGAACGGCTGACGGAAGCGGAACCGTTCCTCGGCACTCTTGCGCATGATCCAAGTCTGCGCGGCTTGTTCACTGCTCTTGAGCAGGCGCTTGACCATGAATTGGAGCCTTCTCAGCAGAATCTACTCGCCACGCTGTTTGACAAGATCGCTCAAGCCATTGAGGATCAGCTTGCCCATCGGCCAAGCAAACCTTTTTGGCGTGAAGAACTTTTTGGGGATCTCCAGGAGTCAGACGGGATCTATCGCCGTTTTGTGCTGGTCAAACCCTATTTGGACCACACGACGCTTGAAGTGGGAGGTGAACCTCTCCACGTCATGCGTGCATTGGCCAGAGATTTTTCGACTCAAGGACAGAGTCCCCATCGAGCCCGCATTCGCCTCACGGGCTCAGTGGCCTTAGCCAACGATGAACTGGGAAGCCTTCCTAAGAGCGCCGGATTGGCGACGGGGCTATCTTTTGTGCTGGTCTGCCTGATTCTGTTTTGGGGATTGGGCACCGTCAGGCTTGTTGGCGTGATTCTCATAACGCTTCTTATTGGATTGGCGTGGACTGCCGCCTTTACCGCGTTGGCTATCGGGCATTTGAACGTGATTTCAGTCACCTTCCCAGTGCTGTTCATTGGACTAGGGGTCGATTTTGGCATTCAGCTTGGCATGCGCTACCGAGAAGAGCGTGAGTCCGGTCTCGACCATCAAACAGCCTTGACTCAAGCCGTGTTAGGCGTAGGAGGAGCGCTTACATTAGCCGCTACGGCTGCAGCCATCAGCTTTTTTTCCTTTATCCCGACTGGATACAAAGGGCTTGCAGAGCTTGGGCTTATTGCAGGCGCAGGGATGTATATTGCCTTATTTCTCAATCTCGTCTTCATGCCCGCTTTACTCACCCTTTTCCCTATTCACCCTTCTCCGCGCCCCCGCCGTGACGAAATCATCTGGCAAGCTGCTGTATGGCTTGTGGGACACCGGCGCTTGACACTCGCGTTCACCGGTGGAATGCTTCTCGCCGTCGTCTTTATCCTCCCTAGAGTTGAGTTTGATTTTAACCCCATCCACTTGAAAGATCCCAACTTAGAGTCCGTGGCCACGTTTCTTGATCTTCTGAACGATGGCCAAATGAGCCCTTACACTGCATCAGTCCTCGCCCCTAATCTCACCCAGGCCCAAGCCTTAGCCGAACGCCTCAAAGCATTGCCAGAAGTCGACAAGGTTGCGACTCTCGCAAGCTTTGTCCCGCAGAATCAAGAAGAAAAGCTGGCGATTCTTGAAGAGATGAACCTTGTCCTTTATCCGCTTACGTTGGCAAGTGCGTCGCTTCCCCCGCCAACTCAGCTCGAGCAGCAGGAGGCTTTCGAGCGATTTCACCGCCAATTGAGACACTTCGCTCCTTCTCACCTGACTGCGCCTCTGCGCCGCAGTAAAACTCATCTCTTACTGGCTTTAGACCGTCTGACTGCCGCTCCAACATGGCCGGAACCTGCACTTCAAGAACTTCAACAGCGGCTCCTCACGGATTTGCGATACAATTTAACACGACTGCAGCGGCTTCTAACGGCTGAGCCAGTCACCCTAGAGGATTTACCCCAGGAACTCCGCGAACGGTATCTTGCCCCGGACGGCCGGGCACGCGTCGAAATCTTTCCCGCTGAGGATCTTTCAGACAATCACGCTCTGCGCCGTTTTGTTTCGGCCATTAGAGCTGTTGCTCCTCGCGTCACAGATACACCGATTCTCTTATTAGAAGGGGGGCGGGTTGTTGTTCGAGCCTGCATTCAAGCCACAATTTTCACATTAAGCAGTGCCATGCTTGTGGTTGTCTTGGCCTTAGGTCGATGGCGGGATGCCATGCTTGTCTTTGTGCCTCTATTTATGGCCATTGTGATCACTTTGGCCAGTACGGTTATTTTGCATGTCCCGTTAAACCTTGCCAATATCGTGGCCATTCCCCTCTTGTTTGGGCTCGGACTAGCTTTTGGTATCTATCTTGTTCTGCGGAAGCGCAGCGGACTTGATTTTGTCAAACTCTTTCATAGCAGTACCCCGCGAGCCGTGATATTTAGCGCATTGACCACCATGGTCTCTTTTGGGACATTGGCTTTTTCTAGTCACCGCGGAACGGCCAGCATTGGGATCTTACTCACAATCGCTCTGTCCTCAGCACTCTTCTGCACGTTAGTGGCCCTCCCGGCTCTCCTGGCGGAGTTGGAAACCCGCACGAACGCCGCGTGAGCCACAGCTTCTTCTGACATTCTCGGGAGTGGTTTGCCTAAACTGGATGGTCTTGAAGGATAAGGACCAGTTTGTCAGGGCAGGGGAGCAGTAAATAAAGCTTCTTTAACAGATACGGGGGCAGTTTCCTCTACACGATGAAGGGTTGAAATAGGCTCCAGTGTTGGTAGGTCCTCGTGTAATTTTCTCTGGCGCACAGAAGCATGTTCGTCAACGGCGTCTTCTTGCTCAAGATCCTCAAATATCTGAAGATCTTCTTCGGCAAATAATTCTGGCATAGGCGGATTTCCATCATAAATGAGAAACGTTCGATGTTGGCGATAGGCCTCTCTGGTGAAAACGTAGGAATCAAGTGCCAATTCATCTCTTGCACGCAGAGCGCGATCAGCTCTCGCACGCTTATCGATAAAGGCCAGCACTGCAAGGGGCGATGTCGCAGCCACACCCGCAACAAGCACCGGGGTGCCGACATAGGTAAACACATTCGTCAAGGCACTGCCTCCCAGATCGGGAAGATCCCGCATAGTACTCGGGCCTAAAAACGGCAATGTTAGATAGGGACCCTCACCAACTCCCCAAACCGCCAGCGTTTGGCCAAAATCTTCGTCATGTTCCTCCAGACCGAAGACCGAAGCCGCGTCAAACAGTCCTCCCACGCCCAAGGTCGTATTTATCAGAAATCGGCCGGTATCGACAAAGCCTTGCCGAAATTTCCCCTGAAGGAATGTGTTCACAATCACATTGGGATACGACAAATTGTCGAAAAAATTTGAGATGCTCAATCGCCAGTTCTCATGCACCCAGTCAATGTAAGCATCAACCACTGGTTGCATGACAAGTTCGTCCACTTTGGTATTGAACACGTGAAATGATCGGTTCATATTTTCTAGGGGATCATACGCTTCCGGACGCGGCTGAGGAGGACCGGCACATCCTACAACCACGATCAATCCTACCATGATCCCCGTCGCTACCAAGAGATGGCATCGTGATCGCTGTGGACATCCTTTCATTTCGGCTCTCTACTTTCTACGCAATACCCATGTGGATAATAATTCCTCTTCCAGTCTGGTTAAAATAGTATACTCTATTCTTGTCCATTTTCATACCGAGAAATTTGTGCTCTCATTTTGGCAAGTAGAGCAGAAAATCCTTTTTGTTTGATCAGACTGGTATACTCCGCACGTTTCAGCGCCAGATCACTGACCCCATCGACCACAATATTGATAATACGCCATGTTTCTCCAACGCGGCGAAGCAAGTAGTTGAACTGCCTCTGCTTGCCATTGGATTGGATCAAACGAGTTTCTACCAATACTTTCTCGCGCGGGAGAGGCTTTTGGGCAATCACACGGAACTGCTCGCCGTCATAACCGTCGAATCGACTCGCATAGGTTGCTACGCTTAACTCCTGAAAGGTTTGCACAAAAAGGGCCTGCTCCTTTGGAGAAAGCGTGTTCCAGTAGCGTCCTATGATGATCCGTGCAACGAAGGGAATGTCATGGGTATCAAGCACAGCCGACTCGAGCTGTTGGTACCGGCCGCGGTATCCAAGGCGTTCTGCCTGTTTCATCACCGTCACAAGCGTCTCCTGAAATTGCTTGACCACATCGGCTGGTTCCGGCGAAAAGCCATGTGCCGGCACCGCTGCAAGTCCTGCGAGAATCAAAAAGACAAAAACTCTTGTGAGCATCTTGGATAAAAATTCCCGGACTTTCCAGTCACACTCCCTCATAAGGTTTCCTTTCGTGTTATATTCCAGTGTGTGAATTTTTAGGGTCTTTCCAGGAGGCGTAGGATTTTTGAGAGTATTGTACCCTGTCAGCGTGACTGCTGTCAGGTCATGAGTCCTTCGTTTCGGTTTATGCGGGATTTCATGCCTTCATTGACCCAGTAGGGCCGACTATGCGACATTTCTTCCACGATCCACAACATACCCTGACACAACTTCAGCAGAAGGAGAACGATCTCAATGGACACCAGCTTAAAAGGTCAGAGCCGGCAGTTGACTGAAGGCCCAGAGCGTGCTCCTGCCCGGGCCATGTTGCGAGCTGTGGGACTCCGTGACGAGGATTTCTCAAAACCTCTGATCGCCGTAGCCAATACCTGGTCGGAAGTCACCCCTTGTAATTCCCATCTTCGGAATTTAGCTGAAAAGGTCAAGGCAGGGATTCGTGATGCTGGTGGGGTACCCATTGAGTTCAACACGATTGTGGTTTCTGATGGCATTACCATGGGAACCGAAGGGATGAAAGCCTCGCTCATCAGCCGCGAAATCGTTGCGGATTCCATTGAGCTTGTCGTGCGAGGACATTTCTTCGATGCCGTGATCGCGATTTCCGGATGCGATAAAACCATCCCAGGAACCGTGATGGCACTGGCTCGGCTCAACCTCCCATCTCTTATGCTATATGGTGGCTCCATCATGCCCGGCCAGTTTCAAGGCCGGGATGTGAGTATTCAAGATGTATTCGAAGCCGTAGGTGCTCATGCCCGGGGCATGCTCTCTGATGCGGAGCTCTACGATTTGGAAACCCATGCCTGTCCAGGAGCAGGAGCGTGTGGGGGCCAATTTACCGCCAACACTATGGCCATTGCCCTGGAGTTTTTAGGCATCTCGCCCATGGGATTCAACGAGGTTCCCGCCCTGCACCCCACAAAGGAGTCCGTGGCCATGCAATGCGGACGGCTTATTCTAGAGGTCTTACGGGCTGACCTGCGGCCCCAGATTGTCATCACACGCCCAGCGCTGGAAAATGCGATTGCCGCCGTGGCCTCCACAGGAGGATCGACGAATGCCGTCTTGCATTTGCTGGCCATTGCGCACGAAGCTCGTATTCCCCTCACCTTGGACGACTTCGATACCATTAACCGCCGTGTCCCTTTACTTGCCGACTTAAAGCCTGGCGGCCGATATATGGCCGCTGATCTCTATCAAGCTGGAGGGACCCGCCTGCTAGCCAAGCGTCTGTTGGATGCAGGCCTCCTCCATGGGGAATGTCTCATGGTCACTGGTCGTTCTCTCAAGGAGGAAGCGGCAACAGCGTCCGAAACTCCAGGCCAACGAGTCTTGCTTCCGGTTACTGCTCCCTTGCAACCGTCAGGCGGTCTTATGATCTTGAAAGGCAATCTCGCCCCAGAAGGATGCGTGGTCAAGGTTGCCGGTCACAACAAACGCTTTCATCGCGGTCCCGCCAAAGTGTTCGACGGTGAAGAACTGGCGTTTCAGGCCATTCAACGAGGGGATATTACGGATGGTGATGTGATCGTGATCCGCTATGAAGGGCCCCAAGGAGGACCAGGGATGCGCGAAATGCTTGGGGTCACTAGTGCTCTCGTGGGAGCAGGTCTCGGAGCGTCGGTGGCACTGCTGACTGACGGTCGATTTTCCGGAGCCACCCATGGCCTTATGGCCGGCCATGTTGCTCCGGAAGCCGCCAAAGGCGGACCAATTGCGGTCGTGCAGACCGGTGACATCATCACCTTTGATCTTGAGGCCAGGCGGCTGGATGTCGAACTCTCTGCAGATGAGCTTACCCGCCGCCTGCGCAATTGGAAAGCCCCTGCTCCTCGGTATACCAGCGGAGTGATGGCCAAATATGCCAGCCTGGTATCCTCCGCCTCACAAGGGGCGGTCACTACACCGCGGGAAAGCTGATTCGCGTCTATCGGAGCGGAATATTCTCCTTAAATTTGACGATCTCAACAGGCCGAAACGCCCGATCCTTACGCCCAAGGGTGGCTTGGGCTTCGACGGCTTTCACAAATTCCTCGGGACCATGAATGGCTCCATAGGTTAGAGTCACGATCACGTCCATGGACGGAGCATCTTTAGGCGTGGGGAAGGTAAAGGTTTCTACCCGGGTTTCCTCTGGTTTGAGTACGGTATCCTTCAAAACTTTAACCGCCTCGAAATCAAAGACCGTTGGGCGTCCTTTGGCATCGGCAAAGACTCGTTCGTATGTTCGCTGCTCTCCGTAGACCTTGCGGAGATTTTTCCCCAGAATGGTCAAATCCAAGACAATTCTCGACCATCCCGGATGTGGCAGCGGGAGGTTATGCGGGACTAAACTCTGTATAGTGATCTGTACGGTTGATTGGTCGCCGTTGACGGTGGTCTTCACATCGAGTTTGGCGGCCTTGGCACGAACTTTGCCGAACCGACCGGGGAAGCTATGATTCGCAATCTTGCGGTTTCGCTCACCGTTGGCGGATTCGCCAAATGCTTCCGGCATATGGCAGGTCTGACAACGTTTCCCCTCCTTTTCAGCGCTTGTCTTTTTCCAGGCTCCCAACAAGTCAGGGAGAGATGTATTCTGCCCGATGGCGGGTAAGATTTCGTGACAACTCACGCAATAGTTTGAAGTTCGATAGAGTTCCAATGCTTGGGATTTGTGTGCCAGATTATCCACCGCATTTTTGTAGCTCCCAAATACGGTGTTCCCCAAGGCAAAGGTAGGGAGGGGCGGATGGACGGTTTCATCGACTTCTTTGATAAGATGACATTGGGCACAGCCTACGCCATCAATTTGGGGATCACGTGATTGAACCTCTTTGATAAAGAAGGAGGTCTGCTCGGGATACTCAAGAATATGTGGCGCATGGCACCGAAAACACATGGCTTGATGGTTCTTGGGAGCGGACGCCAGAAACCGATCAAGCGATACCCGAAAGGGCGCAGTTTGAATGGATCGAGACTGCGCAGACGCCTCCCATTCCTCAAACACGCGAAGGTGACAGCGCTTACATTTCTGTGAATGCGGAAAGGCTTTATTCAACAGCTTCTTCACGCTCTCTTTCGCTTCTGCTGTGTTGAGGTTAGACGCCAGGAACAGGGTTTGTGCTCCCCCAAGCACCATGAGGCTAACCAGTATTCCCCCTCTAAGCAACCATCTCCGAATCATGCCGACCTCTACACGGATCGTTGGTGTCGCTCAGTTCATGGATGAGTGTTGTAATGTCTTGGTGCGAAACGTCAGAAGCCGCGGCGCGGCGTAATCGTCGATAATCTTACGAGCTGCCTGCTTCTCCCGCTCCTGTGACAGCGTGGCCAGATAGGCCTCCAGAAGCTCATCACTAGGTTTGGGAATGAGCGCGTAGGACAGTGTGGCCTCCAAAAGCCACGGGTTCCGATCATCCGGAATCTTAAACGTGAACGGCACGCGCCGTGTCACACCACCGTTCACCAAGGGCTGTGGAATGGGACCACGCAGAATCTTTTCAAACGGCAGTCCGAACTGTCGCTCCTGGGTGTCGATAACGCGGCCACTGGTATCTTTCACCGTAACGGTAACAAAAAAGTGTTTCAACACGGGATCGCCGCCAGGAAACATGTGGGGCAAACTGCCATTGCGAATCACCACGTTCCCCGCAAGCGTCCCCTCTTCGTGTTGTTGTACCTCAAGGTCAACTCGGGAGAACCACTCAGCCTGAAGATTGCGATTACTCAACATGATTCCCGGGATCACAATACCTTGAAACCAATGTCGTCCGATCGGTCGGGTCAAGGCTCCACGCTTGGAGGTGGAACTGCCGGTGGATTGTTCCATGTGACAGTCTTGGCAAATGGTCCCTTTAAAGATTTCCCCGGGAATATCTGGTCTCGTAACATCCTTTACTTTACTGAAGTGACAGGAAGTACAATAGTAAGCTCCTCGATAGACTGCCGCCTGTGCAGAAGGATGCACAAGATTTTCTTCAGGTTCGGCATAGGGCCCGAAAAAGGTCTTTCCTGGATGAATCTTAAATGAAGGGTGGGTCGCTCCGTCTTTCTGAATGTCGTTGATCAGATGGCAAGCCGAACAGCCAATCCCCTCCACCTTCACTTTCCGCCGCCCTGCCATAACCTGCTCAATAATCCGATCTGTGTATTGGGGGAACACTGTTACCGCTGGAACATGGCAGGAAAGGCAGCGGGTCCGCTCTTCCGACGTGGGCTTCGTTTGAAGCCACAATCCTAAGACCGTGCGAAATACCGGCGAGGTCAGCGCTGTGCCATGGAGCAGTGCACCGTCAACCCGACCAAATGTTTTCAGGTCAGGTGTTTGTTCGCGCATCCCTTTCCATTCTTCATAGTGACGATCGTGACATTGCTTGCACTGCTCAGAAGGAACAAAAATCTCTTCGATTTCCTGAATCCACTCTTCATTGGCAGCGGGAGAGGAAGATTGAGCGAGCACAAGAGCCCACTCCATCGGACTCCCCCACCACCCAACAAGCCCCAGCACTAAGAGCCCTGCAATAAGTCTTTTTCCCCGTCGTCCTGCCACTCGCGTCACGATACTCTCATCAACTGATCATGTGTGTGGGACCGTTAGTCTTTTTCCACACGAACAAAGTGAAAGTTCAGGCCTCCCGTCACTCCTTGGTTATTGGGGTCTGCAGGTTCAAACGTGGCCACAGAGAAATTTTCCGTAGGCATGGCCTTTTCAAGAGCTTTTCCCAGGTCAATGAGCGTCTTAATCTCTTTTCCATCCACTTCCTTAATAATCGCTTTGACCTTAATTCCTGCTCGTTCCGCCGGTGTCCCTCCTATCACTGCAAAAACAACCACCCCTTCCGCCCTCGGCAGACCAAGATACTCTTTGATCTCTTCATCGACTTCTCCCACGTCGATACCAAATTCCTCAGCCAACTGCAGGGCTTTCTCTTCCGTCATTTCGCCATTCTGGGCACTCGCCCATACAAGGACCTCCTGCAAGCTCATCCCTAAGAGGAGGAGACATGGGACCAACCCTCTACAGATGAGGCGAAGATAATCTTGCAACCGGACCCCGCGGAGTCTCCTGTCCAGATATGTTCGTGTCTGTTCCATATCCGCTCACCCCCTTTCGGCTCATTTTCATGTCTTTTCTGGTGCAGGTGATTCGTCAATGGGGTCAATCTGAAGCTGCAACCATGAAGCCACGGCTTTCTGACCATTGCGTTCTTTGTTCTCTCCATTCCAGACAGCAAAGGCAATGGCTTGCATGCGACCTGGCAGGAGAATGGCCTCATTCTCGCGATAGGTCTTGGGATCGCTGAGCGGCCGTCTCATGACCACGCGCCAAAATCCGCGCTTCCATTCTGCCTGCCCCTGAATTCGCCCTTGGGTTTTTTTGCTGGTCAACGTACTGAACCCTCCGCCGAGGAGATCTTCCACTGACGAAGGCCGCCGCGGAATGACCTCAAATCGCCGAATACCTCGCCGCTTTCGCTTTCGCTCTTTTGCTCTGGCTGCTCGACGGTCCACATCGCTTTGCCAATCTGCTTTCCAATGCCAGATATTGACATAATGATCCAATTGGCCCATGCAAAAGAACGCCGGTGCATCGCCCAAAGGAAATGCAATGGCCACCCCATCTCGAAATACCCCGGGAGTCAAGCGTTCATTGCGTGTGGCGTCCTGCCATTCTAAGAGAAATGCGATCTCTTTGCCATTGTGCACGGAGCGGACTGACAGCACTTTCACACTAGGCTCAGGCCATACAGGCCGGGTAATAATTTGGCCGCTTAATGGCACGGCAATAGGGGCAATTTGCTCCCATGCAGGATCAGAAGGATGAGCGGGGATATCGCCGGGCAGATAGTGAGAGCGAATGATAATACCTTGCGAACTGACGAGCGGAATGCTCAACCAACCAAATATGGCACAGACACCGAGGCTTAAGCTGAGGAGAATGATTGTGCGGTTCCAACGTGCCACTCGCATTAAGTTCTATCTCTCACGGGAAGAATTGCACAGTTTCCCACACCAGAAGCCTGATTTGCATCACCGTTTTCTCCCCGTGCCTTGCTCTGGTTCCGCTTCGCAATCAGAGGAGCTATCACCATAATTTCACACGGCGAATTTTATTTTCGTTGCGTTCACAGATATAGAGGTACCCTTGGGAGTCAAGCGCTAAGCCAGACGGGGCATTGACAACGGCCTCCACGGCTGGAAGTCCATCCCCGTGCTTCAGCATCCCCGTTTCTTCCTTGGCGACAAACCGAGCGGCTCCGCATCCTCCCATATGTTTGTCTTCGTATCCGCTGTCGCCATTTCCGGCGATCGTGGTAATAAGTCCCGTCTTGGCATCAACTCTCCGGACGCGATGATTCATGGAATCAGCAATATACAAGTTGCCGTCGTCATCCAAAATGACCCCCTCAGGGACATTCAACATAGCTTTGATCGCAGGCTTGTTATCCCCATCATACCCATACCGACAGACTCCAGCCACCGTGGAAATGATCCCTGTCTGGATATCAATCTTGCGAATCCGATTGCTGCCTTTGTCGACCAAGTAAAGATTCCCCGCTTTGTCAACAGCAATATCGACGATGTCCCACAATTTGGCCTCTAGCGCGGGACGTCCATCATCCAGATACGGCGTAAGGTCAAGCCCGTCAGAGCACTGAGGCCGCAGCCAGCCATGATCATCGGTAAAATCGATGCCAATGGCGTCGCCAGAAAGCACAACGAGATTCTGAGCCGTTAAGGGGCTCACCCAATCTTCATCTTCTTTCGTCCAGGTTCCGGCGATCGTCGTCACCATACCCGTCCGCGGGTCGTATTTTCGAATCCGATGGGCTTGCGTGTCAGCAATATAGAGAATATCGTTGTGATCAAAAGCGATTGCCCCGGGAAACGTCAGATTGGTCTCTAGCGCAGGGCCATCTCCGTTATACCCCCACTGGCCAGTCCCGACGACAGTGGTGATGATCCCTGTTTTGTGGTCCACTTTTCGGATGCGGTTGCTGCCTGAATCGCAAATATATAAATCATTGTGCGAATCCACCGCCACGTCCAATGGTAAATATAACCCGGCTTCCCCACAGGGCCCCTCGTCACCGCTATAACAGGTTTCTCCGATACCCGCATAGTTATGGATCGTCCCTGCTGCAAGATCAATACGACGTACTCGATCAGATCCATTTTCTGCGACATACAACCAGCGTTCTTCTTTATCCAAACAAATCTGGTTAGGAAGCGGGATTCCCGCTTTGATGGCGCGTTTCCCGTCTCCTGTACTCCGCGACTTTCCATTACCTGCAAAGGTCTCAATTCTCCCAACTGCTGTGGCTACACTGGTCTCCATACCCTTCTACTCACCTCACTTTGGATAAGGATAATAATCCGCTCCTTCAGATGAGACCTCTGTACCAAAGCTGATCTGCTCGACCACGTTCCGCTACACTGCTTTTGAGGGTTGAGCTTGCTCCGGCGCCGACACTGGTGTAGAGGCCGATTCTGTTGGGGGCGCAGCTTGTTCAACTGACGCCTGGGGACCTGCCCCCTGTTGGGCATAACCAGATCCACCAGGAGCCTGAGTTGCATAGCTCGTGGAAGCCGCTTGCTGTGCCGCCATGGTCTGCGCTTCCGCCTCGATCGCGTCTGCTTCCTGAACGGATTTCTTGAAACCCTTGATAGCCTTTCCCAGCCCTTCTCCCAATTGCGGAAGCTTCCCGGCCCCAAAGATGATCAACACAATTACCAGAATCAACACCAGCTCTGTGAAGCCAAATGTTCCAAACATAAGAATGTCTCCTTACAAAGTGACCTATTTCCTACTGTGTCTTACTTGTCTCACGGGTCCGTTTAGCAAATCGCTGTTTCAGTCGCTGTCGAGTTTCTTCGGCTTGCTCAAACATCTTGCACTTCTCGTAGGCACTAATCAAATTGTAATAGGCCAAGGGCTCGTCAGGATTGTGCTCAACGGCATCCTCCATAACTTTGATGGCCATCTCAGGCTTCTTCAGAGTAAAGGCCATATCCATCAGCTTGAAACTCGATTCTAAATGCGATGGATCAAACTCCAAGACCTTCATATAGGCCTGCATGGCCATATCCAATGTGTTGTAGTCAGACACCTGAGGATTGTCCAATTGCTCATAGACTCCTGCCAGATTATACCATGCAATAGGGTCCTCAGGTGTAACCTCGATAAGCCGTTCAAAATATTCCTTTGCCTTCATGTACTCTTTCTTTTCCGTATACAGCCGACCAAGGTTGAAAAGAGCCAAGACATCAAAGGGGTTTAATTCCAATGCCCGTTCAAATTGGGGACGGGCATCATCCATCATTCCCTTGGTTCCATAAATGGTTCCAAGATTGGAATAATACATGGCGAGGGAGCGATCCATCTCCGTCCGCAACCCTTCGGCCATTTCAATGGCCTTTTTCACTTCAACCAATGCGTCATCGAGACGGCCTTTGCCAAAGTACAACTCCCCCAGCCGACAGCGCGCTTGAAAATCATCCGGCTCTTGAGCCAACAACTTTTCCAGCTCGGCAATTTCCTCATCCGGGGTCAACTGCCGTTCTTCTGTTCCTGACGCTTCAGGCCTTGATTCTTGCGATGGTGTATTAGTTTGTTGTTCCATACCACTCCATCTACCCCACTGTGTTATGACACTATTGCCCGGCACTTCCCATTGCCGGGGTGGCTGAAGCGAGCACGGCACCTTCCTGCACGTGCCCTCGCTCCCGCAGTTTCCCCAGCGTTCCCCGCTTATCCAGTGTGAGCAACATTAATCCCGCGGCTACCATAAGAGTGAGATGTGAGAGCTGAAGAGCGTACCCGGCAATAAACATCAATCCCAATCCATAACCAGCCAATCGTCCGATAAGAATGAGTTTGACGACGGTATACCCCCAACACAGTAACCCTGTCACATACAGAGCAAATGGAAGGTAAAAGGTATACCCCATCCCCATTTGAAAAATCCATCCAATCCCCTGCCCGGCTTTTCTTACCGACTCGGCTACCTGTGGACTATACAACGACAAAAAGTAATCGAGGAAAAGGAGCAGGATAAAGATACTCCCCCCACTCATGGCAAAAATCACGGCACGACGGCGTTGTATTTTATTTCTTGTAAAGAACGAAGTCGTCCCATAGGCCCAAAACACTAAAATGCTGGCTACCACCATAAGTGCTTCACCGAGACGATTGAATTCGTGCACCAGGGGTGGTGGGGTCACGATACCGAGCAGACCATAACTCGTCGACATGGTCTGATAATACAGCCACCCACAAATTCCGAGGAAAAAGCACCCAACCATGAGGCGCTGGCTCCACTGTCGGTGAACCACCATATACTCTATCACCAAGATCGAAAACACCACAAATGCTATGACGTTGTAGACCACCGATCCTAGCATAGCGGGGGGAAAAATGAGGTAAACCACTGTGATGAGCACAAGCAGCGAGAGCGCCGGAATCGTCCATGGATCGAACCGGCTCGTCCAAGCGGTTTGCCGAAGTTTGTGAATGAGCATGAGACCTATCATGAGAAATAGTAACAGAGAAGTAAGGTTTAACAGGAGAAATCCAACAGAGGCCAGAGTCTTAAAAGTCAACCGTATAGCTTCGGAATTTTCAGTCAGTTTGGAGAAATGCATACCTAGTCGAGAAATCAACCGATAGAGCACAAGCTCCAAAAAGCCGGCCAACATGACCCCCTTGAGACTATACTCAAAAAGCAATCCAGGATCTGTAGAAGACGCTGTGTGCTCTCGGGCAATATGGGCGCTCAGAACCTGGCTTCTCATCATCGCTCACATCCTCTCACCATCCGGTCATACCCTCTTAAAGGCACCTCGACTTCCCTGCGTTGGGTTGGGCTAGCCTTTCCCTTCACCTTCTTAGACAGCAGACGAATATGCAGGGGCATGTTGTTTGTTATGCCGGGCAATATAGAGCAACCCATCAGCCATCGAATAATTGAATGGCAATTCACACACAACTTCACTAATTTTCTCGTAGACATACTGATAAAGCTTCTCTGCCTGTTCAGGTGTCATGCCATGCTGCACTTCGTAAAAGAAACCCAGGCTTAGATCCTCTGACGCCGGGCGCATGATTCGTCGAATACCATAGGCACCAGGGTCACTCATGATCGGAGCTTCTTTTTCCAAATCAAACAGGCAGGGTTGGCAGGAAAATCCATAGGACGAATTCAGCTTAGTATTGTTGAGAATAAAATTCATGGTTTCAAGGGCTTCTTCTTCCGTCTCTGTGGGGAACCCCACAATAATGTAGCAATGCACGGCAATCCCAAGATCCACACAATCCGAGCAAATGCGTTGGACGCTTTCTTGCGTGATCCCTTTCTTCATGAATTCCATCATTCGCTTGTTATACGTTTCCAACCCAAACACGATCTTCTGACAGCCGGCATCTCGCATCAGCGTTAAGAGTTCTCGCGACAGATTCTTTTCGAACCGCAATTCTGCTGTCCATTGAATCTCGAATTGCCGAGATAAAATCTCCTTACACAACCGGCGTGTGGGCGAAAGCGCAAGACATTCATCGGTAAAAAAGAAGAACGGTGTATGATATTTCGCAGCCAGAAATTGCAACTCATCCACCACCTTGACTGGATCCTTCTGCCTGAAATTCTGATGATCCAAGGTCAGCGCACAAAACGCGCAGTCTTTATAGTAACACCCGCGAGAAAATTGAACGGGCAAGACAGTTTCAGGCGCGAGATATTTTCTTAAGGGGAATCCGTCATAATTCGGTGGAGGATGATGTGCTAAATTTTCTGAATAAAATGGCTGGTTCACGACAACTCGGCCATTCTGACGGTAAATTAAGTTTGGAACTTTGGCGAAATTTCTTGCTCCTTCCAGTTGATTCACTAATTCCAGTAGAGCGGTTTCTCCTTCAAAGACCACAAAATCATCTGCGAGCTGAAAGAGCCGTTCGCAGCGACGTAAGTTGTCAACCAACCTAGTAAAAATGCTTCCTCCAATCGTAACATGCAGATCAGGATTGGCCGATTTAAGAAGCCGACATAACGTCAGACCCGGAATAATCTGAGAGGTGGCTGTAATGGATACCCCCACAAGGTCAGGTGCCTCACTCCACAAAGAGGGAAGAAAATACCGTCGGTACAAGTCAATATATGGGTTTTGTTCTTCATCGGTGACCGCTTTCAAGATATCGCGTGATGAATAAATGGAATAGTTCAACTGATTATCAACAACCGTAATGCGGGTTGGGAAATACAAGGAAGAGATCACTTCCAACCAGCGGTCAATCAAGAAGAGGCATTCTCGATACCGATCAAGATCATAGAATTCATCACTTCGCAACGAAGCCTTCGCCGATTCGATTTCATCAATCAATTGCGGAACCCGGTCCAGTGCCTCAACAACACGGCCGTAGTGCTCATGACTTCGTGGTCCTATTTCTCCTCTTCTCGCTCGCTCCAGATCTCGCAACTTCTCTCGAAGTTGTTCGTAAACTTCCAGCCCATAAGATTTGGAGAGCATCACATCTAAGAGCTCAATGTTTAAGTCTCGTTGGATTTTTTGAGTAATTCCCGCTTGGTCAAGGAAAGCCGTGAGACAGGGAAGACTCAAATACGGTTGCGAAGGATGCCAACTTGGCGGGAAAAGCAAGACCAGTTTCACGCTGACTCCCTCTGCTCTCTAAGCCAATCGAGTTTCCTAATTTTCTTTTAACAAAAAATCCTCTACTCCGTATCCTTACAAAACACATTCTCCTTATACACGGGCTCCACGCTTGAATGCAACCTTTCTCATCTCTCAGTTAACTTGCTTGATTTACTTCAAACACTTCACCCTAGGCTTTTGGTCGTTATATCTGCACCATAGGCTTTTGGTCGTTAATCTGGTTGAACCGTTTTCGCAGACACCTTGTATCTGGTTGACTGTTTCTCTAAACGGGCATAGCCTTCAATCTTCCAGTGAAACTGATCTCAGAGAGGGCTTGCTATTTCCGGTAGGGCTATTTTTGTTTCCCCAAAGGCCTTGATCTGCTTGTGTGAAAAAATAAGAAAACCCTGGCGTCCCCTTAAAAATGAGATAGGGCAACGCCAGGGCTTTCTTCTGCTTCAGATTTTTACCGGCTTCACTGCCAGAGGGGAATTTCGCTGAATCGTCCCCTCACACAAATGGCACAACCTAAACTAATAGAGTTAGTGCCAAATTTTTATCCCCGATCAGGGAAGCTTTGCCGTAAACCAAGTAGAGATCCCTTTCATTCCATTACGTTCCATATTTTGGCCATCCCACACGGCAAAAGCGACTGGAACACTCATCCCTGAACGGAATTGTACATCATTAGGATCATTAGTCGTCAGGGTTCGCTTAAAGACAACACGCCAGGTCGGTCCGCTGCAGCAGCCACCTTTTAAGGCGCCATACGGTTCCCACAACCCATTTCCTAGCACGTCTTGTGAGGCTTGGGTTGTGAGCGTGCTAAACCCATTTGCATTGAGATCTTCCACAGAACTCTTCCGTAGATTCGGATCTGAGAGGATATTTCCCGACCAGATTCCAGGATTGAACGGGCCAAGGCTCCGACCAATACGATCCGGATAGGTGACGCCACCGGCTGGTTCTTCATAATAGAAATCCCAGGCAATAGAAGGATATTGTTGATCTACATCCCACATCCCGGCAACCCCGGCGCCCAAGTCCTTTTGCCATTCAGCATTCCAACGCCAAATATTAACTGTCCCTCCAGATTGTCCCATGCATTGGAATGGAGGTGGTCCTGAGGTGTTCACTGGCCACTGTACAGCCATTTGGTCGCGAAAATCTTGAGGACCAATTACTGTGTTATTGAGTGTCTGATCCCCCCAGTTAGCCCATACCGCAATCTCCTTCCCATTCGTGGCCATCTTTATCATGACCGTTTTCACGGAGATGTTAGGATGCATGGGGGTAGTTATAGTTTGTCCGCTGAGAGGAACAATAATCCCCGGGACGGTTTCCCAAACGGGATTTGCTCCATCCATGGGAATTGGCCCCTTGATAGTACCAACCGGAATAGTCACCGGCTGGCTGACTGCGAGAGGCACCTGCCCAACTGTCAATAACACGCCTATCACGAGGGCAGAGAGAAGAATGCCGAACACCAGTCCTTTGTTACGCGTCTGCACCACTCTCATAATGACGCATCCTCCTTTGGTAAAAGATTAATCCAAAAAATGACTGCGAACTAACAGCCTTACCCTCAAAAATAATAAACTAGACTGCGAACAAACTACCTTACAAATTACTGAGTAAATTACGCCGTCCCCGAAGGGCCGTCCTCAGATTTCTCTTTCTCCAAATAGGCTTGCGCACCTACCTCATCCATCAACAAGCTCAATTCGTTTCCTTTATCTTGCGCACCACATTCAAAGGATTGTCCCTCGGGAGACATAAAATTTGCCGGCCGATAGTCCGTTTCTGAGTAGGGTTGGGGTGACACTTGAAGATAGGCCACCTCAAAACCTACCCAATCAGCGGTCAGATCAGCAAGAATTTTATAGAACCCATATTCCGCTTTCTTTTTCAGCATGCCGGAAAAGAGCGGGACCCAGCGACCCACATGTTCTTTCACAAACTTTTTCTCTGCGTCTATCACTGTCTGTAGCTTATCCTGCCCGTCATGACATAAGGCGTAGGACTCCTTGTAAGCCAGAAAATGCAAAAATTCAAGCTCTACGCTGAGGTGATCGAGCCGTTCATGGATGTCTTGAGAAAGCTGAAGACCAAATGCCGTATAAAACCCTGAAATATCTCCCATCACATAGGACTGCCCAAATACATGATCATTCCCGAACAAGGTTTCATAAGGTGGACAATCCAATGCAATAACGTTACTGAAAACTCGGCGGTGTTCATCACGCAAGTCTTGAATATTCCAGTTAATTCCTTCAGACGACACCCAATTCTCCACAGCATTGAAATGCTGTTCTATGGCTTGAAGCCGCTCCCATGCCTCTTCTCCACCATGCCCTTCAAGCGACTTCTGCAGACTTGCCAGTGCCGCTTTTCCATCTTCTACGAATTCTCCGCTTTGGAGGTAATCAAGAAATTCGTCGTCCTCCGGATAGAGAAAACTCCAAGACAATAATAAGTAGAGCTTGCTACGCGATAAAGCGCGCTCAACAGCAGAAGAATCTTTGAGCGAAGTAAGAGCTTGTGCAGAAGCATCGGAAGGAGTAGCGACAGATTGTGATCCGTTTTGTGCTTTCTTCATCTTGGTCGCCATAAACTTCTTCTCCCTTTTGACTAGCCCTCTACCTCTCCATCCTTACAAACCTGACGCCCCTTACACTGCTCTGTCAAGGATGGAGGGGATCATAGGCCAACTCTTTCTCGAAGTCAAGGTCTTTCATATCCCCTCACTCTCTCTCAACGGATGTTAGCCAAATTTCTCTACGCGCAACAGTTCACCAGCTGCGATCATTTTTGGATATTGTTTTACTCTCACTTTTGGGGGTCAGAGGAGTCCTCATTTCTTCTGACGTCTATGATGCTTTTTGTGGCGTGTGGCTTGGATAATCTCAAGCGTTGTTTAGCATGCCTCCGCCGAACGCCTTGAACGTTCGGGCACCACGCGGATAGCGACCACACGATCATTGACCGTCTTGCAGATATGCTCACAGATACCACATCCCACGCATTGTTCTTCCTGGACCTGAATGCGAAACGCCGAAAAATCCAATGCCAGCGCCTGAGTCGGACATTGCGGGACACAGGCATGGCACCCCTGGCTCGCAGAACACATCCGATGGGAAACTACCGCAATTCCCATCCGGACATCACGTGGCTGCGCAGGTGGCTGCAGGGCATCGGTCTCACAGGCACTTACGCAAGGGAAATCTTCGCACAGGTAACAAGGAGTGCGATCAGGAAAAACGATGGGAGTCTCATCCTTTTCCGAGGAAATGATGGTTCCATGAGGACAAGCCTTGAGGCACTCGCCACATGCCGTACAGCGTTCTAGAAACAGCGCCTCCTCAACTGCTCCAGGAGGACGCAGCCAGTCGGTCCGCTCTGCCTTTCTGTCTGGTGTTTTCTTGGGTAATGAGGCATCCCGGTGCTTCACATATTCCTGCACCGCCACTCCGAGGGAAACCACGGAGTGCTTAAGAAAATTCCGACGGCCGTAGGATGGGTCAGAAGAATGCGATTGCGAGCGCTTGGGTGCCATGCTCATCAATCTCCGCGCCTCAGCTTCTTTCCACGCCAACTATCACGGTTCCATTACCTCTACCCACAAATCCGTTCCCTCTAGTTCTCGTGTTCTCTGCCTCACACCACACCGGCAGCCCGCAACTTGTATACCTCAATACACCGATCACATGCGCCGTATTCCACATCCCATCCAGGATGGTTTTCTCGAATATAGTCTAATACGTACTTTTCCACCTTGTGTTCCAAGTCTTCCACCCACGAATAGGTAGGAAACCGGCAAAGCGGACAAGGGAATCCAGGCATGAGCAGGGGTTTGGTCGGCACCTCTGGAATCTCGCCTTCCTCAACTTCAACGGCTCGCTCCATGACTCGAAGAGTATCCTGAGCCATTTCGACAAGTTCACCATGCGTGAAATGGTCGGTCTGCCACAATCCTTCAAAGACCGATTCAAGTTGCGTAGCTGGGATCTTTCGGTACCAGGATCGAAACTCCCGCAAGCGATATTCCTTCGAAAACATGGGCTCCTTCCCGGCCCGTGCAATCCGGCTGTCGACATGAAGGCTCCATAAGACCCGATAGCGATTCAAGATAAGGTGTTCTTCTCCAGGGTTGAGTCCGACCTTGGTATCAGGATCATAGGCAAATGCAGGATTCAACATATCGGAAATATGCATCAATTCGTGGCGCAAATAGCGAGTGATCGCGGGATCATAAAACCGCCGAGGAATCAGCTTAATCCCAACGCCTTTTAAGCCTTTTTCCTCGAATTGCTTGGCAAGCTTCTCCTCGACGGTCCCCCATTTACGAAGAATATCAACTCCTTCCTGATCCTCTTTCAGGACCCCTCGAACGAGGACGATTCCCACTTTCTCCTTGAGATCTGGATATTCATCGAAGGCATCCCGCAGGATATCGGCAAATCCCCACTTGGCGAATAAATGCTGATAGAGCTTCTTGAACTCCGGTTCTCGTTCATCCAACGAAAAGCGTTCGTAAATGGGATCCGCAAGCTCATGAAATTCGTTATAGTAAGTAGGATCTCCTTCTCGTTCGGTTTTTTCAGCGAACGAGTCCACAACTTCCTGAAGGAGAGCTGGCTGAAATCGGATCTCCATAACGTCCCTCTCGGCTTATCTTATGAGATGAGTATGATGGCGGAGCACCTCTTGTCGCTCATTCTGCGGTCTTTTGGTGACAAGCAGACATCTCCGCTCTTCAACTTCTTCTCTCACCTTGACGTCACCTTCCACAGGCCAGTAGTATCAGACCGAGTAGGAGTGATTATAGTCGCTCATTTATTAGCTTGGCAAGCAGAGATGATTCCATGTAACCTGCCACAACAGGAGTGAGCACATTACAGAACGGTCACGGTCGGTCTGTTCTTAGCAATTCGAATATGTTTTAGGGAAGGAGGGAAAAGGAACGATGGATCAGGTACAATCTCCCGCAGTAAACATTCTGTCGCCTTTGCCAGATGAGCCTCCTCTGACGAGCCAACAACCCCCTATTGACCTCCTCCAATATTGGAAAAAAGGTATCCATGAAGTGAAAACCTTTCGCGGGCATTCACATGGCGTTTGGAGTGTGGCCTATGCTCCCGATGGGCTTACCCTTGCCAGTGGCGGAAGTGACCGCTACGTCCGCATCTGGGATATTGAGACTGGACGGCTTCTAAAATCGTTACGCGGGCACACTCATGACATCCGCCAGGTGGCGTTTAGTCCTGACGGCCAATTTCTGGCTTCCGCTGGAGATGACCGGACTATCCGCCTATGGAATCCCTCTACAGGGGAGACCACACGCCTGTTGTTCACACGGTACGATCATGCTGTTACAAGTATTTCCTTTTCTCCGGATGGATTGATGCTCGCCCGCGCCGGTCACAATAAAGACATCAAAATCTGGGAGGTCACGACTGGAACGGAATTGATGACTCTGCTGGGAAAAGACCAGTACGATCATCATTGGATGGTGTGTACGGCATTTTCCCCTGACGGCATTCATTTAGTAGGGGGGAGCGATATTGGCAAATTGAAACTGTATGAGGTCTTACCAAGCGGTGAAGAAAAACTCGTCCACAACGGTCATTGGCGAGATGAACCAGACGACGATGATACCGAGGCGCGGGGCTATTTTGTCGACGATCATGGAGGATTTCAAAAGCCCATGGAATATTGGATCGGCGCCATTACATTCACTCCAGACGGATCTCTGCTGATCACGGCTAGTCGCGACGCTACTATTAAATATTTTTCCATGCCGGACATGAAGGAACTCCGCACTCTGAAAGGACATTCTGAGTGGATTCGGTGCCTTGCCGTCTCTCCCGATGGGAAAATCCTGGTCAGCGCCAGCGATGATCATACAATGAAAATGTGGGATATCCAAACAGGGCGTCAATTTCGTACTATCAAGGGACACACAGGACCCGTGCGAGGAGTGGCCTTTTCACCCGATGGTCGCTATCTCGCCAGTGCTTCATGGGATCGGACCATCAAACTGTGGGAAGGTGAGGATTAGAGGGAGCGCGGGGGGCCTAGATATAGGGCTTCAGGCCCCCTCCTCTTCGTCTGATTCTTCGGCAGTGGAGATACCGTATCGTTTGCATTTCTCCCATAAAGCCTTGCGCGACAATCCCAGCGCCTTGGCTGCCAGCGTTTTACTCCAGCCAGTCTGATGCAAGATGCTGAGAATATAGTCTCGCTCAAAGTGTTCACGAGCTTGGGCCAGCGTTGTGGCTGTCTGCTCGCGGCGTGTTCCCGGGTTGGGGACCAGTCCTTCTTGACAGAATCCACAACTTTCTTGCCATGTCCCTCCTAGAAAGGGGCAATTGCTTTGGCCACACAGATCCCACACTTGAATTTCGTCGTGACGTTGAGCCAGCGCTACAGCCCGCTCCACGATGTTCTCCAACTCTCTGACATTCCCAGGGAATGAATAGCGAAGCAGCATCTCCCGAGCCTGGGCACTCAACCCTTTTACCGTCCGTTGCCCGCGCCGCGCACTGAGGTGAAGAAAATGTTCAGCCAAAGGTAAAATATCCTCTTTGCGGTCCCGGAGAGGCGGAAGATGTACAGGCACAACATTCAACCGGTAGTACAAGTCTTCCCGAAAGCGGCCTTCTTCTACGGCTTTCTTGAGATCTTTTTGCGTCGCGCATACCAAGCGCACATCTGTGTGGATCGTTTCGTTACCACCCACTCGTTCGAACTGCCGTTCTTGTAGGACTCGTAGGAGTTTGACCTGTACTACTGGTGAAATGTCCCCAATTTCATCCAGGAACAAGGTGCCTTTATGCGCCAACTCGAATCGCCCGCGGCGTTGCTTTAGCGCACCAGTGAACGCACCCTTTTCATGGCCGAAGAGCTCGGCTTCTAGAAGCGTTTCAGGCAGGGCCGCGCAACTCACTTTGATCAAAGCCTGATCTCGGCGTGGACTGTTTCGATGAATCGCATTGGCTACGACTTCCTTTCCCGTTCCGCTTTCTCCACTGATCAAAACCGTGGCGTCACTCGCCGCGACAAGTTTAACTTTTTCCAACACTTCCCGCATGCATGCACTTTTCCCAACGAACCCGTCGATACAAAATTTCCCCTCCAGCTCTTGCCGCAATGCGTCATTCTCCTGGCGCAGGGCAATCACTTTGGTCGCCCGATCAACAATCAGGAGCAATTCTTCCATCGAAAAGGGCTTGGTAATGTAATCATGGGCGCCTAATTTCATGGCCTGCACAGCGGTATCCACGGATCCGTGTGCCGTAATCACAATCACTTCAGTTCCCGGAGAGTATTGCTTACACGCCTGAACCACCTGAATGCCGTCCTTTCGGGGTAGCCGCAAATCAGTAATAATCAGATCAAATCGGTTTCCCTGGAGTTTGTGGATCCCCTCGTCGCCTGCCGAGGCTTCCTCAACTTCATACCCTACGGCTCTCAGCGCATCCACCATCGACAACCGCATCAGCGGCTCATCGTCAATGATCAATACCGACCGTGTTTTCATGAAACCCCCGTCACCGCAAGTCGGTTCGTTCCCACTGGAAGGCGAACGATAAACGTCGTGCCTTTTCCTTCTTCGCTTTCAACGGCGATCTGGCCTCCGTGCCGCTCGACGATTCCCAAGCTGACTGACAATCCCAATCCTGTCCCTTCTCCTGTGCGTTTGGTTGTGAAAAATGGATCGAAAATGTGCGGTTTGATCTCGGGAGGGATTCCCACACCAGTATCTTGGACGGCGATTTCGCACATGTTGCCTCCGTATCGCGTCTGGATTGTAATTGTCCCCCCCGCCTGTGTGGCTTGCACGGCATTGAGAATCAGATTCATGAGAACCTGCTCAATCATATGAGGATCCACCCACAAGGACGGCATGTCGCGCGCGTAAGCCTTCTGCAGCAGAAGCTGCTTTTCTGTCATCAGATGGGTCGTCAACACCAGCACGCGATCAATGATCGCATGTACGTCGTTGAGAGAAAATTCCGGATCATGTTGCTGGGAGAAGTCCAGTAACTGCCTGACAATTTTTTGAGCTCGACGCAGCCCATCTTCCATGAACAAGAGATATTCTTCCTGCCTCGCTGGAGGTAACGTGCCCTTGCGAATATTATACAGGCAGTTCAAAATTCCACCGATTGGATTGTTGATCTCATGCGCCACACCAGCGGCTAACTTTCCCACCGATGCCAATCGCTCGGCATTCCGAATCTGTTGCTCCATGTTCTTGCGATCCGTAATATCTCGTGCAATCCCTAGTACCCCTTCCAACTGGCCATGGGCGTTCTGCAAGGGTGACACACTGACCAACACAGCCCGCGTTTCTCCCGTGCGACTGACAAATTCCACTTCATATTCCTGCTTCGCGCTCATGTCGAGAATGTCTTTCAGCCGCTTGCCGCGATGACGTTTAGACACCAAACTCAAATACGGGCGACCCAGTAGGTCCTCCTTGCGATACCCCCATATTTCCACCTTGCTGTTCACGTAGGTAAACCGTTGATCCTGATCCAAGGTATAGATCACATCATTAGCATTTTCTAACAGGCTCTCGAGGTATTGCTTGGTTTGTTGAATTTCCCGCGTTCGTTCTTGCACTTTTTCCTCGAGTTCCTCGCTGTAGCGATGGAGTTGCTCTTCCAGTTGTTTCCGTTCTGTAATGTCGCGAAGCTGAACCATAATCAGGGGCTGAGAGTCCTGCTCCACACGAATGAGATCCATTTCTACAGGGCGGGTGACGCCTTGAGCATCATAGACGAGGATCTCCCTGGTAGGGACTTTCTCCTCTCCCTGAAGAACTTTGGCCAGGAGTCCTTGCGTCAACTCGTGGTATTGGGGGGGCACCATGTCCAGGAAAGAACGATCCCGCCACAGGGCTTCAGCATGCCCCAATACTTCCTGCTCGCGATCGTTAACAGCCGTCACACGGCCCTGCGCATCCACCATCACTATAGAGTCAGCAGCCCGATTGAAAAGGACTCGATACCGTTGTTCAGATTGAGAGAGTTGGGCGGTCCTGGCGTCAACCTCTTGTTCCAGACGGCTGGTATACCGTTCCACCTGCCGTTGTAGCGCCTTCCGTTCCGTTACATCCCGAACGAACGCCCGGGTATACACCAAGTCTCCCGTATCAGGATCGACGAGTGTTGTCGAATGGATTTCCACATCGATGCGTGCTCCATTGCGCGTCACAAAGACCGTCTCAATAGTATCATGTCCATGATGAGGCAACCGAGTAACATAGTCCAAGACTTCTTCTTGTCTTTCAGGCGCCACAATATCCCACAGATGCATGGTCAACATATCTTCGAGCGTATATCCCAACTTTTCCAACTCTGTCTTATTGACATGGACAAAGCGCCCGGATTTGTCGATCTGATGAATCATCTCCGGCGAATTTTCGATCAGATCCCGGTACTTCTCTTCAAGCCGCCGAATCTCTCCCATTTGTTCGTTCAGTCTGGCAAAGGACTGCTTGAGATTGCGGGCCATGGTGTTGAAAGCCTCTGCCAACTCCTCAATCTCGTCACCGGTGCGAATGGAGAATTGATGATCCAAATTGCCGCTGCCGAGGCGCTGGACCCCTTCGTGGAGCGAGTTGAGAGGGCTCATGATCCGGCGAGCCACCAGGACACCCGCTCCACACAACAAGGCAAAGACAAGTAGGCCATAGACCACCATCTTGGTTACCAACTGCCGCAGCGGGGCAAAGGACTCGGCCGGATCTTGACGAACAAAGATGACCCACGAGCGTCCGCCAAAACTTTCCTTGGCTAAGGGTTCAGTCAATCGCAAATGGGCAAATCCGACAATCGAGTCCTCAGCTCCATGAGAGTCGTAGGTCGCCTGGACCCATCCTTCGAAGCTCTGCGCGACAGCCCGTACAAGTTGTGGTTGAACGCGATGTTGTTCAAGCGGAAGAATAGGACACAACAAAGCTGTCCCATCCGAGGCCATCAGCATAGCGTGGCCTGTCGCACCAGCCGTGACCTCAGAAATGGATCGAAATAACGAGTCTCGGCGCAAGAGAATACTCACCGCCCCAATTGCCTGCTTCCGGCGCTCATCCCAAATCGGAACAGCCACGTTCAACACATGCGTGCCAAACGCCGGATCAAAAAACAAATCACTGACAAAATTTTGCCCCACTCGCTCTTGGACAACGGCTTTCCACCAGAGTTGGTCTCCATGATAAAACCGGACTTGTGGAAGAGAGCTCAACACCAAAGCCCCTTGTTGATCAGTGACTAGGATGGCAAGATAGTCCGCCTTTCGGATCGCGTGCCAATCGATCAGATAATTCGTGGCAATACGATTAATGAAGGCGGGAAACTCATTGGCACGTCTTCGCTCGCGCCACCGAGCTTGCCACTCTTGGATGAAAGCCCGAATTTTTTCCGGATCGCGACCTTCATAGCTCCGATTAGCCTCTTTCACAGCGGCTCGAATAAAGGGAATGGTCGCCAGTTGCTGCGCTTCATTGATCCCGCGCGTCACCTGGGTTTCGATTTTTCGGGCCACTTCTACGGCAATGCCTTTAAAGTTGGACCCGATGGTCTCACGAAGCGCCTTCCGCTCTTCAAGGTAGGTCAGAATCAGCGAGAGTATGACCGGCAAGAGGCCAACCAGCACAATCCCAACAATTGTTTTCTGTTGGAGGCTGGATGACCATTTGAATTGTTTCATTTTGGTAACAGACGCCGTTGGCATCGTCTGTGCTAGGGGAGATCTCCCATGCCATATTGTTGTTGGTTCCCCCTGACTTGTCAAGAAGAGGTAACATTCATCGCCCCCGACTCAAGAGCCGCCCCTCCCCTCCTGGCCAGACTAAAAGCAGGGGACTCGCCACAAAGACCGAGGAGTAGGTCCCGATCAACACACCCAACAGCAGTGCCAGAGCAAAATCATGTAAGACTTCTCCCCCGAACAGTGTTAGCGGCACAAGAACCAAAACTACGGTCAATGTCGTCACCAGCGTTCGACTGAGCACTTGATTGATGCCGTTGTTAATGATGGTGATCACTGACTCTCGTCGGCGACTGCGAAGATTTTCTCGAATGCGGTCAAACACCACCACCGTGTCGGTCAAGGAATAGCCGGCAAGAGTCAGCAGAGCGGTGACAACCAAGAGTGTGATCTCTTTGTCCAAGACATGGAAGATCCCCAAGACCGCCAAGACGTCATGAAAGGTTGCAATGGCTGCCGCGATACCAAACCGAAGCTCAAAGCGAGAGGCGATATAGAGAATGATTCCTACCAGGGAAATGGTGATTGCGAGCAAGGCGTCTTGCTGGAGTTTTTTCCCAATCGTCGGTCCAATCGAAGTGCTCGAATCCACAACAAATCGATTGTCCGGAAATTCTTCGGTAAAGGCTTTCACAATCTGATCCGCCACCCGTTCTTCAATGGTAGTCCCGGCTTTGACTCGGATTAATAATTTCTGGTCTTGGGTAAATTCCTGAAGTTCCGCATCTCCAAGCCCATGCTTCTTGAGAGCTTGACGGGCTTGCTCAATGGCGATCGGCTTGTCAAATTTCAACTGCACCGCTGTTCCCCCTGCGAAGTCAATGCCGAGATTTGCCGTCCCCCAGGCGATCTGTACGAGCGTCAGAAGCCCGAGCGCCACCAGGGCCCCGGAGATCCCAAACGCGATCTTACGCTTTCCCATAAAGTCGATGTTGGTTTTTCCAATGATTTCAAGCATTCCCCGGCACCTCTCTTTTCACCACATCGGCCGCTCCCGACTGCATTCCTCTCTCCTCCTTAGAAGGACACAACAGGACTAAATTAAATGCTGAGGCGCTCAAGTTTACGTCGATTGATCAAATCGAACACCACCTTGGTGCCGATCAGAGCCGTAAATAAATTGATGGCAATCCCAAGGCAGAGAGTCACGGCAAATCCTTTGATGGGGCCGGTCCCAAACAAAAACAAGGCCAAACCGGTAATCAATGTGGTCACATGGGAGTCAACAATCGTCAAAAGCGCTTTGTCATACCCGGCGTCAACCGCTAGGCGAACAGGACGACCTTGTCGCAGTTCTTCCCGAATGCGTTCAAAAATAAGCACATTGGAGTCCACGCCCATTCCGATAGTGAGCACGATTCCGGCAATCCCCGGCAGGGTTAAGGTGGCATTGAGCCCGGACAGAGCGCCCAACAAGCACAACAAGTTGAGGATTAGAGCCGCATCTGCAATCACCCCTGATACTCGATAGTACACGACCATAAAGACAAGGACGAGGGCGCCGGCAATCAAGGTCGTACGTAAGCCTTTTTCGATGGAATCTCGTCCCAATGAAGGTCCAACGGTAAGATCTTGCAGCGTCTTCATCGGGGCCGGCAAGGCTCCTGCACGCAAGACAATGGCCAAATCGTTGGCCTCTTCGGTGGTAAAGGCACCGGTAATTTGGGCTCGCCCCCCAGTGATACGATCTTGGATCACCGGGGCCGAATAGATGACCCCGTCCAGTACGATCGCCATTCGTTTTCCGATATTCTCGGCGGTAATCCGTTCAAATTCCTTAGCGCCCTTGCTATCAAAGGTGACAAGGACCAGGGGTTCGTTGAAGTCCCCAATCGAGACTCGGGCATCCTGCAACACGTCTCCCGTGAGCACGGCTTGACGCCGTACCAAGTACGGGATGCTATAGGATGGCAAGCCCTGCTTGCCCGGCACATGTTCAAAAAGAATTTCGGTACCTTCAGGTAGGCGGTCTTGAAATTTCTTGCGCAGTTCCTCTTCTTGTCCTTTTTCCACCCGAGCGGGGAGCTCGCGAACCACGTCGCTGGACTCATCCAGCAGTTTGAATTCAAGCAGAGCAGTTTCTTTAATGAGGTCCTTGGCGCGCTGGGGATTCTGCACACCGGGCAATTGTACGACAATCTGCGTACGACCCTGACGCTGAATCAGCGGTTCGGCAACCCCGAACTGATCCACGCGATTGCGAATGGTTTCCAATGCTTGATTGATAGCCGAGTTTTTGATCCGGTCGGCTTCAGTTTCCCGAAGTTCATACACCAACGCATTCCCTTCATGGGAAGCCAGAAAAAACGAGGGGAAGGCATCTCCAAGCAGCTCGCGAATCTGATCAAGGGTTTGCTCATCGCTCGCCTCTACCCGGACACGCATGGAGCCTTCACGAGCGATTCGTTCAATGGCAATACCGTTTTCAGCCAGCAGATCCTGCATGGCCTTGACTGAACGATCTACGGCGATCTCAACCGCTCGATCTTCCTCCACCTCAAGCACCAAGTGAATGCCACCCTGAAGGTCCAGCCCCAGCACAATTCCTCGTTCCGGTAGGATCGCTGTTAAAGCCTTAGGCAATTGCTGATACACCGCTGGCCATGAGGGCAAGGAAAGGATTACAGAGACTAGGGCGGCTCCTATCACCAAAAACAAACGGGCACGGACTTTTTTCATGAGTGGATGCCTTGAGAAGGAAGTGTCATTTACGATTCATTCGGAGTACGCAGTCTTGCAATATTTTCACGCTGAATCTTGATCTTGGTATTGTCGGCGATTTGAACGGTTGCTGTGTCTTTATCGAGGTTGGTGATGGTCCCCCAAATACCGGATGACGTGATGATTTTGTCTCCTTTCTTAAGCGCCTCGAGCATCTTTTTGTGCTCTTTCTGGCGCCGCTGTTGTGGCAGCACGAGAAGAAAGTAGAAGATGACAAAAATCAGGATGAAGGGAATGAGCGACAGGAATGTCGCTGCCCCATTTGTACCGCCACTGGTCCCTTGGGCCCATACAATCGATGCGGCTCCCTTCAGAATCATGTGCGCTCCTCCCTTTCCATAGTTCCAGCGGGCTGCGGCGATCCATTACCGGTCGTGATGGATGTCTCCTCACGCATCATCCCGCCACGCTGGGCGTAAAATTGTGCCCGAAACTCGGCAAATCGATTGGCGGTAATTGCCGCCCGGATTTCCTCCATCAGCATGCCGTAGTACCACAGATTGTGAAGCGTGTTCAGACGAACTCCCAACATCTCCCGGGCCAAAAAGAGATGCCGCAGATAGGCGCGTGAATACTTCCGACACACTGGACAGCGACACAGTGGATCAATCGGGGCGTCATCGCGCGCATATTGGGCTTGCTTGATCAGGACCCGCCCTGTCGTGGTAAACAACCACCCGGTTCGTCCATGCCGAGTAGGCATGACGCAGTCAAACAGGTCGATCCCGCGCCACACGCCTTCAACGAGGTCTTCAGGACGCCCTACCCCCATGAGATATCGCGGATGCGTGTCGGGTAGTTCGGTGAGAGTTGATTCAAGGATGGCCCACATGACCGACTTGTCTTCGCCCAAAGACAGCCCACCCACAGCATAACCGTCAAACTCCTGTGCGACAAGCTCGCGCGCGGATTGTCGCCGAAGTTCGTGATTGGTCCCTCCTTGCACGATGCCAAAGAGGGCTTGATGAGAAGCTCGAGAGGTCAGTCGGCAGCGCTGCGCCCAGGATGTCGTGCGACGAACGGCCTCGCGAACCCGTTCGAGTGGACTCGGATAAGGAGGGCAATCATCAAGAACCATCATAATATCGGAACCCAAGGCTCGCTGAACCTCTATACATCGTTCCGGAGTTAAGTGGTACAGCGCGCCATCCACATGGGATTTGAACCAGACCCCCTCATCAGTTACCCGAGACAACCCAGCCAAACTGACGAGCTGAAATCCACCACTGTCCGTTAAAATAGCGCCAGACCAGCCAATGAATCGATGCAATCCTCCTCGCTCGGCAATTAGATGATGGCCTGGTCTGAGCAGCAAATGATATGCGTTGCACAGAAGCATCCTGAATCCGCATGCCTGAAGCTCTTCAGGATCAATGCCTTTGACGGTTCCTACAGACCCTACAGGCATGAATGCCGGTGTCGGAACTTGACCATGGGCGGTCATCAACATCCCTGCTCGTGCTTGGCTGCAAGTATCACGGTGTTCAATCGCAAAAATCCCCATTTTCCTGTTCAGTCCCTTTGCGATACACGCACTTCTCTCAGGGTTGGGAGCGCTCTTCTACATAGACTCTGGTGCCGTCACTCCCAAAAGGAACAAACCGTTTTGGATGACCGTTTGGACCTGCCTGAGCATCGCGAGTCTCGCCGCTGTTTTTTCCGCAGAAACCGGTTCCTGCACCATGCCTGCCTCGGCGGTCCCTTGGACCTCATCTAGGGTTTTTTTTTTTTTTTTCACAACACCCTCTTCTCCCTTTTCTCCGTTCACATGTGAAGGGAGCACCCGATGCTTAAAATAGAAGACATGTAACAATCCGGCAAGTTCTTGAAGATAGAATGTCAGCCGATGGGGTTCCAGCGTTTGCGCACAGGTTTCCACCAACTCGGGAAAGACTGAAAGCTGCTTGATCAGTTTGAGTTCTTCCGGTTGAACAAGAACATGCACTGGGGCATCCCGAACCAACGGCACTGTGATACCCCGTTGCTGTGCCACCCGAAACAGACTAGCCAATCGGGCATGCGCATATTGAACATAATACACGGGATTTTCTGCTGACTGGGTCTTGGCCAAATCAAGATCAAAGTCTAAAGGAGTATCAGCACGACGCATGAGAAAAAAAAAGCGCGTGGCATCTGGTCCCACTTCATCCAGCACTTCACGGAGGGTCACAAACTCACCAGCTCGCTTGGACATATCCACTTTCTTACCCCCCCGCAGCAAACTCACCATCTGGACCAAGACCACCCGCAGACAATCCGTGGCATAGCCAAATGCTTGGACTGCTCCCTGCATTCTCGACACATACCCGTGGTGGTCCGCCCCCCAAATATTGATCAAGAAGTCGACTCCTCGCTGCAATTTGTCGTAGTGATAGGCAATATCCGAAGCCAAGTATGTGTACTCACCATTCTGTTTACAGACCACTCGATCCTTCTCGTCACCAAATTGGGACGAGCGAAACCACAGAGCACCATCTTGCTCGAATACCAGCCCCTTCTCACGCAACATATCCAAGGCATGTTGAACCGCTCCGGAGGCAATAAGCTGCGTTTCCCGGAACCACGAATCGAACTCGACCCTGAACGCTTTGAGATCCTGACGGATAGTCTCAAGTAAGTGCTCATAGGCCAACCGGCCACATTCTTCTTGAGCGGCAGCAATTGGACGATCCAAAAGGGTCCGCCCGACTTGTTGGGCGATCTGTACCGCTACCTGTTCAATATATGATCCCCAGTATCCATCTTCGGGCAAAGCCATTTCCTTGCCAAAATGCTGGCAATATCGCGCATAGACTGAAGCAGCCAACAATTTCATTTGTCGCCCGGCATCGTTAATGTAGTATTCTCGCTGGACTGTATATCCTGTGGCGGTGAGCAGACGCGCTAACGCATCGCCAAGGGCAGCACCCCTTCCATGTCCCATATGGAGGGGACCGGTGGGATTTGCACTCACATATTCCAGCAATACTCGCTTTCCTTGGCCGAGATTACTCCATCCATACCGGTCACGCTGGTCCTCCACGTCTTGCAGCACTGCACACCAGGCGTCCGGCCGTATCACTAGATTGAGAAATCCAGGCGGTGCCACATGCACCTGCTCGATGAACGGGCAGGTTGCCTGCAGTGAATCTGCGAGCAGGGCGGCAAGCACATGAGGCGGTTTCCGCTCAAGTTTGGCCAATGCCATCGCTATTGGGGAAGAAAGATCTCCCCATTCCGCTCGCTTTGGAAACTCCACAACAATTGGGGGAACCTGAGCATTCTGCAGGTGACCCTGCTCTTTGAGTTTTTCCACTGCTCGGGCAATGGCGACTTGAACCTGTTGTTGGATGATTCCTCCTGGCATGCTTGAGACTTCTGAGTAGAAACACCTGGGTGAACGGGCTCGGAATCTAACATAGCCTCTTCCGACATGGCAAGGCAGCCGCTCGGGCAGAAGTTTTGTCCTCTAGATCTTTGTATGCCATCATCCCGGAAGATACTGGCGCATGGCGGCAAGCACTTGATCCACGGAAAAGTTTAGACAAGGTTTCGGGAAACATTGCTGAACCGCTTCCCAGTTTGAACACTGGCATAAGGGGCCACGCAAAATGGTGACCCGTTTTCCTCGTGGGCCCCAACGGGTCGGATCAGTGGGACCAAAGAGAGCAATTGTCGGAACCCCCAGCACCGCAGCCAAATGGGTGAGCCCTGAATCATGCCCGAGAAAAAGCGC
>RFGT01000144.1 GCA_003696975.1 Nitrospirota bacterium | reverse complement strand
CTCAACGAGATCATCGAGGGCGGCCAGCTCTTCGCACAGGTTCCCGGCGAGGAGTCGCGGCATGACGAAGGGCACCGGGCGCTCCGGACCCTCGCTGACCGCCAGGTCGTGATGGACGATTGGAAACAGGTCGAAGCAGGCCAGCTCTCCCAGGAAGAATTCCGCCGGAAATATCAGGACGTCCTGATCGATTCCGATGCGCCGGAACTCGGACCCAAGGTCAATCAGGTCGTGTTTGCCATCGGCCGCGCCAACCATGGGCGCAAAGAATTCACCGATCGGTTTTTCCGCGACGCGCTGGGCACGATCAATTATCATAATGAACATACGAGCATCTGCGAATTGAGCCATCACATTGCTTGGAAGCTGGCCACTGGCGGAAAGAAGTCCCACTTGAAGCCGGACATCATGGGGGCGGAGTTCGTGATTTTTTTCGGGGCCAGCCCGTTGGAAGCGGAGTTTCCCATGCAGACCATGGCCCGCAAGGTGGTCGAGGCTGTACAAGGCGGACGGTTCAGGTACGCCATGGTGGATCCGCGATTCTCGAACTCGGCCGCCAAAGCCTGGCGTTGGGTGCCCATCCGACCGGGAACGGACGGTGCCCTGGCTCTGGGCATGATCCGCTGGATGATCGAGCATGACCGGATCGATCGCCGCTTTCTGGAAAACACGACATCCGAGGCGGCCCAGCGGGATGGCGAACCGTCATGGTCGGATGCCTGCTATCTCGTGCGATTGGATACGGGCGCGTACCTGCGGACTGCCGATGCAGGGCTTTCCGGCGATGGGTATGTCGTCATCGCCAATGGACAGCCCATGCCGCACAATCAGGTCGAGCATGGTGAACTCGATGTCTCGCAAACCGTAAATGGGATTGCCTGTCGTTCGGCCTTCGGGCTGTTAAAGGACGAAGCGTTTCGTCATTCGATCGAAGAATGGGCTGCGCTCTGTGGGATCGAACCATCCATGGTCGAAGAACTCGCCCGGGAATTCACAAGCCACGGCAAAAAAGCGGCAGCCGAGTTTTATCGGGGACCGGCCCAGCATACGAACGGCACCGCCTCGGCACTCGCGATCATTGCGTTAAATTTCTTGATCGGGAATATCGACTGGAAAGGCGGATTGGCTGTCGGCGGCGGTCATTGGCATGAACTGGGTGATAAGCCTGGCCAGCCGTACCCTGTGAAACGCTTGCATCCGGGCAAGGTTGAAGCCTGGGGTGTTCCGCTCTCGCGTGAGGGCGCACGCTATGAAGACAGTACGGAATTCCGGAAGAACGGGTATCCAGCCACGCGCCCGTGGTTTCCACTCACCAAGGATATTTGGCAGGAGCTGTTTGCGGGGATGGCTACTGGCTATCCCTATCCGATCAAGGCCTTTTTCCTCTTGAAAGGAGCGCCGACCTACTCGACGCCGGGTATGAAGCGGGTGATCGAGGAGACGTTGCGCGACCCGAATAAGGTGCCGCTGTTCGTGGCCTTCGACATCGTCATGGGGGAAACGAGTTCCTTGGCCGATTACATCCTGCCCGATGTCACCATTTACGACGGGCAATGGGCCACTCCGCACGTGGCCCCCACCATCCTGACCAAGACCAGCCATGTCCGCCAGCCTGTGATTCCCAAAGTCCATCCCGAGACGCGCGCCGTGGAGGATGTGCTCATCGATATGGCTGTCCGTATGGGGCTTCCAGGATTCGGCCCGGATGGCTTCGGGCCCGGTCTTCCTCTCGAGAAACAGGAGGATTGGTATCGCAAGCTGGTGGCCAACATTGCGTATGGCGATCATCCCGGTGACGAGGTGCCGGGTGAAACCGAGCAAGACAAGATCGCCTATGTTCTCGCTCGTGGCGGTCGGTTTGAGCCCAAGGAGAAGGCCTACGATGGGCCGTATCTCGGACACCGATATGCCGGCCTCTGCCATCTCTATAGCGAAGCCGCAGGAACGACCATCGATGCCATGACCGGGCGGCGTTTCTCCGGCGTGCCGCATTATGAACCGCCGCGCGACGCCAAGGGCGAACCGCTCGCGTTTCCCCAAGACTATCCGTTTCAACTGATCACCTATAAGCTTCCCTTTCACACGCAGTCGCGGACCATGGCCAATGCCTATTTGCGGGAGCTCATGCCCGAAAATGCCATCGAGATCAATCCGGCGGATGCAGCCCGCCTGGGAATCCGCCAGGGCATGCTCGTTAAGGTGGTCTCGCCTTCCTGGCCCAATGGGATCATCGGCCCCGCCCATCTTCTCGAAGGGATCCGTCCCGGCGTCGTGGCCATTAGCCACCACTTCGGACACAGCCAATATGGAGCCCAATCTTTCCTGATCGACGGTGTGCCTCAGCCTGCCGATCCCGCACGCGCCAACGGCGTGCATCCCAATCCTCTGATGCAAATCGATCCCGCCATTGGAGTCGCATGTCTCCAGGATCTCGTCGGCGGCAGCGCCTCATTCTACGACACCTTCGTGCGAGTGGAACCGGTGGAGTTGAGTGCAGAGCTCCCCGTCGCCTAACTTTCTTTCTATCTTCCATAGAACCGACGAACCGAATATCGTTTTAGCTCATTAGTCGACACAAGTGGATGTTGCGACGTGAGGTCTTTGCGGATCACTGACCGGTATGTACGCGACATACCACATCAACCGACCCGAGATTTTCTCTTGATTTTCTTGTTGACGGCTCCAAACGAATGAGGCAGACTGATCAAAAGCGGTTGCAATAGCACTATGGCGGGATACTGAGCGATGGCCCTGATCGAATCGATTCATTTTCAAAATTTCAAAGTCCTCAGGGATGCCACCTTGCCCTTGAGCCGCTGCACGGTGTTGATTGGCGCCAACGGAAGCGGGAAGAGTACGGTCTTTCAGGGACTAAAGGGGTATAGAGATCCAGATATTTTCGCGAATAGTCAGAGGCGTTGCCTGACAATCGGAATCTCACGGCAAGATATTGCCAAAATAGAGCTGCACTTCTCTCCTGGTGAGTCTAAGACCCGTGTATCTTGGGTTAAGTGGCGAGGAGGAATTGATCCTGAAACGTCAAGTCCTTATGAACCACTTGTCTTTAAAGTCTACTCTCTTATTGCTCAAGAAATTGCTGCGCCTGTGCCGCTTGCTCCCCACATGCAATTGAATGAAACTGGTGGCCAATTAGCCGGTGTGTTGGACCGCATTCGCGACGAACAGCCGGAAAAATTCGAGCAGTTGAACGACGAACTCGGGCGCTGGTTTCCGGAATTCGATCGAATTCTTTTTTCGACCCCGGATCAAGGTCAGCGAGCGTTTCTCCTGCGCACCCGCCGAGGAAAACATGCCATACCAGCAACAGACCTTTCCCAAGGCACGCTTCTGGCCTTGGTGATTTTGACCTTGGCCTACGTGCCGGAGCAGCCTTCGTTGGTCTGTATCGAAGAACCCGATCGTGGCATCCATCCCCGCCTGCTGGTGGACATTCGCGACGCCTTGTATCGCTTGAGCCATCCGGAAAGCGTGGGCGAAGACCGCCCGCCGGTGCAGGTCATCACTACCACACACTCCCCATATTTTTTGGATCTGTTCCGCGATCATCCGGAGGATATCGTTATTGCTCAGAAGACCGAAGAAGGGGCACGCTTCGAGCGGCTGTCCGACCGACCCGATATCGATGAGATTCTCGGAAGCGCGCCGCTCGGAGAAGTGTGGTTCAGTGGCATCTTGGGTGGTGTGCCCGTCGACCAGCCTTGAGCGGTCACAGTGAAGAT
>RFGT01000143.1 GCA_003696975.1 Nitrospirota bacterium | reverse complement strand
GGAGGAACCAGAACAAGAAGGGGACTTGAGATTACGTCATTCCCACGCAAGCGGGAATCCAGGCCGATGCGAAACGTTCTGGATGCCCCCAACGAGTGCTCTAAGGGACTTGCAAGGGCTATGGCTTGGGAGGAGGCGCAGCCGTAATTCGGTCCTTAATCACATCAAACGTGGCTTTTGGTATGACTTTTTTGGCGACCAGCTCGCCCCGTAACCGATAGGGGCGATGAGCCACGACCTTTTCAGCCACTTCCTTGGTGAGTCCAAGAAACAACACCAGATCGTTCACGGAGGCCGTATTGATATTCACGGGGGTCAAGGCGCTTTTGCCGGGTGTCACCACCGGTGAAGCTTCAGTGCGATGTCCGTCCGTTTTGGTCTTGGGAGCGATTTTCGCAGTTTCTGAACGGCGCGGTGGCCCTCCCTTGGGAACAGGACGGGCAGCCTGGACTCGAGCCGCTTTCAGCTCTTGCTGATACCGGCGGATGGTCTCTCGCAAGGCGCGATTTTGACTTTTCGCCTTCTGGAGCTCACGACCCAGCAATTCCAACTTCGACCTTAACGCCTGACGCTGCTTCTCGAGCTCGGCTTCCCGGGATTCCAGCATGCTCCGCTCACTTTCACGGCTTTCTTTAATCCGTTGGACTTCCGAGGTCATCGTGCGCAAGTCCGCAGATAACTTATCGATTTCGCTCTTGAGCTTGCGATTTTGCTCTTCCAAGGCATTACGAAGCATGCGGCTCTTTTCCAGCTCGACTTTGGTCGCCTCCAGTTCCGCGACACTCTGCTCATACTTGCTCTTGGTGACCACGCAGCCAGCCATTGCCAGCATTAGCGCTACAACTACACTCACGGTCGCATACATGCAATTTCTCCCTTCTCCATCTTTTCCCTGACAAGGATCTCCTGCTTCATCGGCTTATGTGTCTCCTGGGTGCCTGTCGCCTTATCAAGAAACCGCGCATTCATTAAGGAAATGCTTTAGAATGAAACGGGTGGCGGATTTTGTCAATAGGGTGGCTCCACCCATAAGGTGGATTCTCCATTGTCCCGACTCGATTTCCCAAGCGAAACAACCGAAAACGCTCTCAGAGAGATAAGAGCGTTCCACACCTTGTTCAAGAGTGCACAGTTGTATTGAGGGTGAACATTCATTCGGTCATCCTCGAGCAAGAGAGACTGATCTGTTTGGACTCAAGAACGGATTATCTGGAGTGGAGGTGAGACCAGAGTCATGGAGACATTCAGTGCCAAGCTCGCCGCGTTGTTGGGAGTGGTGGAAGGTCTGACGGAATTTCTCCCGGTTTCTTCTACTGGCCATTTGATTATGATCGGGCATCTCCTAGGTTTCACGGGAGATATCGCCGTGAGCGTGGAGATTTGTATTCAATTGGGTGCCGTCCTGGCGGTCCTAATCTACGAACGAGAGCAGATCGCTTCCCTGCTTCGAGGAGCCGCCAGTGAGCAAGCGGAGTTTCGGCGCCTACTCATTCAAACCTCTCAAGAATGTGGAAGTCCCCCCTCGTTCTGGCAATCCTGGAAAGACACGATTCACCACTCCATGAGTATTCACCAGAGCTTATGGTTTGTTATCGGCTTGGGTGTCGCGTTTCTTCCGGCCGCTATCGTAGGGCTCCTGACTCATCACTGGATCGAAGCCTACCTGTTTTCAGCTCACACCGTAGCCGTGAGCCTCATTATCGGTGGCTTGATTATTCTCACAGTGGAAACATGGCCCAAGCCCGTGCGCTACACTAAACTGGAACAGGTCGGCCTCTGGACGGCTCTAGGAATTGGCGTCGCCCAATGCGTGGCGCTCATCCCCGGCATGTCGCGTTCGGGATCCACCATTGTGGGCGCACTCGCGATCGGGCTGGATCGAAAGATCGCCACGGAATATTCCTTTTTTCTCGCGCTCCCCACAATGCTGGCGGCAACGGGCTACAAGTTCCTGCAGTCCTATCATCTATTCAGTGCCGATCATCTGGCAGCCATGGGAGTTGGACTGCTCGCCGCCTTCGCGGTAGCGTGGGCAGTGATCGCCCTGTTCCTTTCCTTTGTGAAACGCCACACACTCAAGGTCTTTGCCTACTACCGGATTCTCTTGGGATCTCTCCTGTTAACCTGGTTGTAAGGATTTGAACAACCTTCTTCGGTAAAGCCCGCTTTTCTCTGCCCCGAGAGAACAGAGGCCGGTCATTTGCGGCGATACCTCACACAAAATAGCAAGAAGGCCGGCGATCCCGAAATAAATCATTATATGGGGTAATGCGTTTTTGGCGTGCTTCTTTCACGTCGATATCGACGAAATAGAGTTCCGATTGCCCGGACGGAGCCCGATGGAGAATCGTTCCGGAGGGGGAGACAATTTCACTTTGCCCGATAAAGCTTAGTCTCGGTTTTCCTCCGCGAGCTTCAGATCCCACGCGATTGGCGGTGATGCTGAACACCCGATTTTCCAAACAGCGGGTCACCATGGCATCCGGGCAGTAGGGCAGCACGAGATTGGCCGGATGGCAGAGAAGATCCGCGCCTTTCAACGCCAGAGTGCGCGCAGCTTCCGGATAGATCCAATCGAAGCAGATGAGCACCCCGATTGTGGCCTCGCCGATGTTCCACACGGGGAATCCGGTATCGCCAGAAGTGAAAAACAGGGTTTCCTCAGCAAACAGGTGGACTTTTCTGTACACGCCGATGAGACCAGAGGGACCCACGACGACGGCGGAATTGTAACACCGCGTGCCTGCGCGCTCGGCAAGCCCCACCACCATAATCATAGATCGCGCTTTGGCTAGTTCCAGGCACCGGGTTGTCGTCGGACCCTCGGGGATCGGTTCCGCCAAATTCCAGGTTTCTTCTGGAGAAAGAAACTGGTAGCCGGTCATCGCTAACTCCGGCAAGACCACAAGATCGCAGTCGATGATTTCTAGTTCGGCCGCGACCCGTTCAAGATTTGTGAAGACTTCTCCAAACACCGGTTCGAATTGGTAATAGCCGACTCGCATCCTATCCGACTCACTGCAATAAAAAAGCGGGCAGGACAGTCTGCCCGCTCCAGGGAATGAGTGCCCGCATTATCATCAACGCACTTCTTTTAAATGCATCACCGCGCTCTTTGCATGTTTGGTGGCCACACTGGCATGGCCCTCCTTCCCATGGGCCACGGCTTGCTCCAATTCCCGAACCCCTTCGTCAAGATGAGGATTATGCATTTCCTTTTGTGCCATCCGCGCATGCTGAAGGGCCACATTGGCATGGGTAACAACGGCACCGGCATGTCCCTGTTCCCCATGCTCCACTGCCTCTTCGGCATGTTCAATAGCTTCCTGCACGTGCTGATTGCCCCCGGCCACTGCAATATTCGAAAGAGTGAGGAGGCCGGCCACAAGTCCAATGACACTAAGGGTCACTAGCCTCTTCATACCATGCATGTTCATTCGCGCCCTCCTTCGCTGGTTAAGGTTAATGAGCACAGATCCTTTCCATCCTCGCATGCCGCAACGTCAAGATCAAGTCAGGAATCACGAGGGTTTCATCTCGGCTTTCTGCGTCACTTGATACAGGAGCTTCACGTCCTTTTCCGCCGGAGCGGCAAAATCTCGGCTCCATTCCCACCAGGATCCAGGATAATTGCGTACTCTCGGGTAACCCATGAGTTTCAGGATAAAATAGACCCAAGCCGAGCGAACGCCTCCCAGGCAATAAGTGATGATCTCTTTACCAGGATCCAACCCATGGTCCTGCAATTTCTTCTCGATGACCGCGGAGGACTTCACTGTACCGTCGGCATTCAAAAACCCGTTCCAGGGAATATTTAATGCCGAGGGAATGTGCCCGGCCCGAGGCAATCCGTCAATTTCTTTACCCGCATATTCCTCGACACTTCGCGCGTCTACGATCAACGTGTCGGGGTGGGGCCGTTTCACCAGTTTTTTCAATTCGTCCTTGGTCACCAGCACTTCCGGATGGGGAGAAACCGTGAAATCACCCTCCGGCAGGGTGACCGGATCGTGCTCGTACGGCCTGTGCTCCGCCGTCCATTTCACCCAGCCTCCATCCAAAATCCGCACGCTGGGATGGCCGAGATACTGGAGCATCCAAAACATCCGCCCTTCATCGCCCCAATTGTCAAAAGGGTTGGAGTAAATAACTATGTCGCTGGAGTGGGAAATACCCAGCGATCGAAGCCGTCGCTCAATGCGAGAAAGATCAGGGTCCAAGAGCCCTTTCGCCGTTGCATGGGGGTCGCTGTACTCATGCCACGTACTGTGCACGGCCCCCGGGATGTGGGAGGTATATGCACCTCTCCCTCGCACGTCGATGATCACTAAATCAGAACGCCCAAGATTTTGGGCCAATGTCTCGGTATCGATCAAATACGGATGGTTCATAAGCCGTCACCCATGAAAGGGGTTGAACATAGCCGATGTCTCAGGTTGCCGTCGACACGCCAGCCGGCTGTCGAGTTGTTGCTTCTCAAGCGCCAGAGCCAATTGGGTATTCAGGGGAAACTCCCGGTGATAAATGAGAAACCGATAGGGATCGTCGGCCTCCAAGCCGTATTTCTCGCGAAGCATCGCATGTTGGCCATCTGTCAGGATATGATACCGAACTTGTGTTTCCAGGACCAAATCAGACTGACCTTCGGGAATAGTAAAGGTGAACTGATAATCCCGGCTCGCTAATGGGAGCAGACGGTTATCATACACTTCCACAATAACCGGCTGCCAGAGGATCCATCGGCCCATGGTGTCCACCTGTTCAGCGAGGACGTGACGGTCGCGATCCCGGACGCGAAATTCCACGGTAAAGTGCCGGTCAGGATCGCCTGTGGGAATCTTGTGGCCGGCACCGGCGTTGATCACCGTCACCGTTACCGTCACCGTCTCCCCAGGCTGAGGCTTCAAGGGCTCAGCTTGCACATAAATGGCCACCGCCCTCCGAATCATTTCAGGGTCATGTCCTCCCCGCCACACGTGCCGGCGGCCGTGTCGAAGAGGCCCTCCTTTGGCAGCGGGCCGAATCACCTCGGGCATGTGGCAAGTTTGGCAGATATAGCCTTTTTGTTGCATGAAATATTTGCCCTCGTATTCTGCATATGTCCCGCATGGACCGACATTATAGAACTGGAAAGGCCCGGACACGACGTTGTGACACCGATAACAAATTGCCGTGGTCCGAAAGGCCGGGTCGTAGTCCGTGGGATGCGGCGCGACGGAATCACCGAAGGGTCCGAAAATGGTGCCATTGCGGACATGACATGCAGCACAGGTCACCCCTTCTCGTTGATACTCAGGATCATACCGAGGATTGTGCACCTGAACCGCCTTTTCAACTCGATCCCGGGGAATGTCCGTAATCAACGTCGGTTGTTGGTTTTCAAGCGGTGTATGGCAGTTGAGGCAAATCCAGATCCGGTTATCCTTGGTCCAATAGGCCTGGAAAAACGGATCGGTATAAGCCTGTGCATGAATGCTGGATCGCCATTCTTCATAAATCGCCTGATGGCACGTCCCGCATTCCTCGGCTCTCAGGCTGCTTAATCCAAGGGGAACCGGCTGAAAGGGGATGGCGTGCGCATAATCCGGGCGGAGGCCGAAAATGACTGCGGGCCGCACCTCGGTGTAAAAATAATAGCCCAGCACAAGAAGGCCAAGCGCGAGAGCCACCATCACCAGCGGCCAGCGTTTTCGGTCCCGCCGACGTCGCATCGCTCAAGAATCCAGCAAGGCGAGCAAGTGCCGCTCGACTGAACGCGCCAAGGCTGGGAGATGATACCCGCCTTCGAGGCAGGATAGGACCCGACCCGATGCATGGTGATGAGCAATCTGCATGACAATATGCGTCAAGGCGGCATATCCATCCTCGGTGAGCCGCATGCCCCCGAGAGGATCATCCCGATGGGCATCGAAACCGGCGGAGATCAGGACAAATTGCGGTCGAAAGGTTTCCGCTGCGGGAACCAACACGGTTTCGAACACCTTTTGGTAAGCCTCATCACCTTGTCCCGCAGCCAGAGGCACATTAATGGTGTAGCCTTTGCCCTTACCGCGCCCTGTTTCCGTACTCGCCCCCGTACCCGGATAATGCGGGAATTGATGGGTGCTGAAAAACAACACGGAGTCATCATCTTCGAAAGCGTGCTGGGTGCCATTCCCGTGGTGGACATCCCAATCGACAATGAGGACTCGTGCCATCCCATAACGGTGCTGGATATACCGGACGGCCACCGCCACATTGTTGATCAGGCAAAACCCCATCGCCCGGCCAGCTTCTGCATGGTGGCCGGGAGGACGCACCGCACAAAAGGCCTGGTCCACCTGGCCGGCGAGAATCGCGTCAACAGCCGCCATGGCACCGCCAGCAGCCAGCACGGCGGCTCGAAAGGAGCCTGGTGAAAGGGCCGTGTCCGGATCCAATCTGGCATATCCGCGTGCAGGAACTCGCCGCTCGAGGTCGGCAAGATACGAGGCGTCGTGAATGCGCGTCAGCCATTCTCGGGGAGCCTCATAAGGCTCGATCGCCGTCAGCCTGGCTCGCGTGCCGCTCGAATCCAGATGAGACAGAATCGCATGCAGCCGATCCGGAGACTCGGGATGCCCAGGTCCCATCTCATGGTCCAAGTATGCCGGATGCCAGACAAATCCCACACGACCCATAGTCATGCTCCTGTGTTTCTATCCATACTCGCCCGCTGGTTCATTAGAGACAAGCAGCTTCTTCACCGGCACTCTCCTTCACGGAGTTGATGGACTTCGGTCGATGGCGGTCGGTTATGGCCCGCATCGCCCCGCATGAACCTGGATGAACCCGATCGTAGCACAGCCCTTCTGGTTAGACAACGAAGCGTCCGCATGATACAGTTGGGGAGCGTACAGGCGGGACAATACTCGCCCTCCGCATATCTGCTGCACAATCTGACGTGGAGGGCTCAATTCGCTGGAGGGGTCAACCCATGACCACATCTTCAAAGATCGCGCAATTTAAAAAAGTACTCGAACTCGACCCGCAAGATGAGACCCTGTGGTTCGGGCTGGGCAAAGCCTATATGGATGAGGAACGCTGGCAAGCCGCCATCGAGGCCCTGGAAACATGCATTCGTATCAAACCCACCTATTCTGCCGCCTATTATGCGTTGGCTCAGGCCTACTATCGGAACCAGGACCTGTCCCAATGCCGGGAGATCTGCCAACGAGGTAGAGAAATCGCCATGACGAATGGCGATCTGCTGGTCGTGAAAAACTTGGAACAGCTTGCCAGTGTGGCGGAGCAAACCTCTCCAGATCATCCATAGGGGACACTTCTTCGCCGCCAGTCGATCTTGCTCTTCACTCTCCTTCACACGCTGTTTCCTGGCTCTCCTAGTCTATCTTGGTCTATCTTGCCACAGTCTCAAGACAGGCATTGGCGCAAAATACCTCACAAGACGGCAGAAGAACTTTCTCTATGCCCAAGCATTGCTCGCAAGAGAGAGTATTT
>RFGT01000142.1 GCA_003696975.1 Nitrospirota bacterium | reverse complement strand
GGGTGACCTATGGCAGCTATAGAACTCTTTATTCGCTGGGGCCATTTCTTGGCTGGTATTACCTGGATCGGGATTTTGTACTACTTCAACTTTATCCAAGTCTCGTATTTGAAAGCTATTTCCCCGGAATCCAAGGCTGAGGCTTTCAAGCATCTCGTGCCGAACGCCTTGTGGTGGTTTCGATGGGGTGCACTTTTTACCTGGCTGTTCGGGTTCATGCTTCTGGGCGCCAGCGGGCGGTTGAATGCTTTTCTCCTTGCCGGCGAGAATGCCCCAATTGGAATGGGCGCCTGGCTGGGGACAATCATGTTATTCAACGTGTGGGGGATTATCTGGCCCAATCAACAAAAAGTCTTGGGATTGAAGGAAGCCACAGCCGAAGAGAAAACCAAGGCGGCGCGGGTGGCATTCCTCGCCTCACGAACCAATACTATGCTGTCGATTCCTATGCTGTTCTTCATGGCTGCGGGAAGCCATGCTCCTGCCGGCTTCTTCTGATAAGCTGGAGGGTTTTTTCGGTTAAACTTTGGCTCAAAAAGGCGAACCCAACTTAAGCCCAAGGTTTTCCGTTTTTTGAATGGTTGGACGGGAGTTTTGCATCAGAAAGGCCAAGACGCATGGGAATTGACAGGTGACCTCTAGGTCCGTTATCTTAAAACAGTTGGAGCGAGTACTCCAGAGGGGATGTATGTTTCTGTGAAGGAGGAGGGACGGATGGTTACAATCACACCAGTGGCTGAAGAAAAGATCAAGGAATTGATAAAAGAGGAAGAAGATGATGTGATAGGGTTGCGGATTTACGTGAAGGGAGGCGGATGCAGCGGATATCAGTATGGGATGGCATTCGAGTCGAAAATCGACGAGGATGATACCATCATCGAGAAAGATGGCATGAAACTCATCATCGACTCGCAAAGTGCCCCAATGCTGCAAGGAGCCGAGGTGGACTATGTGGATAGCCTGCAAGGCTCAGGGTTTGCCATTAAAAACCCAAATGCCAAATCCACATGCGGATGTGGGAGCTCGTTCACAGTCTAATTTTTGAACCACCAACCTTCATAGGGTCTTCCGCAAGGCCTGGTCCCAGAACAAGTAAGTTCCGCAGGGTCCAGGCCTTTTTGTTGGGTAAAAACGGTCTTTCGTATGGCGAAAGCCACCCTGACTAAACGGATAGAATTTTCAGCTTCCCATCGCTACCACAACCCAGCGTGGGATGCTGAGCGGAATCGCCAAGTCTTCGGCGCCTGCAACTATGAACATGGGCATGGGCACAATTACTTGCTCGAGGTCACCCTGAAGGGAGAAGTTGACGCCGTCACAGGCATGATTCTCAATCTTTACGATCTCAAGCAGATCTTGACCGAATTCTTGGAGGAATTCGATCACAAACATCTCAATCTCGACACACCCTACTTTAGGGATCGCATTCCCACCACTGAGAATTTCGCCCTTGTCTTGTGGGAGCGCCTTGCTTCTAGGCCAGAGACGAGACACCTCGACAGGCTTCGACTGTATGAAAGCGAGGTATTGTTCGCCGAGGTCACTGATCCTTCTTCCTGTTCCGGATCTTCTGCTCCATCCTCATCGAATCTCCACGTGACCATTGGGCGGCGGTATTCACTTGCCGATGGTATCATTGCCGGTTCGCGCCAACACGCGGGATGGCCTTTTACGCTGGAAGTGCTCATTCATGGCCCCATCGACACGGCAACAGGACAAATCGTCAATCTGACGCACCTCGATCAGGCAGTCCAACGACAACTCGGACACATCGCCTCCGAGGATCAATATCCTAGATCCGTACTGTTTCCTCTCCAGGATGTCGAATTGCTTCGAACCATGTGGACCGCACTGTCTACCCCGTTCCCTGGTCTCTCACAACTTTCCCTGCATGACCTGCAAGGAACAATTCTCTCCTATCACGGCGATCGATAGACTGGTGGTTCGCCCATTTGCCGCACTCTACTGTAGCTCCTCTGAACAAACTGAGTGTCCTGCACGCTTCTTCGCAGGCGCCAGTCTCCTCTCCATGTGTCTACAATGCTTCCTCGGCGCCTTCCCAAGGAAAGGAGCTACTCTTGCAAGGTATCGGGGGATGGAGGCAAATACTGCGTGATCAAAGCGGCTAGCTCGTGTTCCTCGAGTTTTCCGTCACAGGCATGGAGCAACCGACCCTGAGAGAAAAAATGGGTCGTGGGGTAGGTCGTGAATTGATGCCGTCTTTTGATCTCCCGACATCGCCCGGGGATGTGCATTTTGGCCTTCCCGATCCGCACATGAGGAAACGCATGCGCTATACGGGCAAGAATAGGATCATACGCCGCACATGGTTCACACGAAGCAATGCCATACACAACCACTGCGGCAGGACTATGGATGAGCTGTTCATAATTCTCATCAGACACATCTTCAATCCCGTGATTCATGGACAGCTCTTCTCCCCTCTTGCATGAAAAAAGGGGACCCCTCATGGAATCCCCCTCGCCGAGCCGAACAGAATGTTAGCACTAGTTCAGCGTTTTCAGCACTTCCAAAATCTCGTTGTCGTCACGGGCCGTTTTGATTTCTTGGACTTTGACATAGGCGACTTTTCCATTCTTGTCCACAATGACTGTGGCGCGTTTCGCGCAATTTAATGGTTCAAAGTAGAGACCATAAGCCTTACACACTGTGCGGTGCATATCCGACAGCAACCGATGCTTGAGACCCAGCGACTCAGCCCACGCCTTGTGCGAAAAAAAACTGTCTGTGCTGATCCCCAGCACTTCAGCATTGGCACCTTCAAACCGAGGAAAATCATCAGTCAGACATTTATTTTCTCCGGTGCATACCGGGCTCCAATCCAAGGGATAAAAGGCCAGCACCACGTTCTTTTTCCCGCGGAATTCACTCAACGTGACATCGTTTTGGTCCTGGTCTTTCAGGGTGAAATCGGGAGCCATATCTCCAACTTTGATTTCCGGGGCAATATCTGTGGCCATGAATGCCTCCTTCCTAAGATGAGGGTAAATGGTAGACTGCAGTATATAACGAGGGTTTTTTCGTAGCATGGCAAGAAAAACATTGTCAACCGTGTCAAAAGACCTAGAAGCCCTGCCAGGGCTTCCCCTTTGGGGCATATTGCTCAACTCAGGTTTGGCATGTGCCTTGCGTTTTCTCGAAGCCGGCAGTATCGTAAATTAAAGGGCCATACGGAGCACATACCTGCATTTCTCTTCTCATCACTCGATATCATCGAATGCTCTCATTCCACATCATCAAGCGCCTCGCGTTCATCGGGTTGATCATTTTCACGGGTATCGCCATTGGAGGGACCATGGCGCTGGCATGGTACGCGGCCACGGGACTTCCCTCCCTCGAAAAGCTGCATGAATATCAACCCAGCCTGATTACCCGAGTCTATGCCGACAACGGGCAGGTAATCGGACAGTTCTACGTGGAGCGGCGAATTTTCACTCCTTTGGCTGAAGTGCCGGAGCACCTCATTCAGGCTGTCATTGCCGTCGAAGACAGACGTTTTTTTGAACATCCTGGCCTAGATATTTGGGGGATCCTGCGGGCAGCATGGACCAACCTCAAACATGGCGGTACTGTTGAAGGTGCGAGTACGATCACCCAACAACTGGCCCGCTCTCTCTTTCTTTCGCCCGAGCGAACGTTTCAGCGAAAATTTCGAGAACTTCTTCTTGCCATCAAGATGGAACTGGTCTTGAACAAAGAGCAAATTCTGGAGATGTACCTCAACCAGATTTATTTCGGCCACGGGGCTTATGGGATCGGGACAGCTTCCCTGACGTATTTTGACAAAGGCCTGGCAGAATTGAATTTACCCGAGGCCGCCTTTCTCGCGGGACTTCCCAAGGCTCCCAATACGTACTCTCCATACAAGAATCCCGATCTGGCGAAACGGCGACAGGAACATGTACTCAGGCGGATGGTGCAGGCCGGCTTCATTACGCCGGATCAAGCCAAGGAAGCCGCAGCTACCCCCTTGGTCTTTAAACGGCAATCGTTCGAACCCATCGCCCCGTATTTCCTCGAACACGTCCGCCAGCATCTCCTTAACGAGTATGGAGAAACAATGGTGTACAAGGGCGGGCTTCAAGTATTCACCACGCTGAACGTGGCCATGCAAAAAAGTGCTGAACAGGCCCTGCGCCATGGTCTCCGCGCCTTGGACAAGCGCCAAGGGTGGCGCGGGCCTCTCGGCCAGGAATCTCTTCCTGTGGAAATCGCAGAGTCTCTTCCTCCCACCTTACCCGATCCCGAGCAGATCTTGCGAGGCGTGGTGATCCGAGTCACCAAAAACGAGGCCATAGTCGTCGCCGAGGGAATCAAAGCCCCACTGGCTCTGAAAGACATGCTTTGGGCGCGACGCCGACTTCCTCCCAACGCCCCGGTTACAGAAGCTCAGGTGTTTCCTCACGCCACGGTTCGGGATCTCCTCAGCCCAGGAGATGTCATTGAGGTCAGACTCCAACGAGATGCGCACGGATCGCTGCGTTTTGTACTTGACCAAACCCCCGTCGTGGAAGGTGCCTTGCTAGCCATCGACCCGCGCACAGGAGCCATTCGCGCCATGGTCGGCGGCTACGACTACCAGCGCAGCCAATTCAACCGTGCCCTTCTCGCACGCCGACAACCAGGATCCGCCTTTAAGCCTATGATTTACGCCACGGCCCTCATGAAGGGATTCACACCAGCAACGTTGGTGATGGACGCCCCAGTGGTCTATGAGGAAGAAGAGTCTGGCAAGATCTGGAAACCCGAAAACTACGAGAAGCGATTTTATGGACCGATCACTCTCCGCGAAGCCTTGCGCCACTCGCGCAACGCCGCAACTGTTCGCCTGCTGGAGCAGATCGGGGTGTGGAATGTCATCCAGCTTTCCCGAAACCTAGGTATTACCAGTCCGCTCAGTCCTGATCTATCGCTGGCCTTGGGATCATCGGGCATCACATTGGCGGAAATCACATCAGCTTATGGGATATTCGCCAACCAGGGAATGGCCTTAACGCCTTACACCATCTCCATCGTCAAAGACCAAGAGGGTCACATCCTGGAACAACATCTCTTTGAGCCCAGGCAAGTAGTGCCCAAAGAAATCGCCTATCTCATCACCCACATGCTGATGGATGTCATTCAAAGCGGAACTGGCAGGCAGGCTCGGTCAATTGGGCGTCCATTGGCTGGCAAAACCGGGACCACCAACAGCTATCATGATGCCTGGTTCGTGGGGTATGCCCCCAACCTCGTGGCCGGCGTCTGGGTCGGCTTTGACGACATGCAACCCCTGGGAAAAGTTGAATCCGGAGCTCATGCCGCCCTTCCCATTTGGAAAGAATTTATGGCCACGGCATTGGCCCAACTTCCCGTCCAGACCTTTGCCATTCCGGAAGGGATTGAATTCGCAGAAATCGATCCGACCACGGGCACACTCGCTCGCCACCCAACACCCTCAACCACAACGGAGGTCTTTACCAAAGATACCGTTCCCCTTCCGACCTCGACTCAATCACCGCTTGATCCACTCGAATTTTACGAATTCGACCAGCCCGCAGAAGCCGAACCATCCCCCATGACTTTCCCTGCAGAGAAGCCCGGTACAGCCGGCCCCTTTCACACCCCTTAACGGGGAAGAAATGGGAAGCAGTCCGAATGAATCCACAGGGGCTAGGATTGTGCAGCCTGGTACTCCTCGTACCATGCCATTTGAATGGCTTCGAGTTTCTTTTCCGTGGATGCCTTGGGATCGTCTTTGAACTCGGGCCAAGCCACAATCCATGCATGAAGGTCGGTAAAGCGAACCGTCAGCGGATCAAGATCCGGGTGCTCTTCATGGAGACGAATCGCAATATCTTCTGCATCATCCCAAGTCAACTCTTTCCCCATCATTACTCCTCCATTGGGGTGTCCCTTACTCCATCAGTCGGATCTCCCGCTCACTCCAAAATCTGCGAGAGTTTCTTGCTTTCCAATGCCTCCTTCAACGTGGCGTCCATCAGCACTTCGGCGAGATGATGCGTCGCTTTTTCTACCTCGTCGATGCGTGCCCGAATCAGGCGGTGATCCTCACCGTCCTTGGCCGCTCGCAGCAAATCAAGCGCGGCATGGATGGAGCGCTGTTCTTCTTCAGAGATCAGATGCGCACCGCGAGACAGTGCCTTCTCCGTGGCTCTGAGAATCGACTCAGCTTCCGTCCGCGCTTCAATGAGCTGCCGAGCCTGAATATCTTGAGCCGCGAACTGGAAGGATTCGCGAATCATATGCTCCACTTCTTCATCTGTCAGCCCATGGGAAGGTTTGACCTCAATCGACTGAGAGGCACCCGTTCGCACATCTTGCGCGGTGACATGCAGAATGCCGTTGGCGTCAATGAGAAAGGTTACTTCAATCCGAGGGACTCCCGCAGGAAGCGGCGGCACTTTCAACTGAAACCGCGCCAGGCTGCGATTATCCTTCGCCAACTCCCTTTCGCCTTGTAAGACATGGATATCCACCGAGGTTTGTCCATCGACGTAGGTGGTAAACATTTCCTTGGCACTTGTGGGAATCGTTGTGTTGCGGCGAATTAGAGTGCTCATGACCCCACCCATCGTCTCGATCCCCAACGAGAGGGGGGTCACATCGAGCAGGAGCATGTCCTGATTGCTTCCACTCAAGATGCTCGCCTGCACGGCTGCACCCAACGCCACCACTTCTTCCGGGTTCAGCTCGCAATGCGGCTCGCGGCCAAAGAATTCGTGGACGCGACGCTTGACCAACGGCATTCTGGTACTCCCGCCGACCAGCACGACTTCATCGAGTTGACCGGCTTGAAGTCCGGCATCCTTGAGGGCCAGCCGGCAACAGGTCAAAGTTCGTTCCACCAAATCCGCGGCCAAGCCATCCAGCTCGTCGCGTGACCACATTCGTTCATATCGGCCCTTCCCGTCAGGCAGCTCAATGGCCATGGCCACCGTGGCCTCGCTCGACAGTCGGATCTTGACCCGCTCAGCTTCCAGGCGAATGGCCTGCATGATCTCGCCACAGGCCGCCACATCCAGCCCATAGGTAGTTTTGATCTCGCGGAGGATGGTGTCGACGAGCCGGCGATCGATATCATCTCCTCCCAAGTGTGTATCCCCGTTGGTGGCCAGTACCTCAAAGATCCCATCTTTGAGCTTGAGAAGGGAAATATCAAAGGTTCCTCCTCCAAAGTCGTAAACCGCAATCAAACCCTGTGTCTTTTTCTGTAACCCATAAGCCAAAGAGGCTGCTGTCGGTTCGTTGATGATTCGTAATACTTCCAGGCCTGCGATCAAACCCGCGTCCTTGGTAGCCTGCCGTTGGCTGTCATTGAAATACGCTGGGACTGTGATGACCGCCCGCGTAATTTCCTCGCCTAAATAAGCCTCGGCCCGACGCTTGAGCTCTCGGAGAATCATCGCGGAGATTTGCGGTGGAGAATAAGTCTTCTCGCCAATGACAATCCGAATGACCCCGTTTTTCTCTTGGATTGCATACGGGAAATACTTGAGTTCGTCCGTGATATCGGCGAGACTTTTCCCCATGAAGCGCTTGATCGAATAAATCGTCCGGGATGGATCGCGAACAAGATAGGCCTTCGCTGGTTCTCCCACCAGCAGGCCGTTGTCTGTTACCCCGACAATCGAGGGAACCTTATTTTCACCCCGCGGTCCCGGAATAATGCGGGGGATCTCTCCGTCCATATATGCCACCAAGGAATTCGTGGTGCCCAGATCAATACCCACAATGCGCGACATGGATCTCTCCTCTTAAACTTGTAGAACGTGATACGTGATTAGCCGAGTGTGTCCGCCAGATCTTGAATGATGTTTCTGACATAAGTCCGGTGGGAGAGCAGGTCCTGCATCTCCCGAAGAAGGGCATCCTTTTGAGGGCGGGGATCAATGCCGTCGTGGCCGGATTGACCTTGCAGCTCATCCCAGCGGCGAAATCGTTCAAACAGCGCGGATTCAAGCTCCTCCAACCGGCTTTCGAGATGTTCGCGCGAGGCCTGCAGTTTGGCTCGCAATTGATTGGCCGTTTCAGGATCTTCAGCCGGATTCACAGTTCGATAGGTCTCCAGATCCTCCTGGAGCTCGAGGATCTCCTCGAAAAGATCCGCTGGTGGAGCACTGCGAATATCTTTTGCCGATCCCGCCTCTAAGCGGATCAAATATTCCACCCGCTGGAAGGGATCTTTGAGCGTACGGTAGGCGGCGTTGAGCAGAGCGGTGTTCCCCAAACTGATGGCCTTTTCGCTTTCATCTCGCGTCGTGTAAAAATCAGGGTGAAAGGTCCGGCTTAATTCATAAAATGTCTCCTCTAAGGCTTTTTCATCAATCTGCAGAATCCGAGGCAATTTCATACAGGTGAAGTAATCGAGATCCGGGGATAACGGCTGGACCTTCACGCATCGCTTGCAGAAATATTCCCCACCCACCTCTGATTGGCAATGCCAGCACATACTCCTGGCCATCTGAATGGCCGATCGTGACGATTGCTGTGTCGATTCAGGACTCATTGCACCTAACAAATCTTGTCAACGTGCAAAACGGGCACGGTCCCCTCCCCCATGCCCGCTCCAGGCGTTATAGCATGCTAAACCTAACCGAGAAAATTAGGCGGAAAACGATTCTCCGCACCCGCAGGTTTTGGTGGCGTTGGGGTTAAGAAATTTAAACCCGCCGCTCACTAGATCCTTCTGGTAATCGAGCTGCATGCCTGCTAGATAGATTGCGCTCTTAGCGTCTACAATCACTTTCACGCCGTCGAACTCGCAGACGGTGTCGAATTCTGTGATCTTGTCGTCGAAGTTAAGAGTATAACTCAATCCCGAGCAGCCTCCACCCTTTACCCCAAGGCGCAACCCTCCTTCCGTGATCCCTTGCACCTCCATGAGGCGTTTCACTTCTTTCACAGCCGCCTCGGTTAATGTAACGATCGGTTTCTGGGTCGCTTCCATCCTTCCGCTCTCCTCTAATAACACGGGTCCGTTGTACAAGTTAGTCTCATTCACGATGAAGTCGTAGCCGGTTGCTCCTTGTCCTGTTTGGTCGCTTCGGTTTTTTTCTTATAGTCATTCAGCGCGGCTTTGATTGCATCCTCTGCCAGGACCGAGCAATGAATCTTCACAGGGGGAAGATTTAATTCCTGAACGATATCGGTGTTTTTGATCTTGCTAGCCTCTTCAAGGGTTTTCCCTTTGAGCCACTCCGTGGCAAGACTCGAGCTTGCGATGGCCGAGCCGCAGCCAAAGGTCTTAAATTTGGCGTCTACGATCGTGTCGTTTTCCACCTTGATCTGGAGCTTCATCACGTCACCACATTCCGGTGCTCCGACAATTCCCGTACCTACGCCTTCTTCATCCTTGCGAAAACTTCCAACGTTGCGAGGATTATTATAATGATCGATCACCTTGTCACTGTAAGCCATAACGTCCCTCCTTACACCCTACTCGAAAAAGTTTCCTGCCTTCATTACAACGATTGTATTGTGCGTATTTCGCGTATTTAATGAGCCGCCCATTGAACGGATTTGAGATCGATACCCTCTTTTGCCATTTCATACAAAGGCGACATCTCTCGCAAGTGCTCGACCGCTTGGACTATGCGATTGATCGTATACTCCACCTCTTCCTCGGTATTGAACCGCCCGAGTCCAAAGCGGATAGACGAATGCGCGAGATCAGACCCAACCCCCAGCGCCCGCAAGACATAGGACGGCTCCAGCGTGGCGGAAGTACAGGCCGATCCCGAGGAGAGGGCGATTTCCTTGACACCCATGAGCAGGGCCTCTCCTTCCACAAACGCGAAACTTAAGTTCAAATTCCCGGGAAGCCGCTCCGTGGGATGGCCGTTCAGATACACTTCCTCTAATGCGCTCATAATGCCTTCTTGCAGCCGATCACGCATGCGACGGATGCGCTCGGATTCCACGGCCATCTCTTGCTCGCAGAGCTCACAAGCTTTTCCAAATCCCACAATCAGCGGGACCGGCAGAGTTCCCGAACGCATACCGCGCTCATGCCCGCCGCCATCGATCAATGGGACTAGCCGCACCCGCGGGGCCTTTCGGCGAACATACAACGCGCCCACGCCCTTAGGACCATAAATTTTATGGGCCGTGAACGACATCAGGTCAATCCCCATTTCCTGAACATCAACCGGGATCTTGCCCACGCCTTGCGTCGCATCACAATGGAACAACACCCCTTTTTCTTTGGCGATCTTTCCAATCTCTTTGATGGGGTTGATCGTGCCGATCTCGTTATTGGCCAACATAATTGAGATCAAGATCGTCTTGTCGGTGATGGCTTGCCTGACATCGTCGGGATTCACCATCCCCGTCTTGTCCACCGGCAGGAAGGTGACATTGACCCCTTTCTTTTCCAGAGCCTTCGCCGTATCGATCACGGCCCGATGCTCCGTGGAACTGGTGATGATATGATCACCTTTTTCGCGGTACATTTCGACCACGCCTTTAAGGGCCAAATTATCCGATTCCGTAGCCCCACTGGTGAACACCAATTCCTTGGGGTCGGCATGGATCAACCGGGCAATCTGCTTCCGCGCCTGATCCACGGCCTCCTCCGCTTCCCACCCAAATGAATGATTGCGGCTCGCCGCATTGCCAAACTTCTCCGTGAAATACGGGAGCATGGCTTCAAGCACCCGAGGATCACACGGGGTGGTAGAATGGTTGTCCATATAAATGGGTAACTTCATGAGTTCACTCCTTCTGCTTTATGGGACTCCACAATAATGAGTGGTGATTCACACATCATCATATCTTCAATCGTCATGCTATTGAGCAGTCGGTAGATACTTTCTTGCACCCGCAATAGGGGAGTGCGAATGTTACACCGTGCAAATTGCGAGCAGAGAGCATCATCTTTATGCTCATGATAGCAATCCGCAATCCCCAGCGGCCCCTCAATAGCTTCCAAAACCTGGGCGATAGTGATCGCCTTGGGCTCCCGGGCCAGCACATACCCGCCTTTCGGACCATTCTGGCTCTCCACCATCTCATGGCGAGCCAAGGTTTGAAGCACCTTCGCCAGCAACTCTACAGGGATATGATGCTCTTCTGCGATTTCCTTGGTATTCACCACCCTGGCCTGATCCAGGTCCCCATACTGCACCGAGGCCATATACTGTAAGGCCATTAATGCATAATCTGCTTTTTTGGAGAGCTTAAGCATGAGACCCTCTCACGACCCGTCCACACAGACATGTTCCGTTCTAAAAATGCCGACCAAAGTCATCGGGTTTACGCTACCATTGACGGAACCACCTTGTCAAGACTAGAATGATCGGAGATTGAAAAGATCGGAGATCTGGTTGGTCTGGATTAATTAACCACCAGCCAGTGATCCTCTCTACTCCAAGCAGTCCATAGTAAATAGTAAAAAGGGAGGAGCATCTTAATCATGGGTGGTAGCAATCCCTATATTGAAAAAGTTGAGGCACAAGTCGCCACAACCCCGTTTGTCATCACCTTTCAGACACCAGAGGGGCCTCGGGAGGTAACCGTCGATCCCCAGAAAATTCCCTATGGGGAGACCGGCCAACCAGGCAGTATTTTGGATATCGCTCTAGGATCCGGTGTGGATATCGAGCATGCGTGTGGAGGGGTCTGCGCCTGCTCCACTTGTCATGTCATTGTGAAAGAAGGGTTGGACACGTGCAATGAACCATCGGACGATGAACTGGACCAACTCGATGAAGCACCGGCCATTACGCTGCAATCGCGCTTGGCCTGCCAGTGCGTCCCCAACGGGTCAAAAAATTTGGTTGTGGAAATTCCCACCTGGAACAAGAATCTGGTGAAAGAGGGACATTAAGGCAGCTTGAAGACACGACTCATGACTCATTGATTGCAATCTATCCAGCCCCGGTCGCGACCCGTAGAGGGGCCGCGTTCGTCCCGCCTCCATCTCCGGGAAGAGCATCTGCTGAAGGT
>RFGT01000012.1 GCA_003696975.1 Nitrospirota bacterium | reverse complement strand
GCCAAAGCTCCATCCAATGCTACACCGGCGATAGGAAAAAACATGGTCTTGCCTGTCAGCGTAGAAGTATGACGGTGTGAGTCTGTCCCGTGCTGATGGCGAAGAGCCTGGTAATGGTCTGATAGACTCCAACGGCTGCAGCAGCCCTGGCCCAACCCATGTTTTTTGGGGCAAGCGAACTTCGGAGTGAATACTGTATCCATTTTGGCCGGCAGCGATGGGGTACAAGTTGTAGCACCGGGCAGAAGGGGGGCTGCCTCACTTAAATTAAGTGTCTATGGTGTCAGATGTTTCTGATGGTAACAGAAAAGGAGGGCAAACATGCACAACATGTCGTCCCTTGATTATCGTATCTAAATTGGTTAACGTTCACTGGCGGCAACGCAACCTTGCCGTTGTTGTCGAGGGGGACTTTGGTGTGATGCATTGTGCAGCAAATGACTAGGAGAGGGGTCCCGTTGCGTTCCATTCAGCTTACATTTTTCTGTCGTTTTACCCAGCAAGCTCATCTGTCCTCCCCTACAAAGGCTCAACCCTGTGCGGCGCGTTCGTGAAAGACATGCACTGCTGGGGGCCAACAGCCTGGCAATGCCAATATTGCGGACCTCCCTCATTTACCGAGAGTTAGAGCATGTGGTTTGTGACATTTTCTGACATTGTCTTATGGTGTTGTATGAGGTGACTTGAATACCAAGAGGAGGGGGCGGTGCACATTCTACTGATTTCGGCATGTCAAAAAAAAGCGCTAAAGAAAACACGTACTGTTTTAGACAGTTATGCTATTCGAATTGGCGAGAGAACCTGGGCAACTCCTATCACCCTGGAAGGGATGCGGGAACTCCGGGCGGCCTTAAAGCGTTCTGCGACGAGGCAGATGGCGGTAGCTTGTTATCGCAACGACGGTCGCCGAAGCATGAAACTGCTTTGGATCGTCGGCTCTAAGCGGCCTTTCGGTCCCGACGGGCATTTCCCCTGCGGAACGGTCCGGCGAACATCCGTTCAGCCCCTTCTCCCCAACTGGATCCGTCTTGTCTCGTTGCTTGCATCGGCCGGTGGGCTGGCCCATGACATCGGGAAAATTGTCGATTTTTTCCAGGGGAAACTTGCGGAATCGTTGCAGAACCCCTTCCCGAAGAGTGTCGATCCGTTCAGGCATGAATGGCTTTCAATGCGGCTGATCCAGGAATTGCGCTCAGGAAATAGTTTGGACCAGGCCTGGGAGCGTCTTGCCAGTCCATTGCAGTTAGGTGAACTCACCCTTAAGCGCGGCCTAAGTGGCCCCTTGGACGTACTCGATTTTATCGTCGCCACCCATCATCGACTATTTGGTCCCGAAAAGGGAGGGGCGGAGGTGATCCCGTCCAAAGAACGGCACGTCCGTGAGGGCCGGACCCCCTTTTACCCTGCCGGAAACTTTCCGAAAGAGTGCCAAGTTGCTTACGAAAACATCCTGAGGCGCATCTGTAAGTTGGCCCAGGAGGTTCCTCCCGGCTACTGGCGAGGTGTGGCTATCTTGGCAAGGGCGGCGCTCATCTTTGCTGATCATTCCATTTCTGCGGTAAAGCTGGAGTCCTACGGTTCTGCCGATGACGGCCTTTTCGCCAACACCTCCAAGATGCCTGGTGGTAAGCGTCAATACAACCAACCCTTGCGCTGGCATCTGGAGCATGTCTCCCGGAAAGCCGCTACGGCAGCTTATCGCATGGCGACCTTGCGACTTCCTGCGCTTTCCGAAGAAGCGGTCGAAAAGATTCTCGAACCTTCAACCAACTCCGGTCGCTTTGTCTGGCAGAATCGCGCGGTGGAAGCTTTGCGTACGATCCGGCGGCAAAGTAACTGTCCGCTTATTGTTATGAACGTCGCCAGCACAGGTGCGGGTAAAACAAGGATGAATGCCAAGTGTGCCTGCGTTCTTGGCCCCCCTGGACGGGTACGATTCGCTGTTGCCCTGAATCAGCGCACCCTGACTCTGCAAACAGGCGATGCGCTCAGCGAGCAGTTAGGAATTGGCAAGGATGAGTTGGCAACCGTGATTGGCGACCGCGTTACCATCCAGCTTCACGCGGCAGGCAAGGCAGCCGTTTCAGGAAGCGAGGAAGACGAAGTCGAATTTATCAGCGATGCCAACCTCTTCGATGTCGAAGAATGGCAGGACCTTCCCGAGTGGTTGGGCCATTTCGCTGATCGCAAACCTTTTCTCCGGCGCATTCTCGGCGCACCCATTTTAGCTTCCACTATCGATTTTTTGATCTCTTCCGGTGAACTGAACCGGCAAGGGAATCATGTTGCCGCCTTGTTGCGACTGATCGACAGTGACGTCATTCTTGATGAGATCGACAGCTACGATCCGACGGCGCTGATGGCGGTGTTGCGCCTGGTGCAAATGGTTGGGTTTTGCGGTCGTAACCTGATCTGCTCCTCGGCCACTTTGGCCTATCCTGTTGCACAAGCGGTTTTTGACGCTTATCACAGCGGCATACTCATGCGTTCGCAGCTCTACGGACAACCTGCTGATTATCGGGTAGCAGTTATTGATGACCTCGTCGAACCTACGCTCCTTCGTCCTGAGGAATTTCACGAAGGGTATCAGCAACACATTGCCAAGATGCTCCCCGAAATGGGGAAACGAACCTGTCGACTGCCCTTTCTTCAGCCGGTTCGCGAGCCCGGCGAAGATGCTTGGTTGGAGGCCGTTGCAGAGGCTGCCAAACGAATGCATGACCAGCATGCCTGGTCATTCCCTGAGAGTGGGAAGACTATCTCCTTCGGTTTAGTCCGAGTGGCGAACATCCGTACTGCAATCAAGGTTGCGCGTTACCTTTCCAGCTGCCTGCCCCAGGCCCGGATAGCCGCGTACCATTCCCAGGATTTCGTTATTCAGCGGTTCATGAAAGAACGGCGGCTGGATTTTTTGCTCAATCGTAAGCGAGGTAATGACCACATTGTGCGTGACCCTGAAATCGCGGGCATCGTTGCCTCCTCCGAGTTTCCCAGTGTCCCGTTCATTGTGGTGGCCACCCCGGTCGAGGAGATCGGTCGCGATCACGATTTTGATTGGGCGGTCATTGAGCCTTCCAGCTCCCAATCTATTGTTCAGACAGCAGGCCGGGTCAACCGTCACCGGCAGGAGCCAATCGGGGGCCCGAACGTTGCCATACTTCAGTTCAACTATCGCTGGGCAAGGGGAGAGAATATCTGTTTCTGTAGGCCCGGTCTGGAGTCGACATCGTTCCGCTATGACAGCCACGACTTGGCCAAAATTCTTAATTGGGAGGCCCTTGCCACCGGTCTGGATGCCCGACTGCGGTTCGAAAACCACCTTTTGGCGCAGTGGGACGACCAGAGCATTCGGGCCGCACTCAAGTCACCATTGAAGGGGCTCTGTAACCTTGCACAGGAGAACGTTGCGTGGATGGTCGAGTCGTTCTATCGCGACTATCCGTTGCGGTCCCGTGAACCGAAGCGAACCTGGCGGGTAGTGCTGGATGATGATGGCAACTACGAATTCCAGCGGTTGGAACGGTGCAATTTCGAGGATCTCTTCATTTCTCGGGATGGGTGGGTCAGCCGGGAGGCGCGAGTCTGTAATGACTGGCTCTGTTTCGACCTGTCAGAATTGCGGGAACGCTGCATAGATTTCGGGATCCGGGCCGAGGTCGGCTTGCAGTTCGAGTTGGTGATGTATGGAAGGAATGCGCCAGACCTGGGACCGGAGAAAATTATTTTCGACCAGTCCTTTGGTCTCTACCCGGCATTCAGAAAATAAATTAAGCGGAAGGAGGACTCTCATGGCCAAAGACCGGCCGAAGAAGGCAGATACGGCCAAGAAAAAAAAAGAGAAGGAGTGGCGGACCTACTCCGTGGAAGACTACGCGGAGACAGCAAGTGGGATGGTCCACTTCTCCTTCAAAACGGTGAACTCGAACATCGCCGGTGGTGGGGTGCGGCTTGGACCTGAAGATGCCTTGGCTCTTCCTTATGTTTCGGCACGGACGCTGTTGAGCCGAGGGATACGAATTGACCCAGACTATACCAAAAATACAGGGAAAACAGCCAACATCGCCAAACAGATCAGGCTCATTTTGGCAGGAGAACAACCGGAAACGGTTAAAAATGCTGGCAAAATAAAGGCCGCCTGCCTCGATGCATTCTCTTCGCGTTTGGAGAAAAACTGCGCAGTGGTCTCGCCGCGGATGAGGCAATTATTGTTGCCCCGAGGGGACGGCTATGTCGCCATTTCGCCACTCGGTGCCGCTGGATTGAATGCCATTGTCAATGCCCGGGTGGCAATGCACCACGAAACCTTGGATAGGGAGCGGCATATTCGGATCAGGCAGGCGATATTCGGTATTGGGGGCGCCAATCCTCAGAATGTCGGTGGGCTTGTCAGGGAGATGCAGCGCCCTCTGTTCTTTGAAGGCCCGACGGAGTCGTTCTGGATCAAGGTCGCCCTCTCCATCTATCACAAGGGGATTCCTTTGGCGATCCCCCGTGACCTTGCACTCGAATACCGGGCCTGGCGCAAGTCGGCCAAGGCCAGGAACAAGGGGAGTATGCCAACCGACCTAAGGACGCGGCTGAAGGAAAAGGCGTATGTCCAGAAAGTGGCGCAAGCCATTCTTAGCAAAGGGCGTCGCGCCAGGAGGGTGCTCGAAGACCATCGGGATTGTCTACCCTCCACCGAATTTCTCGTAGGTGAAGCGGTTGCCTCTGTTGTGCGCGGTCTGGTTGATCCAGGTTTGAGGGAAAAGGACTGGACCTATCGATTCTCATGGGAGGTAGCGAACCGGCTGGCTGCTTTCGAGTTTCCTGACAATGAAGGTGGTTTGGGCCTGGATGATGGTGCGGTGGCGCAGATCGCCCGCTGGGTTGAGGAGGGGCTACGATGACTTATTTATTTCTGCCGAGAATTCAGGTTCAGGCGGCCAACGCCCTTGCAACGGCTTGGATCATCAACGCAACGCCCCTGTTTGCCATTAACATGTTCGGACATAATCTCGGGCGAAAAATCGGCGCCATCCCCGCCGGCGTTGCCGTAATCCATCACGATGCACAGTTGCTGGGGGAACGGGAGGGGAAAGGTTTTTACGGCCGGATGCACCCCCAGCAGCGCAGAGGCGCTTCATTCATCGACCGCGCCGACTATTCCTCTAAAAACCAGCATGTTCTCTCTCTCCAGCCGACGGCCAGTTGTCACCTTTTGCTTTCGCTGATGTTTGCTTTTGAAACCTCCATCGATTTGGAGGCCGTGAATACCTTTCTGCTCTCGGCCCGAATCGCCGGAGGCCAAATCATCGATTACGGCAAGCCAGAAGTTTTAGGTGATGAAGCGGCGTTACGGGGGCGTTTGCGAACCGGTTTCTGGGTGATTGAGCGTGACGACCTCATGCAAGCAGAATCCGATCCGCTCGCAGCGGTGGTCAAGGCTATCGGGGAGAAAGCTGTCCCGGCCAATGAGGGGGATTTGCCGAACTCATGGATCGTACCGACGGTCCTGGGTTATGCGGCCCTAACCCCATTCGAGGCGCGAGCCGGAGCGCGGGGCGGTTACCTCCATGCCTATGGCGAGTCGTTGGTCGGTTTGGTGCAGTATGTTTCGGTTCGAGATTATGGAGACCGACCTTTGCCTCTTTGGCATTACCAATGGATTGGCGAGGATGTTTTTGTCATCAAACAAAAAAAAGGAGCAGAACGATGAGCGACCAGGTATTCGAAAAACTTCCAGGGGTTCTTTCCTTCCAGCGTGGCATCGTCATTACCGATGCCCTTTTGTACGACGAAATCGACGGTGACCAGCAGCCCCTGTATGTTTACCGGCACGGCATCCGTGGGACCCAAAACGTCAACAAAAAAGGCAAAGGAAAGACCTCAACCTCCGGGGATGCTGCGCGCGAAAACGTTTCCAACATTCAAACGACCGATACTGCCAAGACGGCTCCGGACTCGACGGCCGTTATCGTCCGCTTCGGTGTTCGTTTCATTGACCTCAAAAATGCACTGTTTGCGTGTGCCCCCAGCAAAAACGACGATGACGACATGATCTCTGCGCTGCGTACGAGTATCGAGACATTCATTGTTAGAGCGAAAGGCGGAAGCGGCGTTGACGAGATCGCCCGGCGTTATGCCCGCAACATCCTCAACGGTCGGTGGCTTTGGCGCAACCGGTTGATTGCCAGAAAAATCACCGTCAGCGTTACCGTCGAGGGTAAGGTCATTGGCGAGGCGGATGCCTTGAGCCTCCCTCTGAATAACTTCGATGGTTATTCCGAGCCTGAAGAAGCCGTGGCCAAAGTTATCGCCGCCGGATTGAGGGGCCAAGACGATGCCGGGCTTACGGTGACCGCGCGTCTCGACTTCGGTCTGCAAGGGGCCATTGAGGTGTTTTGTTCCCAGAATTACCTTGAGGGTAAGCCTGATGGATTTGCCCGTTCGCTGTATTGCGTCGGCGTCGGTGACCACAAACCCCAGGAGAAAACCGAGGGTATCCGGCTCATGGGGCAAGCCGCAATACGTGATCAGAAGGTCTCCAATGCGCTCCGCACGTTCGACACCTGGTATCCCGAATATGCCGTCATTGGCAAGCCGATTCCGGTAGAACCTCTCGGTGCCAGTCTTGACGCCCAGAGGTTTTTTCGCGGTCAAAAAGGCTCCCCCTCTGCTTTTGAATTGGCCAAGAAACTTAATGTTCTAGACCCAGATTCGCCTGAAGGGATGTTTATGACGGCCTGTTTGATTCGTGGCGGTGTCTACTCTGACGGGGAAGCGAAGGAGGCCTGAGATGCGACCCGAACACTACGTTACCATCGAGGTGCTCGGCAGCGAAAAAGGGGGCGGATTTCCCCGTCCCGTCTTGGCCGGTGCCATCCTCAGGGTCCTCCATGGGGTCTTTCGGCAACATCCTGGAAGGTTTGCCTTGGCTCTGCCGGGAAGCTTGTTTTCGGGTCTGCGCATCTTTGCCCAAACCCGAGAAGATCTTGATCTACTGGTCGCCGCCGTCGAATTCCACCCGGCAGTTAGGGATTATGGGCGCATCGGTTATCCTCGAACCGTTCCGCTGGATTATTCCGGGCCGTGGAAACGCTATTCCCGCTATAGGATTCCTACCCGAAAATCAGACCGGGAGCCGGATGGTCGATTGAGGAGAACTCGGATTGAACGGGCGGACCAAAAGAATCTCCCCTACTTTACTCTCTCCAGTTCTTCATCCGGTCAGCGGTTTCGTCTGTATTTTGAGGTCATCGAAAACGCGGCCCCTTCGATGGAATGTCAGCCGGATAGCTACGGTTTTTCGGTTGCCAGTCGGCCGTTCTCCCTTCCGGACTTGCCATGAAACCCAAGGTTAAACCACGGCAGATTCTGTTGTCCAAACGTGCGAATGTCTTTTATCTGGAGCATGTTCGTGTTGTGCAGAAGGACAACCGAATTGTTTATCTGACAGATACCGGCGAAGACGTGGAGCGGTACTTCAACATTCCTGAGCGCAACACCGCTTTTGTGCTTCTCGGCAAGGGAACTTCAATTACCGACGCTGCCGCCCGCCGAATGGCCGAATCCAACGTACTGGTTGGGTTTTGCGGAAGCGGCGGTAGCCCTCTCTTGTCTACTGTCGACCATGTCTTTCTAACCCCCAAGAGCGAATACCGACCGACGGAATACATGCAGGCCTGGGTGAAAGCTTGGTTCGACGAGTCAACCCGTTTGGACATGGCCAAATCCCTGCTTCGAAAGCGTGTCGACTGGACAATGGAGTCCTGGGATGCGAATCGGGAGCTGTTGCAGAAAGGGATCCGAATTGACGACCGGCTAGCTCGTAGTTTTTGTGCCCAAATCGAAGCTGCAGGGGATACTCAGTCGCTTCTTCTGGCTGAAGCGCGTTGGGCTAAGGCGCTCTATGCCCGTTTGGCGAATGGAACCGGAATGGATGGATTCGTCCGTGAGGAGGGGAAGGGGGCGAGAGAATCGCAGGAGGATGTCGCCAATGGGTTCATTGATCACGGTAACTATATTGCCTACGGCTATGCGGCGGTCGTGTTAAATGGGCTAGGGATTAGCTTTTCCTTACCTCTTCTGCATGGGAAAACTCGGCGAGGGGCCTTGGTTTTCGATGTCGCTGATCTCGTGAAGGACGCCTATGTAATGCCTTTGGCCTTCCTCATGGCAGAGCAGGGGAGAACCCAACAGGAATTCAGGACCGAGTTGATCGAACTGTGCCAAGGTAAGGAGATCCTTGACAAGGTCTTTACCTTCGTTGCGGGGCTGGTTGGATAACTAGTTGAAATGATATAAGTTTTTTGCTGCCGAGAAAAGTGAAGGGTCGTGCGGGTTCGCAAAAGGTAACTCGTCGATTCTTCACAGTTTTCTTGAATTAGAGGCTAGTTCGCCACCGGGTAGGTGGCTGAGAAAAAAAACATCGACTTTTCCGAGGCTCCGTACTGGTTCGCCACCGGGTAGGTG
>RFGT01000141.1 GCA_003696975.1 Nitrospirota bacterium | reverse complement strand
TATGGGGGCAAGGTGGATCAGGTCGTTATCCGCCTAAAGGATCAAATTTACTATGGAGAACTGACCATTTCCCTTCAAGGGAAGGTGAAAGTCTTGAACAGCCGATCATCTGACGCGATCGGGCTTGCCATTCACTTCCATGCCCCAATCCTTGTGGGCAAGGATTTATTGGAGAGAGCGGGAGAACCTGATAAGCCCATAACCGATCCGCAAATGTTGTTGTAGCTGTCTACGGCTGGACAATCACATCTACAAAGGTGGGGAAACTGTCCGCTCCCTGTACATCTGTTACACGGAGTTTGAAACGAAACAGTCGTTCATCTACTACATAGGGTGCTAAAAAGCTTGCTTTGGGTGAAAAAGGATCAAGCAAAGGGATTTTACTCCCTCGCACTTGCGACCAATGATAGGTCAAAGAGCTTCCCTCGGGGTCATAACTCCCGAGGGCATTGAGCACCACTCGATCACCTGCGTACACCACTTGGTTGGGGCCAGGGTCGGGTACGGGAGGCTCATTGGGTTGATCGTTGACCTCAACGTAGACGTCCAGGGAGGCTTGGATGTCTCCATTTTTCACTGTGATGACGGCGTGGCCATTTCCTACAAGGCGAAGAAGTCCATCCTTGTGGACTGTGACCACGGATTCATCCGAAGACACGTACACCGTTCCTGTGGCGTGCATGCGAATGGGGCGCGTGACTCCGTCGGCGAACCGTCCGATAACAGGAAGGGGAAAGATCTTCCCCAAAAAGTCAACCTGTTCATAAACTCGAGCTGTACCTGCCCGTCCAAAGCGAAGCGGTTTCATGGTTTGGAAATCAATTTCTCGCAACGGCGCTTTCGGTTTAATGTGAATAATCACTTCATCGAAGATTGCCCATGACTCCTTCTCTTGTTGGGCTCCCCCTTGGACCGCTACAGCGAGCAGGCGGTAGTTGCCGATCGCCTGGCGTGGGATGCGAATCATGCCCCCAAAGGGTGGATTGCTTGCGGCAGTGGCGGTCAATGCCCGTTTTTTCTCCACCAGTTCTTCTAGCATGTCTTCCTGTTCGCCATACCAAAAGTATTGGACCGCCGTAATTCCCCCCACTTCTCCAATGTCAACTCGGACAGGGATTCTGGCACCGGATGTATACTGTTCACCGTTTTGAGGAGTCAGAAGGGTAAATGCCCATCCTGGTGAGTCTAGAACTGGGAACAGGCTAATCAGACAGAGCAGGAACCACGTTGGCGGAGAAGACCTCCATGTCCGATTATTGGGGTGAAGAGCATCCCTGTCCATAAGAAAATTCTCCCGCGCCAATTATAGCTGAGGGGCAAGAATCTCAGCAACATCACAGTGTTGAACCAGTTGAAGCAAGACTGTCGGCTGCGACTTCATGAAAGGAGCTCTGGTTTATTGACCGCCTTGCGTCAGGCTAGCGCTTGTGTTATAACGTGATGCCCAAAATGTGTGAGAACAACCGAGGGAAGGGGGGAGAAAATGCCCTCAGGAACAGGTGGCACTTATATTATTAACGTCTTTTTATGGAGGAGGTAGGCAATGCACAAGGTGCTTCTATCTGTCCTTTTTGCGTTCGCCCTTATTATTGCTGGTTCGTCGGTCGCATTGGCATTACAGTCTGGTGGGGTTGAGATCGGAGACCTGGAGACTGGGTCCGTGGTTGGCCAGCCCTTTAAAGAACTCGATGTCGATCTCACGTTTTATGCCATGAAAGTCGGAGGGAAAACAGTCTGGTATCCTCCCACGGCTATTTTAAATCTTACCCGCCAGGGAACAGGAGCACGATCAGGCCGGCCTGTCTTGATTAAAGTCGTCAATACTCTCAATACTGAGCATGGTTTTGATCTGTCTGCGGATGAGGCATTCGCCGGGCCGACATCCTTGCACGCGCAAGTTGTACTCAAAGGAGGGGAAACCAAGTATATTGGTATTCCTATCAGTGATTTGACCTATGTGACAGCTAACAATACCTTAAAATATAAATGCCATCTCCATGCGGCTCATGTGGGTGGCCAACTGTTGGTATTGCGGTAAAAAAGAAACCCCAAAAGTCATTCAGGATGAGTAAATACAAAACCCCGTTCCCGGCAAGGGAACGGGGTTTTGTTCGTCAGGCCATAAGGCTGGCCGAAGCCTTCTTTTCTGGTTGCGTTCAACTACTAAATGTCTTTCCCTGTTTTTCCATCATTGCTGCAATTAACGATCGCATTGTCTGGGATGCTTTGGGCAGCAAAGATATGGCCGTCTACAATGAGAAGCAAAAAGCGGTTCTCTGTGGGGATGGTTCCCTCTTGGAAAGTGACCACTGTGCTGACATCCAGAATCAATTCATGTTGCGACGCTTGCTGACTCTCATTAATAACCCAAAAGTAATGGCTCGCTTTGGGGAAAAGCTTAGCGACGAAGTTGTCAATGACTTGAGGAATTCCTAGCGGAGAAGTCGCTAGCGCTAGTTCTACACTTACACTCAGTATCACAAGAGTTAGGATAAGGAGGGGAAAAGGTCGTCTATTCATGAGAGGGCCTCCTGAATGGTTGGTCATGAGCTTCATTTGCTAAAACTAATCGGTTGATAGTCAGCACCTGTTAAGATACACATCATACTGCTATTAAGAGACCTCTCACAAGAGTAGAGTAAAATTTACAGAGAGACTGGATCTGCAAAAACAAGAGCCTGAACAAGGAAGTGCCTGAGGCAAAGGCCAGGGTGCCAAAGCGAACCTCCCTATCGGTTCGAGAGGAGTTTGCATGCCGTAAGGCGTTGAGGATTCAATGCCCAAAAGGAAACAAATCGCTTCACAGAGCACAGGCAACAAAAAGCGTATTGTATGGCTCGGAGCGATGGCGTTGCTGCTCATGACGGGCGCATTGCTCTTCAATGCCCCACGGGGAACGGAATACATTGAAATTCAATTTCCTGACGGAACGCGGGTGCATGCGGAAGTGGCAGATACCCCTGAGAAACTTCTCTTTGGCTTGGCGTTTCGCGAACACTTGGCTGCGGATCAAGGAATGCTTTTCATTTTTGACACCTCGGCGCCTCATAAGGTCTGGACCAAGGGATTTAAGATTCCTGTGGATATTTTGTGGCTTGACGAGAGCAAACATGTCGTGCACATGATTGAACATGCACAGCCCTGTTCTGAGGATCCGTGTCCGTGGTATGGTCCTGAGACGGTTAATGCCCGGTATGTGCTTGAGACCCGTTCAGGGTTTATTCAGCGAGTGCAGGTTGCTTCTGGAATGGAACTAACGTTCATTCTCAAAATGTAAGGGAAGAACGTGTGGTTGTGATGCCGGTAAAGACTGAATGGGAAAGAGAAAATAATGAACGTGACCGAACCTAATGCATGAGAGCCATATGCGGCAAGAAACCCGGATTTCCGAGCACGACGAAGAAATTGCTGTGTTTCGTGTAGAGGACTTGGCTCCTGGACAATCCCGCATGGTCCGAGTAGCAGGAAAGCGAGTGGCGTTTTTCAATATTGCAGGAAAATTTTACGCGATCAACAATGTCTGCCCGCATCAAGGAGGGTCCTTAGCCAAAGGGCGAGTGAAGGGCTATGTGGTGTCCTGTCCATGGCATCATTTGCAATTTGATGTTCGGACGGGATTCGGTACGGACGGGGGTGGCTATTGTGTCGCCAGCTATGAAACATGTGTGCGTGACGGATTTGTCTATATCAAGATGCGACGACAAGTAAAATAACATACTCGAAAGTTCTCTCGTAAGTGAGCACGTAATACGCGAACAAGAAATGCCCGCCATCTCTGATAAAGAACCGGACGTCAAACCTTTGGAAGTCGAGCGTGGTCAACGGTTTGCGATTCAACTCTGGGAAGATCGGACACGTGGGGAGCAATGGGTGCCATGTTACGATTCCGCGGTCTTCGCTCTCACCGATGATGAGTTTGTCCGGACTGCCAGTAACAACGCGGTAGACGCTGGCAAACGCACCTTTGAGTTTCAAGCCCTAGAGGCAGGAAGGCACCGCCTTGAGTTTCATAAACGGTTGGCCTGGAAATTTACCGCGGAAGATCGACGGGTCTTTCAGGTTCATGTTCATCAAGACACTCACGCCTAAGGCCAATGCCGGATATCGCTTATGTCAACGGGCAATTTGTTCCGCTCCAAGAGGCACACGTTTCGGTAGAGGATCGCGGGTTTCAGTTCGGGGATGGAATCTATGAGGTGATTCGTGTGTATCGCGGGATCCCTTTCCGCGTTGATGACCATTTGGCGCGATTAGAGCGAAGTGCCAAGGAAATTGCCTTAACGCTTCCGATCTCCCGGCCTAAGTGGGAACAACTGATTGCTGAGGCGATTCGCCTCAGTTGCTATCGAGAGTGTAAGGTCTACATTCAGGTAACGCGAGGGGTTGCGCCTCGCATGCATCAGTTTCCCGTTCTCTCATGTCCGACGGTCGTCATGACTGTTCGGGAACATGATGAACAAGCTGTCGCTTTGCTGCAGGAGCAGGGAGTGGAGGCCATTGTTGTCCCGGATATTCGCTGGAGCCGGTGTGATATTAAAAGCCTAAATCTCTTGCCCAATGTGCTGGCCAAGCAGCAAGCTCTGCAAGCTGGTGCTTTTGAGGCGATTTTCGTGCGGCAAGGAATGGTAACCGAAGGAACTGCAAGCAATGTCATGGCCGTTCAGGCTGGTCAACTTATGACTCCTGCGTTGGGTGATACCTTGTTGGCTGGTGTGACGCGAGAAGTGGTGTTGGCGTTGGCGCGACAGGAGGGGCTTTCTGTCGTGGAAAAACCACTTCCGGCCACCGAGATGGAAAGTGCGGAAGAATTGTTT
>RFGT01000140.1 GCA_003696975.1 Nitrospirota bacterium | reverse complement strand
GGCAAAGACAAGGGAGGGGATTTTTCCCGACTACGAGAAACCCTGGCCCGACGCGTCAAGCAGGTGATTGTGATCGGGGAGGCGTCGGCCCGAATCAGACAAGCCATTGAAGGCACCACAAGCATCTGCCACGCCTTAAGCTTGCAGGAAGCCGTGAGTCAGGCTGATCGGGCGGCTCGATCCGGTGACGTGGTGCTCCTTTCGCCTGCCTGCGCCAGCTTCGATATGTTTCGAGATTACCGGGATCGAGGGGAGCAGTTTCGTCGCCTTGTGTGGGCATTACCCTGAGAGGACATCAGGCCGAGCGACAACATGGTGAAGCCAAGACGAGCACCGGAAAATCTGCAGTTATCGTTTGGGGGGCAGTGGTTCAGTTCGTACAAGAATGGGCATGGTTGGAATTGGCATCATTCACCTGATCGGCTGATCTTGGCGGTGGTGTATGCGTTGGTCATCATGGGCCTGATTCTCATGTTCAGTGCAAGTGGTATTTTGGCGGAGAATTGGCGCGAAGAGTCCACCTATTTTTTGAAGCGCCAGGTCATTGCCGGTATTGCAGGGTTGGTATGTCTCCATGGGATAGCCGTATGGGACTATCGGCAGTGGCACCGGTTGGTTCCTGTGGTCGTAGGCGGGGTCCTGGTGTTACTCCTGCTCGTGTTGATCCCAGGTGTGGGACATTGCGTCAATGGCGCATGCCGGTGGTTTCGTGTGGGCGGAATCTCGGTGCAGCCTGGTGAGTTCGCCAAACTAGCGGTTGTGATCTATCTCGCCTCGTTTCTCGCACGACGGCAAGACAGACTTACCTCATTTTTCTCGGGTCTCGTCCCGCCATTGCTGGTCGCAGGGAGTATGGCAGGACTAGTGTTGCTGGAACCGGATATGGGAACTGCGGTGGTTTTAGGATTACTAGTGGGAGGGTTGCTATTTCTGGGAGGGGCCCCGCTTGTCTACTTAGGCGCGCTTGTGGTGGCTAGTGTTCCTGTGGTTCTGGCTTTGATTCTGGGTGTGGGCTATCGACTGAAACGGGTCTTAAGTTTTTGGGATCCGTGGGGGGATCCCATGGGAGCGGGCTATCAATTGATCCAGTCGTATGTGGCACTGGGCAACGGCGGTCTCTTGGGTGTGGGGCTGGGGAATGGAAGGCAGAAACTCTTTTTCTTGCCCGAAGCCCATGCTGACTTTGTATTGGCTTCTATCGGAGAAGAACTGGGTTTGCTAGGAACGTGGCTGTTGCTAGGACTCTTCCTGCTCCTGGTGGTTAAAGGGTTTCAGATTGCCCGGGAAGCATTGGATCCGTTCGGCCGATACCTAGCGAGCGGCGTGACGCTCTTGATCGGGATCCAAGTCTTAATCAACGCTGGAGTGGTGACGGGGCTTCTTCCGACCAAGGGCTTGACGCTTCCTTTTGTCAGTTATGGCGGCTCGTCGCTAGTGATTAACTTGACCGCGATCGGAATGCTCCTGAGCGTGGCCCGTGTGCCACGGCAGCGGAAGCCGCCTTTGTGGCACTACTATATGGGATGAATGTGGTCATTGCGGCAGGAGGAACAGGGGGACATCTTGCTCCGGCTTTGGCCTTGGCCGAGGAGTTTCGCCTGCAATGTCCGTCGGTATCGATCACGATGATCGGCACAGGGAAAAACCTGGAACGGATGATGTTGGCTCGCACAGATCTCCATGTGGAAACCCTTCCTGCGCGCGGTGTAGTGGGCCGCCGGGGCTGGTCGGCATTGGCGGGGATGGCCTCGGTTCCTAAAGCCTTGTGGAAGGCATTGCATATTCTCCGGGCGAGCCGGACGGCATTGGTGATTGGAACAGGTGGGTATACCAGTCTTCCGGTCATACTGGCGGGAGTTGCCTTGGGCATCCCCCGAGCCGTGCTCGAACCGAACGTGATGCCGGGTGTTGCCAACAGGATCGCGGGGCCGATGGTTCATCGCGTGTTTCTAGCCTGGGAGGAAGCAAGCCGGTATTTCCCTCGCAACAACGTGCGAGTGGTGGGAACACCTCTGCGTCGCGCCTTCACCACCGCGGAGATATGCCCAACTCCCGACCGAGTGACCACCCTGTTGATTTGTGGCGGGAGTCAGGGCGCCAAGGCGCTCAATACGGCTGTGGTTGAAGCCTTGACGGTTTCCATGGGGTTATCGCGGACTCTCAGGATCATCCATCAGACTGGTGTGGAGGACTACGAGCGCATTCGATCCTCCTATGAGCAGGCTCACATGGAAGTCACCGTTGTCCCGTTTCTCCAGAATATGCCTGAAGTTCTCCGTGAGGCCGACTTGGTCATTTCTCGCTGCGGGGCAGTCACGCTTGCCGAGCTCACAGCCTGCGGCAAGCCCGCGATCTTGGTCCCTTTCCCCCATGCGACCCATCAGCACCAAGACCGGAATGCCAGAGTGCTGGAGCAAGCCGGCGCAGCGGTGGTTATTCCGCAGGATGAACAGACGGGATCGCGGCTGGCGCAGGTCCTGAAAATGTTGGTGGAGGATCCTGATCGGGTAAACAGGATGGTGCAGCGTAGTTGGTCGTTACGGCGTGTGGATGCCGCTCAAACGATTGTGCGCGAGTGTCGGCTCCTTGTGGGCCGCCGTGCGGTGTGAGCCAGGGAACATGCCTGTTGATGGCTGAAAGCGCGTCTCGGAGATGTTTCGCAAGATTCAACATATTCACCTGGTGGGAATCGGTGGAAGTGGAATGAGCGGGATTGCCGAGGTGCTCTTGACGTTGGGGTATCACGTTAGCGGGTCTGATATCGCCCCATCGGAAGCCACACGGCGGCTGGAAGCGCTGGGCGGTCGCATCTTTATTGGCCATGACGCGACACATGTCGCCGGGGCCCAAGTGGCGGTAGTGTCGTCGGCCGTGGCGCCCACGAATCCCGAAGTCCTCGCAGCCCGTCGTCAGGGAATTCCCGTCATTCCACGTGCGGAGATGTTGGCGGAGTTGATGCGTCTCAAATATGGCGTCGCCGTTGCCGGCGCCCATGGGAAAACCACAACGACATCGCTGGTTGCGACCGTCTTGGCCCACGCGGGTCTCGACCCCACCTTCGTCGTGGGCGGCAAGGTAACGGCGTTGGGTACCCACGCCCGATTGGGGCGCGGAGATGTATTGATTGCAGAGGCCGATGAAAGTGATGGATCGTTTCTGCGGTTGTCTCCATCCGTGGTCGTGGTGACCAATATCGACCGAGAGCACCTTGATCACTATGGATCCATGGATCGGCTGGAAGCGGCATTTCTGGAATTCATCAACAAGGTCCCGTTTTATGGGGCTGCGATTCTCTGCGCCGATGATCCGGGGTTGCGCGCGCTGTTTCCCCATATCGTGAAACGTGTGATCACGTACGGGATCCAGACGAATGCCATGACTCCAGATCTGCTGGCAACGGAAATCATGACCGCCAGCCAATCGATGAACTTTCGGGCTCAGTTTCGCGGGAAAAAACTTGGGCCGTTCCGTATCAATATCCCTGGGATCCATAACGTGTCCAATGCGCTGGCGGCCATTGCCGTAGGGTTGGAATTGGAGGCCCCAATCGACCTCATTCGGACGGGACTCGCGGCGTTTTCGGGCGTGGATCGGCGATTTCACGTGCGTGGCGAGAAACGCGGTATTCTCGTTCTTGATGACTACGGCCACCATCCGACGGAAATTCAAGCGACCTTGGAGGCTGCGCAAGCCGCTTGGCCCAAACGGCGCCTGGTTGTCCTGTTCCAACCACACCGGTATAGCCGAACCCGGGATCTGCTGGAGGCCTTTCCAGCCGCGTTCTCCAAAGCCGAACTCTTGTTCGTTACCGCAATCTATCCCGCTGGAGAATCGCCGATCCCCGGGGTGTCCGGCCAGCGGCTGGTCGAGGCCATTCGAGTCCATGGGCATCCCTCTGTGGGCTGGGTCGAGAAAAAAGAGGAGTTGGTGGAGGCCGTGTTGCCTCGGCTTCAGGCTGACGATGTCGTGATCACGTTGGGCGCGGGAGATATTTGGAAAGTCGGACTGGAATTATTGGAACGTTTATGATTCCTCAACCTGGTCAATCGGTTCCCTTCAGGAGAAGACAGCAGAGAGAGGGGCCCTACTCCATGGCACAACTCACCGCTGTGGTATCCGGAGTGCGCGGGCAGGTCATCTTTGATGCTCCTCTGGCTGAATGGACCTCGCTTCGCATTGGAGGACCAGCCGATGTCCTGGTGGTGCCAGATGATCAAGAGGATCTCATCCGGCTTATTGGACAGGCCGCTACGTTGCAGGTTCCGGTCTTTGTCCTGGGAGGAACCAACGTCCTCGTCCGCGATGGCGGGATCAGGGGAGTGGTGATTTCGTTGGCCAAGTGTGCTTGCATTCAGGAGGCACCACAGCATCGGCTGTATGCCGAGGCTGGGGTACGTCTGCCGGTGCTCATGCAGTATGCTGCGGCGCGCGCCCTTTCGGGATTAGAGTGGGCAGCCGGTATTCCGGGTACGGTGGGTGGCGCTATTGTGATGAACGCTGGAACCCACCTTGGGCAAATGCAGGATTGTGTGCATGCTGTCCAATTGCTTGATGCTCAAGGCGTTGTGCGAGTAATCCCCGCCTGTGACTTGGCCTTTTCCTATCGCCATGTGGACCTGCCTGACAAGGCGGTGATCTTAGGAGCATGGCTCCAACTTGCTCCGGCACCGAAGAAGAAAATTGACGCGGCCACCAAGGCCTATCTACAACATCGAAAGGCGACCCAGCCGCTCACGCGGCCCAACGCCGGCTCCGTGTTCAAAAACCCTCCACACATGTCGGCGGGTCGGCTGATTGAATTAGCCGGATTGAAAGGGACACGGGTCGGTGATGCCCAAGTGTCGCAGAAGCATGCCAACTTTATCATCAATATGGGCCGAGCACGAGCTGTGGATGCCATTGTGCTCATTCATAAGGTCCAGCAAGCTGTATTTCACCAGTTTGGGATCACGTTGGACTTAGAATGGAAGATCGTGGGAGAGGGGAGTTCATGAGGAGGCACACGGCAAAGCCGCCGCTCACCACGGCTCGGATTGGCGTATTGATGGGAGGGTGGTCGATGGAACGAGAGATCTCCTTGCGCACTGGTGCAGCCGTGTTGAAGGCACTCTTGCGGCGTGGGTATCGGGCAGTGGGCATCGACGTGGATGCATCACTTCCCTGGCGATTGCGGGCCCACAAAGTGGAACTCGCATTTCTCGCCCTGCACGGGCCTGGCGGAGAAGATGGCACGGTTCAAGGATTGCTGGAGATCTTGCGCATTCCCTACACCGGGTCCGATGTGAAAGCCAGTGCGGTGGCCATGGATAAACCAACGGCCAAAGCACTGCTCGCCAGCCAGGGAGTTCCTGTTCCCCAAGGGACTGTCGTGACAAAAGGAGCGTATCCTGATGCCCCTCCGGCTGGATGGGAGTGGCCCCTCATCGTGAAGCCAGCGGCCCAGGGATCCACGGTGGGGGTGTCCATCGTGCGCACCCCGGCGCAATGGCGCAAGGCGCTTCGGCTTGCTTCGCAGCAGGGTGAGCGAATTGTGGTGGAACCGTACATCGCCGGACGAGAAGTGGCAGTTTCGGTTCTTGATGGAGAAGCACTGCCTGTTGTGGAGATTGTCGCTCCTCAGGGCTTCTATGATTACGATGCGAAATATACCAAGCAGGACACGGAGTATCGTTGTCCTGCCCCCCTGTCTTCTCGACAGACCGAAGCGCTTAAGGAGTGGGCGGTGCGCTGTTTTCATGCGCTCGGTTGTGATGGGGCTGCACGCGTCGATTTTCGAATCAACCGGCGCGGGCGCCCTTATGTGCTGGAAGTCAACACCATTCCCGGTATGACCGAGCGAAGTTTGCTTCCCATGGCTGCGGCGTACGTTGGCTTGGATTACGACACCTTGACCGAGCGGATTCTCCAATCGGCTCTTCGGCGGGATCGAGCATGGGCTGAGGCGCAACCCCATAGGCTTGGTCGTAACGCCTCTACCATAGAGGATCGCAGGAAAGGGAGGGCCTGCTCATGATCTCAGTGCGAACCATGCGTAACCGCTTAGGGGTCCACCCCTTATGGCGCAGGAAGTGGAAACGATCACCACCGTATGTCCTATCTCAGCGGATCCTGTGGATTGTGCTGCTTGTGATTGGCGGAGTCGGTATTCCAATGGGATACCAGCAGGTCCAATCGGCTTTCGCCGCATGGACTCGTCTTGAGCAGATCACCGTCTTTGGCTTAGAGCGGGTGTCACGCCGTGATCTCTTAACGGTCATGAAGATTCCATCAGAAACAACACTCTGGACACTCGACCCGCCTTCTATCGCGCGTCGGGTGCTCGCGCATCCCTGGATTGCCTCGGCGTCCGTGGCCCGTGTGTGGCCTCATACCCTCACGATCACGGTAGTGGAACGCCGTCCCGCTGCCATCCTTCGGCATGGAACCCGTGAGTGGGTTATCGCGCGGGATGGAGTTGTCTTGGCTGATCACCGGAAGCCTTCATTTGGCGATCTGCCAATTCTGGTAGGGCCTCCGCCGTCCATCATGCCGGACAGTCAACCGACTGATGTGCCAGAGCGGCTTCAGCGCGCTCTCCGTTTGGCCTCTCTCCTCTTCGAAGCCTATGGGGCCAGACCCGTCGTCGATCTGGATGAACCCGCGCAGTTTCGGGCTGCCGTCCGGGCTCTGGAGTTTCGGTTCACGGATAACTTTGAGCCAGAGTGGGCCAGGTATCGCCGGCTTCTGTCCTTGGGACATGTCACCCAGGAGACAGACCCCTGTGAAATCGACCTGCGGTTCCCGGGGAAGGTGATCATTCGAGAGAAGGGGTGACGGTCTATGCCGAGAAAAGAACATATTGTAGTGGGGCTTGATATTGGGACCACCAAAATTTGCGCGATTGTCGCCGAAATCACTGATGAGCATGCCATTCAGGTCATCGGATTTGGGTCAAGTCCCTCGCGAGGATTGCGCAAGGGGGTAGTGGTGAATATCGACAGCACGGTGGAGTCCATTAAAAAAGCCGTCGAAGAAGCGGAGCTTATGGCGGCGGTTCAAATCAATTCGGTCTATATCGGGATTGCCGGCAGTCACATCGCCAGTGAAACGGCCAATGGTGTGGTCGCACTCAAGCGTCAGGAAGTCACACGAGCTGATGTGCAGCGCGCCATCGAAACCGCACGAGCTTCTGCCGTAGTTCCACCGGATCGCCGGATTCTCCATGTGCTCCCGCGTGAATTCATTGTGGATGACCAGGAAGGCATTCGCGATCCAGTGGGGATTTCGGGGTCTCGTCTGGAAGTGGATGTCCACATTGTGACGGGGGCGGTAACTTCAGCGCAGAACCTTATTAAATGCGTCAATCGTGCGGGCTTGGATATGGTGGATCTCGTCTTACAGCCCTTGGCCTCTAGCGAGGCAGTACTCACAGAAGAGGAAAAAGAATTAGGGGTGGCGATGGTCGATTTGGGCGGCGGGACATCGGATGTGGCCATCTTTTCCGGGGGTAGTATCAGTCACTCGGCAGTCATTCCGGTAGGAGGGCAACACCTCACGCGCGATTTGCAGATTGGGCTCCGCACCTCGCAAGCTGATGCGGAACAGATCAAGATCAAACATGGTGTCGCCCTCTGCGAGCTCGTCCGAGACAATGAGCCCGTTGAAGTGCCAAGTGTGGGGGGGAGGCCGCCGCGCCTCCTCTCGCGGCGCGATGTCGCGGAAATCATTGAGCCGCGCGTGGAGGAAATTTTCGATCTCGTGCTTCGGGAAATTCGGCGGTCTGGCCATGAAGGAAAACTCGCCGCGGGCACGGTCATCACCGGGGGGACATCCTTGCTGGAAGGAATGCCCGATGCCGCTGAGCGTGTGCTGGCTTTGCCGAGTCGTCGCGGCATTCCCACGGGTGTCGGAGGATTGAGAGATATGGTCAGTAAACCCATGTATGCCACGGGCGTAGGCCTGTTGCTGCTCGCACAACGGATGGACCGGGACCTCGAAACAGTTGGCGTGTCGGGGGCGCGAAAACACCATGAAAGCGTCTTAAGCCGGATGACGGGATGGATGCGTGAATTTTTCTAGGAACGACCAAAAGCATGACCTCATAGCCTGAGTGAAAGGAGGAACTCCATGTTTTCATTTCAGGAGGAACCATCATCATCGATCCACATCAAAGTCTTGGGTATCGGCGGGGCAGGATGCAACGCCGTCAACACTATGATTGCCGCTGGTCTCAATCGAGTGGAATTCATTGTCGCCAATACTGACCTCCAGTCATTGAGCAAGTCCCAGGCTCTCCACAAGATCCAGCTTGGGCCAGAGCGGACACGGGGATTGGGGGCTGGTGCAAAGCCCGAAGTGGGAAAAGAAGCGGCCATCGAAAGCGAGGCACAGATTCGCGACGCGCTCCAAGGCGCGGATATGGTTTTTGTGACCGCTGGTATGGGTGGAGGCACTGGTACGGGAGGTGCTCCGATCGCCGCATCCATTGCTCGGGAGTTGGGGATTCTGACGGTGGGAGTCGTCACAAAGCCGTTTCAGTACGAAGGGCATCGACGAATGGGCTACGCCGAGGAAGGCATTCGAGAGTTGCGGCGACATGTCGATTCGCTCCTCGTGATCCCCAATCAGAAACTGCTGACGCTGGTCGATAAGACCACGCCGCTCTTGGAAGCGTTCAAATTGGCTGATGATGTGCTCCGACAGGCCATCAAGGGGATCACCGATGTCATTACCACCCCGGGGCTGGTGAATGTGGATTTCGCGGATGTGCAGACGGTCATGCGCTATGCAGGCCGGGCTGTAATGGGAATGGGCGTGGCCAAGGGCGCCAACCGAGCGACTGAGGCGGCCCGGCAAGCCATTTCCAGTCCGTTACTGGAAGATGGGAGCGTGGAAGGCGCAAAAGGAATGCTGTTGAACATTACAGGCGGGCTGAATTTGTCGCTCCATGAAATTGACGAAGCCTCTTCCATTGCCAAAGAGGCCGCGGACCCGCAGGCCGATATCATCGTTGGGCAGGTGATTGACCCTGAACTCGAGGAAGAGGTGGTGGTCACAGTCATTGCCACGGGCTTTGAGCAGCCCGAGGGATCGGTCAAGTCGAATGCCATGTCCACTCCGTCCATGTCCGTCCGGCAGCAGCAGGCTTTTCCCTCGCCACCCTCTCCTAATCCCGCAGTGGCTGCCGCTCGGATGACCGCTTCAAGCGCCCAAACCCGGGAGTTGGACAGGCCGGCCTTTCTCCGGCAGCTTGAACAGGGGGGGCGGCCGGTGCATGAACATGGCAATCTTTTAGTAGATGACGATTGGGATGTTCCCACCTTTCTCCGAAGGCGAGGAAACTGACCGTGGTACTGATGGCCGGACAAATGGAGTCCCGCCGGGGAATAGTGAACCTTCTGAGAGCCTCCACATTGCTGGACACTGAGGGAGCGATTGTCCATTTCTTCGGGACCCGTTATGGTCCGAGTTATGGATGTCTAACCGGAGACTGGGGGACCGTCAAAGCAGGTGATCCGGAGTACCCGGTTGTGGTATCCGTTCATCAAGTCCATGGGACGGAAGTTCTGATTCTGGATCATCCAGTGCGGGTCGGAGACAAGTTCGCCGGCGGGTGGGATGCAATAGCAACAAATCAACCTCATGTGTTGCTCACGATCAGGACGGCTGACTGTGTGCCGGTGTTGGTGGCTGCACCGCGCCGGCACCTTGTGGCAGCCATTCATGCTGGGTGGCGGGGAGCGCTCCATGGAGTGGTCCCCAAAACTGTTCGAAGAATGCAAGAGGTCTTCGGGTGTCCCCCGTCGGAGTTTTATGTTGCCATTGGTCCCTCCGCTGGGGTCTGCTGTTATGAAGTTGATACCCCGGTGATCCGATTGATCCAAGAGACGGTGCCCCAATGGGACCACGTTTTGCGATTACGCCAGGATGGACAGGGACAACTTGACTTGAAAGCACTAGTCCAACAACATGTCCTGGACCAGGGCGTGCCTCGCTCGCAGATAGAGTGTCTCCCCTTGTGCACGATCTGCCGGCCGGACCTGTTTTTCTCCTATCGTCGAGAAGGGCAGGTGCATGGCACTATGGTCAATGGAATCATGTTGTTGGCAGCATAAGGGGAAATGACCGAGAGGAGGGTGTGGCATTTAGCGAAATTACCCGCAATGTGCAGACCATCCGACAACGAATCGTTCATGCTGCGCGACGGGTAGGCCGCGACCCAGCCCGTGTGCGAATCGTGGCCGCCACCAAGTTTGTGGAGGTTGAACGAATCGAACAAGCCCTGGAGGCTGGGATCACGATCTGCGGGGAAAATCGCTTGCAAGAAGCCTTGGCGAAAATGGCGAGTATTGGACGACAGTGCACCTGGCATTTTATCGGGCGGCTGCAACGGCGAAAGCTCCGGGCGATGATTGGACGATTTTCTCTGATTCATTCTGTGGAGACGGTGGACCAAGCCGCTGCCCTCGATCGGTGGGCTCAAGAGGCGGGGCATGCTCAACCGATTTTGTTGGAAGTCAATCTCGGTGGTGAACCCTCGAAGGGGGGATTTTCGCCTGAAGCCCTGAAGGCAGCCATTTCCCCCCTCGATCAGTTGGAACATGTACAGATCCAAGGGCTCATGACCGTGCCTCCATGGCTGGCAGATCCAGAGCACGTGCGTCCTTACTTTCGGCAGCTTCGGGAGCTTGCCGAACAGATTGCCGCTCAAAGACTGGTGCGAATTCGGATGGATGAGCTTTCCATGGGGATGTCTCACGATTACCCTATTGCGGTGGAGGAAGGTGCCACGCTGGTGCGCATTGGCACGGCGATTTTTGGCGAACGACCTGTCCCAACGCGGCAAGTTCCACCGGAAACAGCTCAGCCTGGAGAGGGGGAAGGATAATTACGTTTTTTCACGACGACAGGAAACGTTTATGTTTATTGCCGCCAACATCTTAAATGGTCTTGCTTACGTCTTGGACACGGTGCTGTTCATCTACATGTGGGTGATTATCATTCGCGCGCTGATTTCCTGGGTCAACCCGGACCCGTGGAATCCCATTGTCCAATTTCTGCATCGGGCGACGGATCCTGTCCTGTATACGATTCGGCGCCGGCTGCCGTTTGCTTTTGCCGGTGGGATTGACTTTTCTCCCTTGATCGCCATTCTTATTATCTACTTTTTGCAGATCGCTGTCGTCGGTACACTCAAAGACTTAGCGATTCGTCTCCATTGACGGCTCGCGCACGATCCGGAGGCTTTCACCATGACCCTTACCCCGCTTGATGTACAGCACAAGGTTTTTGATAAGCAATTTCGCGGGTATGACCGAAAGCAGGTTGATCAGTTTCTGGAAGAAGTGGCACATGCTCTGGAATTGCTGATTCGAGAAAATGCGACGCTGAAAGACAGAGTGACAGCTTGCGAACATGAGCTGAGTGAGTTGCGACAAGCTGAAGCTACGTTGACCAACACGCTCATCACGACTCAACGATTTGTGGATCAGTTGAAAGGCGGGGCTCAACAGGACGCCGAGCGCATTGTGAAGGAAGCTGAGTTAAAAGCCGACAATATGCTTCTTCAGGCTCGAACAGATCTGGCTGAGTTACAGCGAGCGCTGGCCGACCTCCGGCGGGAGCGGGCGTTGATGCTCGAGCAGATCCGGGCCACACTCAAGACGTTTGAACGCATCCTTGAGCTAGAGGACTCCGGTGCCGAGGAGGGTGAAGCCCCTTCACATGCTGGTTCCCAACATTCTCCGCTTTCTGACCATTCTTCAACTCTTTACCCTCCACACGCTTCGTGACCGAATGAACAGAGAACAGGCAGTGGTGCAGGCGCTTCACTGCGCTGTGCAGGAAGGGGTGTTTCCCGGGGCCGTACTCCATGTGCGCCGAAAGGGACAAGTCATCTTCCACCATGCCGTCGGTCGAATGGAGCCCGACAACGACACTCCCATGACCGCCGACACGATCTTCGATTTGGCATCTCTCACCAAACCCCTGGCAACAACTACGGCCATTCTTTGCTTGGTCCAAGACGGGCAACTGGCGTTGACTCACCCCGTAGGTATGTGGGTGCCCGAATTGACGCGTACTCCCATCGGGGAGGTGGCAATTGCCTGGGTGTTGGGGCATCGTGCGGGATTACCAGCCTGGCGCCCCTATTTCCCCGAGTTGGCTCCTCATGCGAAAGCTCCACAGAGTCAGGATGAGGTGAAGGCCCGCCAGCGGGCCTTCCTTTATCGGCTTGCCCAGGAGCCTTTAGTGTATGAGCCGGGGACCCAAACGCGGTACAGTGATCTGGGATTTATGGTGCTGGGGATCGTGGTGGAGCGGTGTGCGATGTCCTCCCTCGCTGACTATTGTACCGCAAGAATTTATCGTCCTCTTCACGCCATGCCGCTCTATTTTATGGATGTGACCAGCATGACCGCTAGCAGAGAAAGGAATCTGACTCTTCTGGCCCCCACGGAGTTCGACCCGTGGAGAGGGCGCAAGCTCCAGGGAGAAGTCCATGACGAACATGCTTATGCACTGGGTGGTATTGCCGGACATGCGGGATTATTTGGTACGGCTCAGGCCGTCGGAGCCGTTGCTCAGGCCTGGCTTGATGGATTCCTCACACAACACACCTTTCTTCCCCAGGAGCTGGTTCGGCACTTTGTCCAACGGCAAACCTCCACGAGTAGTTGGGCGCTCGGGTGGGATACGCCATCTCTTCCCTCGTCGTCTGGCAGCCGGTTATCACGGCAGGCCTTCGGCCATCTTGGATTCACCGGCACCTCAGTCTGGATTGACCCTGCCTGCGAATTAATTGTGGTTCTCTTGTCCAACCGCGTGTGTCCCACGCGAGCGAATACCGCGATCCAGGCCTTTCGGCCGCGACTTCACGATCTCGTGTATGAGGCCTTTGTGGCTCAACAAGAGGGGAAAGCAGGAGACAACCTTGAGGAGGAAGCCGGAACCTAGTCCGGATAATCTACCCACGATTCTTTTTCCGCCAGATACTTTTGCCCCTTGAAATTCAGCCGTGTTCGCATGTGGGTAAATCCGAGAGATTTCAGTTTGTCGACAATCTCTCGAATGGCTCCGGCCACGGTAGGATGGGTCCCGCTTTCCACTTCCAACGCTTCGTAAATAACTTTTGCCGTATAGCCCCGATCGACCCGTTTGACCATGATGGATCGATTGAAATACCGTTCGCTGGGGTCGATTCCCTCTAGTTGATGTCGCTCGATTACAGCATTTCTGACTCGAAATAGCAGCGGAAGTGTACTCACGAGCTAATTCCTTTTCTCAGGCGAAAGAAGAGAGATTTTATTATAGTGGCAATAAGAGGCGACCTTCAACCCATGGAGATATCTGGAAGATGAACAAGGGCGAAAACCCCAAAAGGTGTTCCGCTGTCCGAATGCTTGTCGCAGAATCGGAGCACGGTGTGGCAAGCAAACATACCTCAATACAAAGAACTGCTTGCTGTTCGCAGAAGTTGATTGCTGTTCGAAGTGAGTCACGGGTTGTCCGGTGTTGGAAGCGTTTACACATTTCTCAACTCACCGGAAGAATGCCTGTGTTCGCTCCATCGCAATACCCCTGTCAAAACAATATGATAGCTTGACATGTTCGAATTGAGCGCTCTCGGCATGAAATTTGAACTTTCGAACCTCCAGTAGGAACACAAGAGAAGTTGCGAAGTCAATTGAACCGAAAGAAGGGGGCACGACCATGGGACGGATATTTGTGGGAATGATTTTCGGATCACTCATCACAATTCTCGCCTCAGGCGGTACAACTACTGCGGAATGTATCCTTCAAACGACTTCCCAGAGATTGATGATGCCAACTGACGAGATGTCCCTGTTGTACTGGGGATGGATTGTATTGGGAGTGGGAGGAATTCTATGTTCGCGATGGTGGCAGCACCGGCAGCGCAGAATGCGAAAGGGGCATTTTCTTTTGGGTTGAAGAATTTTTCACATGGTCACAATATGAGATGAGAGCAACCGTGTATACGATACGAATGGTGTTTGTTGAAGAAATACGGAAAGCGTTTTCACGATGGTGAAATGGTCATGCCCACCTCTGTGGCGCCTCACATGCTGGTTGATCGGGATAGGGTGGTTTGGGAGTTTCTTGTTTGGGGCCATCTCTCCTGGAGAGGCTGCGTTAAGGCCTGAAACTTGGCCTCCAGCGGTTGCTCCCCCCAATCCCCTAGAAGAACTTCCTCTTTCCCATGGAACGCCTGTCCGCATTTTTCATACGCCCTCAGCGACGAAACTCTGCATTACGGTGATTAATTTTGGACCAGGTCAGACAAGCGTTCGGTTTTTTCACGCCCAAGATCTCGTGGGATCGTTTCGCGTATCGGCTCCCCGGCTTTCGGCCATATGTACGACGGCTTCCCTTGTGGAATTGGCCTGCCTGGACGATCCATGTCATGTGGCATGGCGTGTGTCTGAGAATCCGTAGGAGAATTGCCTCGCTGTGCGGGAGAATGCAAGACCCCCCTGAAGCCTGTCAAAATAGATTGATAGCCCAAGCCTTGACGGATGAACCGAGCTTTGCGAAGCTCCTGAGAATAGAGAGACCACAAGGGTTGAGCCAGTCAGAATACCTGTGACTCTCTTGTTGTTTTCACGCGATGTCTTCAGGCTGAGGGACAAGGAGGTGGCCTGTGGCCACACCTTCTCGAGTATGGGCTAGAGTCTGGGTACAAATGCTGGCGATCTGCGCTTGGCTTCTCGTGAATGGATGTGGGACCTTTGAACGATATGGGCTTGTCGGTCAGGAAGGAACACGCCAAGAAACGCCTTCTTTACCAGCCCCGCCTGCTCCCGGCCAGCAAGAGGAGCTTGGCGAAAAGGAGCCAGGAGGCTCAGCAGCAGGGAGGCTTCCCTCTGTTACTCGGAAGCCAACTCAAGACCAATTCAACCAGATGCAGCCCGCGCCCTCGATTCCTCAGCCGGCGCAGGAAGAGGAAGGCCCTTCCCTGGCGACTCCGCAGCGAGACGGGGGGAAGGCACGTATGTTGTCACCGGCACCCGAGATGGAAGAATCTCTCAGGATCTCCCCTCTTCCACCAGAGAGCATACGCGAACTAGGTCTTCACGACGTGTTTTTTGACTTCGATCGAGCATCTATTCGAGCAAGCGAAGTGCCGACTCTGGAACACGATGCTCACATGCTCATGACGGAATATGCCTCACATACCGTGCTGATTGAAGGCCATTGTGATGAGCGTGGGTCCATGGAATACAATTTGGTCCTGGGCATGCGCCGGGCACAAGCGGTCAAAGCTTATCTCGTAGCCCTTGGTGTTCAGCCGGCACGGATCGCGCTAGTCAGCTACGGGAAAGAACGGCCTTGGTGTACCGAACACTACGAAGCCTGTTGGCAGCGCAATCGGCGAGCACATTTTGTCTTGCGCGAGGGTGATTGAGGCAAAGCCAGCCGTATCGAGAAAATTACCAGGGGAGTCGCTCTCCCCACAGATACCATATCGCGCCCATCGCCAGAATACACGCGAGGAAAATCAGCAATGGCGCTTTTCCGGTTTGTTGTATGGCATGTTGATGCGCCAAGTCCCGTTCGGCACCGAACCGCGGATGGGATGATTGTCCATGGCGCAAGGGATGCCCATTTGAGGAAGTTCCCCGTGGTTTCTTCACGTGAGCTTGGCGTAACTCGCGCCGTTCTTCCAGGAGACACGCCGTTTGATACCAGTACTGCTCTTCAAGTTTCAAGACGGCCTCGCGATTGCCGAAGGCTATAGCCTTTTCAAGAAGTGGTTGGTACGTCCGGTCGAGTTTTTTCAATCTCCACCAAATGGAGAGTCGTCTGATGGTGATCCCTAACACGATGCATTCCTCTCTACCTCTCTGGATGCCAAGTCCTCTGCCACGCTATGGACACCTGTCGATCCATTATCATGAATAGGGTGGAGGAGGATGGCGTGTTTTGGCTTTTTGAATTTGCCCACTTTCTTGAAGCATTTCCAAAAAGACAACAACCGCGGCCGTCCGAGACTCGACCCCAAGCTTGGTGTAAATGTGCTCCAAGTGCTTGGAAGCTGTTCGCGGGCTGATCTGAAGGATCATGCCAATCTCACTGTTGGTTTTTCCTCGGGCCACCCATTCCAAAACCTGGATCTCTCGCTTCGTGAGGCCTTTCTGCTCCAGGGCGGTAAGGACATCAATATCCGATGTCAAAAAGGGCAATGATTCTGTTGTCTGTAGTGGTTCCATGGCCTGTCCCTTTTTCTTGCGGGTTCGCATAATGAGATCGACTTGCTCATGTTCTTGCTGACACCACTACAACATGGCAACATATGGGCCAGAAACCATGCGACCTGTTGGATGACGCAGAAGAGCCGCTAACATGTTGCTTTTACAGGAATCTTTTGACTCGGCGCTAGTGAAGGCACACCAAAGTGCACGGCGAAGGTGAAGCAGAATCGTAAAAAATTCAGACGACAGCGTATGCTCCATTATGCTGTCCGGCGGGAAAAATGAAGGGAGTATCGGATGTTACGCAGAGTGAAGCAACATGACGGATTTTTTGACGGATTGCCTGTCCTAAGGAAACACAATCATCACTCGACAATGACCACAAAGTGAAAAATTCAGGCACCAAACAACAAGATCCATCTGCCGGGAATAATGTGCTGAATCTTGACATCCCTCGAAAGAAGCATTCCTCTCACCATCCAGCGTAGCGTGGTCAACCCATCGAAGTGGTCGAGTGTGGGAGAAGGCAGAGAACGCCGGAAAACAGCAAGATTTATTGTCCGCTTGGTGAGACGAGGATTCCCACCTTTTGAGTGACCTCTTGCCCCGGTTCGAAGGATTGTTCATAAGCCTCCATGGTTTTGGAGGCCGCGGTGCCATGAAGATGTGTTACTGGGGTGAGATTAGCACTCGCCTCAGGGGAAAGAGTCTGGTGTTCTTTTGCCATGGTGACGGAACGCCCAAAATCGGGATGAAGCGTGATGGGGCTTGGTGCACATCCGCCTAGGAATACCGTGATTCCTGCGGCCGCCCACAGGATGCCTGAGTTTCGCCTTCGCCTCATGGAGAGAGACCTCCTGAATTTGGATGAATATACCCAAAGGCTCCGTCAAGCCCTACGTCGAACAAATGCCCTGGAGGAGGTTGCTCCGGAAAGCCACCGAGATAAAAGGAGAGATCATCAGGTTCGATGAAGGTGCTGGTGGGGAGAGACTGGCTGGCCATATCCAAGGGTTTCACCAATCGAGGTGTGACAATGATAATGAGCTCGGTCTCGTTTTTTTGAAACTCACTGCTTCGAAACAAGGCGCCCAAGATGGGAATATCCCCAAGAAGCGGGTACTTTCTGATCTGTTCGCGCACGTTGTCCTGGATGAGCCCGCCAATGGCGAAACTTTGGCCGTCGGCCAACTCGATGACCGTCGAAACCCGCCGAGTCAAAAATGCCGGTACTCCTAGTACCGTTTCTCGGGATTCATCGATCTCCGAAAACTCTGGGGTCACTTCCATGCTGATTTTGTTGGGACTCAATACCGTGGGTTTAAAGGTGACGGCTACGCCGAACTGTTTAAATTGAATGGAATTGGCGCCGAGGGCCTGAGCGACCAGAATGGGCACTTCGCCTCCGGCCAGAAACGTGGCCTCCTGGCCGCTGATAGTGACGAGATTGGGTTCCGCTAGAATTTTGACTAATCCATTGGTTTTCAAGGCATCGATAAAGGTAGTCCAGTCCAGACTGCCCGACTGGATCCGAACGAGCGCATTAATAAATGAGGAAAGAGTCGTGTTCACAGTGCCGGTAGAAAGCCTGTTAGTCGTGAGATTGTTCAATTGGGTAATTCCAAAATCATTGCCGTTAACGATCTTAAAATTGATCCCGAGACGTCGGATCAAACTTCGGCTCATTTCGGCAATGCGAACTTCTAACATCACCTGATGTTGTCCGCCAACCTGAAGTAGATTGAGCACTTTCTTGGGAGCAAAGGTTTCAGCAAGGGCTAATGCATGGGCGAGGTTCGTCGCACTGGAGACAGTGCCCGACAGCGCAATATAGTCCTGAGTGGCTGTGACCTGGATATCTTTTTCCCCAAGCAGTGTGTAGAGTTGTTCCTTAAGCCAGGTCACCCCGCGGACGACGCGCAGATCATAGATGGCCAGCACCGCTCCATTTTGATCCCACAGGGTGAGGTTGGTTTCTCCCGTTTGGTTGCCTACGAGATACAGTTGCGTGGGCGAAAGCACAAGCGCGTCCGCGATTTGCGGATTGGCCACTGAGGCACGGCGGATTTGCACGGGGCTGTCTAAGAGTTTGGATTTGCCAAGCTCGACCTCAATCAGAGATGGAGTTTCCGAAGAAGGGATGGGCACCTCTTGACCAAAGGCCGGGATCCCTGGACATAGCCCTAAAAAAAGAAGAATAGTAACCAGTCCGACTTGAAAGGTGATGGGCACCAATGCTGTATAGGTCCTCGAGAAGAGCCGCCAGCCCATTAACCGTCCAACCTTCAAAATTCCACCTGACTGGTGGTCACGCCTTTGATGACGTCCACAACAACCGGAGGCGACGTTTCTCGATCAACTTGCAAGAGATTGATAATTTTCTTCGGGGCATAAGCTTCTGCAATGGCAAGGATTTCTTTGAGTGCTGCGGAAGACGTGACCGTACCCGATAGGGTGACAAAATCGTGACTCGCTTGAATGCGGACGTTATGCTCTTGAGGCAGAAGCTCGTGGAGTTGCTGACGCAATCGATCTAGGTCGGGAATGATCTCAAGGTCATAAATTTTGAGCACCTGACCGTTCTTATCCCAGAGAGTCAGGTTCGTGGCCCCGACCTGTTTGCCGACGACGTACAGTTGTTTAGGCGAAAGCACCAGCGTATCGGCCACATCCGGATTTGCGATGGAGGCCCGGGTAATCGGTACGGGTGTGTCGATAATCTGCGATTTTCCTGCGACCAATTTCATCAGCTCCGTCTGCCGGAGATGAGCGTTCTCACCTGCCGATTGCGATAGAGCCACGGGAGGGGGGCACAGCGCAATCCCGGTTAACACCAGCAGCAGACATCCTCGATTGAACAGGCCAGGTATCGGTGAACAATGTCCGTCATAATTCATGGGAAACCTCTCTTGCTATTATGAAAATGACCATTATGTCATAGTCGCTCTTAAAACTTCTGTTTTGTCGCAGATGAGCCCTTGATAACTTCCACGACATGTTTTTTGGCAGAATGCGCTCTTGATTTGCGCGAGGGACGGTATGAACCGAGCAAGGAATACGCTGTCGCCCCACGAGTCAACACTTTTTCGGGATTCTGGGAGCTGCGCAAGGCCAGGCGCAAGCGACCTCGAGTCGAGGCAAGCGCCAGTTTTTCCGCTTCTTCTGGGGTCACTTCCAGCGTCATAATCGAGACGGGTTGAGCTTGGCCGTCTTCGCCCTGACGCTGCAATTGCATGCCCGTGGCCAACACGCGCACATTTTCAATCACGATTTTCGTCACGGTCTGGGCATTGCGGCCGGGTGGCTGCATGGTTACCAACACGTCAACATAATGGCCCGGCTTGATGAACCCAGCGACGGCCACTTCTTGGTCGACCTTAACGGCCATCGCTCGCTTTTCCGGGTCAAGAACCGCATCGACTCCGGCCCGCACGCCGAGCGGGGCCAAATGGGACTCCAGAATCGGCTGCTGACGAAGCAGATTGTCGCGCAGGACACGGCCCTGGACTTGCTCGAGAGACGAAAAACTGTGCTCAAGCTCCTTGGGTGAGACTATCTGTTTCGCAAGAAGATCTTCTTTTGAAACACGCATCAGCATATCGTTCGTGATGGTGGTCCCCCAGGCAAGATCGCGTTTGGCCACTACCACCCATTCAACCGGTTTGGCCGGCTGAGCCGCTTTATTCCGAGATTGAACATACGCCCAAAGAAAGAGACCTCCGCCTAGGGCGATGAGCACGGCCAAACTGAGCAAGATGAATGGTCCTCTGTGTCCCATGGAGATTCAACACTCCTCAGCCAATTCTTTTGTCAGTCCACAGATATCATATACTGCTCATTTCACGGGCACCTCAGACGGTGTCATCGATTGAGGACGCTCACCGACCAGACGCTTAACAAGCTTGGCAAACCTCGAAAGCGGCTTCGGTTCACCCATGGTCCGCAACGTTCGTTGAGCCATAGCATGAATCGCTTTGGTCACCTTGGCACGTGGAGCTAGAGTTGTAAGCGGGATCCCTTCGTTAATGGAGCGGCACACAAGGGGGTAATCGTCCGGAATTAACCACGAAGCGGATTTCCCCAGATACGCTTCCGTTTCTTTCAAAGGGGCGCCGGCACGGGCCGTATAGCGCGTAATGGCGAGCTGAATTCGATCGTCGGGTATTTCCATGCGTCGGAGCTCATCGAGCACGAACTTGGCCTTGCGAATCATCGGAGCGCAGATCGTGGTCACAACAATGCACAAAGCTCGTTCAAAAATAGGCCGAGAGACTTCGTGAACCCCGGAGCCACCATCGACGACGACATAGTCGAACGCCGAGCCTAATAAATCCACAGTTTCCGCCACGCAGCTTGGGGGAATGTCCGAAAGCGGCAACGAGGCGGCTCCCACGGGCAAGAGCGAAAGGCCTGATGCATGGCTCGACAGCAGACTTTGGAGAAACGTAGCATCCAGTCTGTTCAAATCGCGAACGATCGCGGCAAATCCATGCTCAGGTTTCATATCCAGAAACAGCGGGATATCGCCATCCATGAAATGGCCATCCATGAGCAGGACGGATTTTGTGGTCAGGGATTT
>RFGT01000011.1 GCA_003696975.1 Nitrospirota bacterium | reverse complement strand
GCCTATAACACAGATCCTTGCAGCAGCGAGAAAGCCGAAATAATGAAACTGCCTATTCCCATAAGGGTGGATCCGAAAAAGACTCAAGCGGATGAACCGATCCTATGCGGGGTTAGGACTCACCGGTACAATTCCTAGAAGGCCACAAGCAATGGCTTTCTGCCCCTACTCCTAGAAGTCCAACCTACGGGAACTACCCGTGTTTCAAGAGAAAGACCTTGCAGATGTGGATTGCTGGAATCGATGAATGCCCCGGTGGATGGGTTGGGGTCTTGCTGCGGTTGACGGAATCCCGAATCGTTGATGTGAGAATCGAGTGGAATACCAGTGTGAACGCCTTTATTTACCACCCGTTTCACCTGCAGACAGTCGCCATCGACATTCCAATTGGATTGCTTCTGACTCCACAGCGGGGAGGACGGGAATGCGACCGTAGAGCACGCCGGTTGCTAAGGAGGCGAGCCAGCTCGATATTTACTCCACCTTCTCGTACCCTCTTACATGCCATGACCTATGCCGAGGTTCGGAAGGCGGGGATGAGCCGCCAAGCTTTCGGATTGATGGCAAAGATTCGTGAGGTCGATGCTGTCATGACCCCAGCACTTCAGCGTCGAGTGCACGAAGCCCACCCTGAACTTGCGTTTGTCTCTTTGGCGGGTGCCCCTATGCGGTATAATAAAAAGACCCAACAAGGCCAGACAGAACGCATTGCCGTATTGCAAGGTCTGGGAATCTGGCCTTTTTCCGAACTGATCGTAGTGACGCAAAGGTATCGGCCGCAATTTTCTCGCCAGGATGTAGGAAACGATGATCTCATTGATGCATGGGCTTTGGCGTGGACAGCCTTTCGCATTCAGACTGGGCACGCGAGCCGGTTGCCGAGCCGACCATCATGGGACCAAAATGGACTGCGAATGGAAATCTGGTTCTAGAGTCCACTTTTTAATTACCAGTGCGCGTGAACCATGCGAGAAAGCAGTCCAATGTCCAACAGTCCTTCTCCAAACGGTCCAACTCTTCTGCTCCGGTATACCGACGGTGGCGTCACCCCGACACAATTGCGGGAGTACATCTCGGATGCAGGATTCTTTCAGCCCCTCAGGCAGACCCTCGGACTCTATGTGCATATCCCTTTTTGCCGGACACGGTGCCGTTTCTGTTCCTTCTATATTGAACCCCATCGCGTCCAACAGGTGCGTGCGTTTTTGCAAGCCGCAATCCAGGAGATCGAGTATTACGCTCATCACATCGGCTTGCGAGATGTTCCCGTAGAGACAGTCTATGTAGGAGGTGGGACGCCAACGACCCTCCATCCCCAAGAGCTCAATGGCCTTCTACAGGCAATTCGTACCGCCTTTATGGTCCGTCCGTGGGCTGAACTGTGTGTCGAAGGGCATCCCGCTTCTTTAACCCTTGAAATGATCTCCGCTCTCGTCAAAGCTGGATGGAATCGACTCAGTCTCGGTGTGCAATCGTTCGATGTCAGGGAGCTCCGCATGCTCGGTGGACGTCCCTCCACTCGCGTAACCCAACAAGCCTTGCGACTCGCCAAAGCCGTTGGGTTTCACAACATCAATGTTGATTTGATGTATGGTCTCCCTGGACAGACGCTCGAAACATGGCGGGCTTCCTTGGAAGACCTGTTGGCTTTCGCTCCGACTCATTGTTCCTGTTATGCCCTGACCGTGGAAGAGGGATCGATCTTTTTTGAAGAGTCCACCCGCGGACGCATGGTGGAACCGGATCCTGCACTCCAGAACGCCATGGAAGCCATGGCATCTTCTGCTCTTCAACACGCGGGATATGAACAGTATGAAATTTCGAACTTCAGCCAACCTGGATATGCCTGCCGACATAATCAACGGTATTGGAGAGATGAACCATACCTCGGGTTGGGACCGAGTGCGCAATCCTGTCTTGGTTCTCTGCGATTTGGAAATGTAGGAAATCTTTCTGCCTACTGTTCGATATTGAGGAACGAGAGACTCCCAATTGATGAGCTCGACTTCCGGTCATCTGAACAGGTGGCCCGAGAAACCGTGGTCTTCGGGTTACGCCTTCTTCAGGGCGTTCCCGATAAGAAAGTCTCTCCGTTGTTGCAGGCCCAGACGGAATGGAAGCGGGCCCTTCAGTCTCTAAAGGATGAGGGATTGCTCGTCCATGAAAGGGGACGGCTCAGGCTCACGGCATTAGGACGTCGATATGCAGATACGGTGGCTGTGGCTTTGTTGTAACACACTCCCATCAGATCGCGCTGATATTTCAACCTGTTTTTTCATCCAAGAATGGCTCAACCCGAGTTGTCTGAACGCCGAACGTTTGGTTCAATCTCGTAACGTTTTGGATATTTAGCCTAAGTAAAGATATCCATTGCCCAGAGAATAGGCAGTTCGCTTGGATTCGCGTCACATCTGGAAGAGAAGAAATTGTAAACAAGGTTATCCAGAGGTCATCCACAGTTTTTGTGGAAAGGCGCGGGATCGCTGATCGCCCAGAAACCAGGATAATGATCTATCAAGGAAATTTTGGGGCCGAACAGAAAATCGCGTGAATTGACAAGGTGTTTGCACAAGCAAGTTCCTCACGACTTGACCAGAAAAGGGGAGAGACCCTGCGTGCTGAATTTTCTGTGTCCTGACGGGGTGCTCAACGGATGGTGGTTGTTATCCACAGCGTTAGCTCCGTTTTTTCTGATTAATCCGGTGCTGCAAGCTCCTTATCGAGACTTGTTCACGCGGCGAGTGCCCAGAGGCGGGCAAGCACCCAAAGAAGCACAAAAAAACCTCCCCCAATTAATGCAAAAACCCCTAGGATGACACCGATGACAAACACCCAATCTTCGTAAGAAGAACCAGAAGCGGGCATCCCTGGTTGCGTATAGCGGCGCAAGAGTTCAGCGTTCTTCAGATTGCTGCGGTACCAGGCGGAAAACAGATCACCAAGACCAGGAATGGCCCCAACCACAGTGTTGATCGCCATATTGAGTGCCATCCGTAGAATCACGATCTTGGGAACCTGCAACTGGGCGGCGAAAAAAAGCAGACAGGACCCCACTAAATTTGAAAGAGCATCTCCAATAATTGGGATGAGCCCTAGGAGTGGGTCAAGCCCGATGCGCACAGAGGTCCCAGGAATAGGAATGGCAGAGTCCAGCAAGCGAGCAAGCATATCGGCAAGTGCGCGAATCTGCTCGCGTTCCCACTCGCTTGTCTGATAAGTTGTGTTGGAATAAGATGGGTATCGAAATATCATGCCCATGAAAGAAGGCTATCCGTCAGGTTATGATCACCGGAAATCTCTCATGCTTTTGGCATTCACGGGTTCCCTGAATAAGGTATCCTATTTGCATGGAAGAAGGAAATCCCCTTAGTTCGTTATCCAAGGAGACGTGTGAGAGGACTCAGCGTGGGAGATCCTCTTTGATCGCCTTGGAATCTCGCCTTTCAAAGTCAAGGTATCTTGCAGGTCTCCAGTGCCCTAAGCGGTTATATTTCGAGGTCTATGCGCCCTACCAGGCTGCTCCCCCTGACGACAAACAGCATGCCATGTTGGAAATGGGTCGAATGGTGGGGGAAGCAGCACAGCGGCGATTCCCTGGGGGACAAGTGGTTGAAGCTGATCACCGGCATCTCAACGCCGCATTGGAACGCACAAGAGCCTTGCTCTTAGATCCGCAGGTCCCTGCAATCTTTGAGGCGACGTTCCAGTTTGAAGGAATTTTGGTGCGCGCGGATATCCTCGAACGTGTCGGAGACCACTGGCGGTTAATTGAGGTAAAGGCGGCGTCGCGAATCAAGCCTGTTCATCTCGATGATCTCGCAATTCAGGCATATGTCGTTGAAGGTGCAGGGCTAAATTTGTGTGAAATCTGTCTCATGTACGTAAATCGTCATTATTGGTATCCAGGCGGGGAGCTTGATTGGCATCAGTTGTTTTGCCTTCAAGACGTGACAGAGGCGGTTCGGGACCGCTTGTCGAAGATCCCCCAACAACTCCGGAGGTTACGGGCTGTCTTGCAGGAGGAGCGCCCTCCTCAAATCGAGCCTGATGCCCATTGCCACACCCCCTATTCCTGTCCGTTTTGGGGCCAGTGTACGCAGGAGAAACCTCACCGGTGGATTTATCATCTGCCTGGAGGAAGGGGCCCGCTGAAGCACCCTTCAGCGCAAGGCATTCAAACCATTGATGCCCTTCCTCCGGAAGTACCGCTTACGGCTCTGCAACGGAGAGTCAAGCATAATATGGAGTGGATTTCTCCCAAGTTAAGCAGCATTCTTCAGGCTGTGCAATACCCGGTCCACCATCTTGATTTTGAATGCCTAATACCTGCTGTGCCCCTTTACCCGAACACCCGGCCATACCAGCCGCTTCCCGTGCAATGGTCCAACCATATTGAAACGATTCCAGGACAAGTACACCACGAGTGGCATCTCTGTCGGGACCATAAAGATCCCCGGGAAGAGATTGCCGTTAGTGTCCTGCAATCGGTAGGCAAGGAGGGTAGTATTTGCGTGTATTCGGACAACGAGCGATTTCTTCTCCGAACCCTTGCTGAAGCCATTCCGTGTCTCCGACGTGAACTACAACAAGTGATTGAGCGGTTATGGGACTTATGTGCGATCATCCAAGCGCATTACTACCATCCCGCCTTTCAAGGGTCGTTTTCCCTGAAATCCGTGCTTCCTGCCTTGGTCCCTGCATTGGCCTATGATGATCTTGACATTCACGATGGAGCCTCGGCGTCAGCCGTCTATTATCGCCTCGTCTTTTGTGAGACTGACTGGGTCGAGCGGGAGCGCTTGGCTTTAGCCCTTCAGCAGTATTGCGCTCGTGATACACGAGGGTTGGTCGAACTTCGTTGGGCTTTGCAAAAACGTGTTATGGCCAAGCATGCTGATGCCTCCCCCGGTTAATTTGGTTCAGGAAGCTGCTTTCAGACACTGCCAGATCCCCTGTCACAGACTCCATCGTCGTCAAGAATGAACCTCTGTACGTCATCCCCGACATGGGTTATCGAGGATCCGCCTTTACCGACCTCAACTGTCCTGAGAGCAGAAGAACGATCAGGCTGGGATCCCCCACTAACTGCTGGCGAGAATGAGGGAAAACAAGAATCCCCACCCCCCGGTCCCATCCTCTCGGAGCAAGGTCTTTACAACACAGTGTCCGACAGATGAAGTCTAAGTTTTTACATGGCTGGATACCGTCTCTTATTAGCTCACGTTTTACTGGAAGTTTTTGACCTCTCCACTCAGTGAGAGCTTATAACACAGGCAAAACAATCGGCGTCTGATCAACATATAGCCATACGCCAAAAGGGGGAAAGATTAGTGACTCTTTCTTTTTCTGAGGAAGCGCAAGAGAGCTTGGCGCCTGGGTTTCTTGAGTCCAAGGCCGAAATGATTTTGCTCCCACATCCAACTGGAGAAACCATTCACCTTGAGGAGCAGTGAGGGAAAGAGACTCGGCCTCAGGATTAAACCCTAAAAATAACAGGACGGCTGGGCCAACATGGGTTGCTCGGAAGACCGTTAGAATTCGCTCACGGTGGTGCATCCAGACACGAAGCCGATCGGTTCTGGAAGCGGCGCCTAAGGCAGGTAGGGTCTTCCGGAGGTAGATAAGGGTACGATACCAGCGGAGTAAGGATTGATGATGGGAGGTATCATCCATTTCTGCCAAATCAAAATGGAGCTTGGATTGGAGATAGGTCTCTTCCGCTGCGGGATCTGGCATCTCGTCCCAGCCAAAAGCGCTGAACTCAGCACGCCGTCCTTGTCGGACGGCCTCGCGGAGAGCCGGATCACCATGATCAATAAAATAGAGAAACGGCGCCGGTTCGGCATACTCCTCTCCCATGAAGAGCAGGGGGATATTGGGAGAACACAGCACGGCTGCCGCTGCAACATAGAGCGCTTCGACAGGGGTCAAGTGGGTTAACCGTTCTCCTTTTGCCCGATTGCCGACCTGGTCATGATTTTGCGCAAAGATGACAAATTGTTTGGGGTGACAGTACCGGGGAGTATTGCCATGCCGTCTTCGGCGATAGGAAGAATATTGGCCGGTATAGACGTATCCTTCGCGAATCGCCGTGGCAAGATGATCGAGCGTTCCAAAATCTGCATAATAGCCATTCCGTTCCCCGGTCAAAACTCCATGAAGTGCATGATGGAAATCGTCGCTCCACTGCGCATCCAGGCCATACCCCCCTTTGCTCACCGGCAGGATAATCCGTGAATCATTGAGATCGCTTTCAGCAATAACAGCAATCGTCCGCCCAAGTCGTTGGGCTTGCCGATGTACGGCTTCCGCCAGCTCTTGAAGGAGATGGGTGGCACTGAAATCGTAGATACCGTGAACCGCGTCAAGACGAAGGCCATCAATGTGGTATTCTGTCGCCCAATATAATGCATTACTGATAACGAAATGCCGAACCTGGTCACTGTCTGGTCCATCGTAGTTAATCGCCGGTCCCCATGGAGTCACATAGCGGTTCGTGAAATAGGGGCCGAAGTCTGCCAGGTAATTGCCCTCTGGTCCTAGATGGTTGTACACAACGTCCAGAATAACCGCGAGTCCATAGACATGGCAGGCATCGACCAGCCGTTTGAGTCCATCTGGTCCTCCATAGCTCGCATGGGGAGCGAAAAGATAGGTTCCGTCGTACCCCCAATTGCGGGTACCTGGAAATTGGACGACAGGCATAAGCTCGATGGCTGTGACGCCAAGACGATCCCGGAGATATGGTAAGCGCGGGATGATGCTGGTGAACGTCCCTTCTTTGGTAAACGTGCCGGTATGAAGCTCGTAAATGATCATCCGTTCTGGGGGAAGACCAGTCCAGTTCTGATCGGTCCAGGGAAAGGCTGTAGGATCAATAACCATGGAGGGGCCATGAACTCCGTCCGGCTGGAAGCGAGATACTGGATCAGGTCGCTCGATGTCTCCATTCAAGACATAGTAATACCGCGCTCCGGAAGTGAGAGGAGACACCGTTCCCTCCCAATACCCAAAGGGTTGGGGATTCAGCGGGAGGGTCAAGTTATGAGGAGCGAGCAAGCGGACCGAGACCGACCGCGCTTGAGGGGCCCAGACTCGAAACCGGACGGAAGCGGGGGGGAGAAAGGTCGAACCGAGATCAAGAGACCAGGGCGAGTTATTCAATGCAGACCGTTGCCGTGGCATAAATTGCAGGTGTTTCTTCAGGAAATAGACTTTGGCAATTTGGACAATCAGAGGAGCTATGTTACTAAAAATCTACGGACAAACTCACTAGTTTAAAGACACACTGTTAACGAAGTTGGTCAAAGACGCTGTATTGCCGGACTCCCGGCCGATG
>RFGT01000139.1 GCA_003696975.1 Nitrospirota bacterium | reverse complement strand
TAAGTATATAATTTTATTGAATAAATTCCTGTGTTCTATTCTTGTTTACAAAAGGAAACACTCAATGTTTCAGAGTGAAATGACTGATACAGATTGGGGTTATACAGTTGGAGGGCTGAGATTAAAGCGTTTCAGCTTCCGCCAAAGAGTGGATCGTCCAATGCCCAACTGAGCACAAGCCTCTTTGTATTTCCAACCGGTCTTCTCCAAGACTCGAAGAATGGCCTCTCGCTCAAGCCCGCTCAAGGTGGTATCTTGCAAAGTGGAAGAAAGTTCCAAACCGTTCGTCCGCCTGACCTCTGCGGGCAAATGCTCTACTTCTATCACTTGCCCTTCGCAACACACGAAGGCATGTTCAATGATATTTTGGAGTTCTCGAATATTTCCAGGAAACGAATAGGCCTCCAACATCTCCAAGGCCTCCGGTGCCACTTGCCGAATTCCTTTCCCCATTTGTCGGTTAAACTTGTCAAGAAAGTGCGCTACCAAAAGCGGAATGTCCTCTTTCCTCGATCGAAGCGGTGGCAGCTCGATAGGGATCACTCGAATCCGGTAATACAGATCCTCTCGGAACAGCCCCTGTTTGACAGCCTGGCTCAAATTGCGATTCGTGGCCGCAACAACCCGAACGTCCACCTTCATGGTCTTATTTGACCCAACTCGTTCAAATTCCTCGCATTCGAGAATTCGAAGGAGTTTCACTTGCATCGCTGGGCTGATTTCTCCGATTTCATCAAGAAAGATCGTTCCGCCATGGGCGGATTCGAAGCGTCCCACTTTGTCAAAGTACGCATCGGTAAAGGCGCCTTTGACATGGCCAAAAATTTCACTCTCCAACAGTCCTTCCGTAAGACTCGCACAATTCACAACCACAAAGGGACCATGCCGGCGCGGGCTGTGAGCGTGAATGGCATAAGCAATCAATTCCTTGCCTGTACCGCTTTCTCCGGAAATCAACACCGTCGCCTTCGAGGCCGCAATAGCCGGCAGTCTCGCAAAGATCTCCTTCATCACCCGGCTCCGGCCCACAATGTTGTCAAACCGGACACGTTCATCCAAGCGTTCCTTCAATGCATTGACTTCCGCAGCTTTTTCCGTCAATTCTCGGGACAGCGACATATCCCGAATGACCTCAACCAGTCCGATCATGTGCCCTTGTTCATCGCGCAGAAAATCCGTGTTGACACTCACGGGAATGACTTTCCCGTCATGCCGTGTGAGAAAGGTTTCGTAATTGGACACCCGATCGCCACATAACGCTCGCTCGAGCACACATTCTCTCGTGGTACAAATGTGACTTTGCACCAACATCTCACATGTGAGATGTCCCGTTGGCGTCTCTCGTGCATCGAATCCCAACAACTTGCACATAGCGCGGTTGAGAAAGGTAACCCGCTTATTCAGATCAATGGTCAAAACTCCGTCGCTGATGCAATCGAGAATCGCTTCGGCATCACCAGGACGAGTCAAGGGAAACGGTGACGAATCCATAAAGCATTCCCTCTTGCCGGTTTCAGAATTCGATCTCACGCAACCGGGGATATCACATGAACCCACCTGTCTCTTTATACCGTTTGGAGAGTGACTCATCCCCATCCTATCCGTGAGGAAGATGATACGCTTGCTCCCGCACCCTCAGCAACCCTCTCTGTGAGAGCCGACAGTGCGTTTGGACGTAAAGAGGAGGTCCCGATCATCATCAAAGGGTTTACTGGAAGAGCATTTTGTCCTTCTTGCAAATCTCTCTGCTGCCACTTAGGATGAGAGTTTCCAATGACTGATCTGTTGTGGCCACTCGCTGCTATCCCTTATCCGCACATCGACCCGGTATTTCTTCGTATAGGCCCCCTCCAATTTCGGTGGTATGGATTGATGTATCTTCTAGGCTTAGCCGCTGCGTATTTCTTGATTCGCAGTCGCGCCCGCGCTCAACAGCTCATCCTCTCTCGAGACCAGCTCTACGATCTTATCGTGTACGCGGCATTCGGCGTATTTCTAGGAGGCCGACTAGGCTATACCTTGTTCTACAACCCCGTCTACTACTTCCACCATCCCGGCAAGATTATCGCAGTCTGGGAAGGCGGCATGTCGTTTCACGGTGGGTTGTTGGGGACCTGTATAGCCTTGTGGGTCTTCTGCCGACGCCGGGAGTTGCCCACGTACACCATTGCCGACCTTGCCGCACAAGCCGCACCCATTGGATTAGGCCTCGGCCGCCTGGGGAACTTCATCAACGGCGAGCTGTATGGCCGCCCCACCGACGTTCCATGGTGTATGGTCTTTCCCCGAGGAGGACCAGTCTGCCGGCATCCCTCCCAGCTTTACGAAGCGATGTTAGAAGGAATTGTACTCTTTCTCATTCTTCGGATCGTAGGGAAACGTCCAGTTCCGCCAGGTACGACATTTTGGACATTTATCACGACATACGGCATATTCCGATTCATGGTGGAATGGGTTCGCGAACCCGATGCCCATCTCGGATTACTCCTCGGGCCTCTGACCATGGGCCAGCTCTTGAGTCTTCCCATGTTGATAGGAGGAGGGATCATGCTGTGGAGGGCCATGCGTTCTGCCGCGAACCGTTTCTCCTCATAGGAGGAAACAAACGTCGGGAGAGCCACCTTCATGAGCCTCCACCTAACCCTCCAATTCCTCCAATCCCTCCCAACCCCGGGACCATCGAAGGAGAAGTATTGGCTTTTGGCTCAACAAGGACATCACCATATCGGCGCAACACAGGAGAATTCCAGATTTTTTTATTCCCCGGCTCCAAGTTAGCGGCATCAATATAATGTTTCCGGACAACCTGTCGATCTGCTCCCAAGCGCTGGAGTGTGAGGGCCAAGTTGTAATGGGCCTCGCCGAGATCCGGTTGAGCCTGGATCGCACGTTCGTACTCCTCTCGGGCTCTGTCCCACCGACCGATGGAAAAGAACTGATTGCCCTTTTCAAAGGCAGCCTGCGCCACCGGGCTGGCATCAGCCGGAGCGCAAAATGGAAGTCGCTCTCTCGTCGGAGAACAAAGTTGTGGCTCTTGAACATGGGTGGCCTTCACGCATGAGGTGCCTGCCATGATGAGACAACACATTCCCATTCCTAGAGGTATCATCCAATCTCTCATCTCCTTGACCTCTCTTAGGTGTTTGCCTTGGGTTCACCTTATTGATGTTTCATCGCACAGTGATCACCTGGCCGGTTCGTAGAAAGATCATGTGAGCTCCCGCGAGACTCATACCAAGACACCGTGAAATAGCCATAGTATAAATACTCAACTGGCCACGGTAAAGTTCAATTCGCTGGGGAAGCGAGATGGCATCGACTCGATCTGTCTTATAGTCAGCCACCCACACTTCTCCGCCATACCGGTACAGCACATCCACCACTCCTTCCATCACGCATCCATTGAGGCGCACATCTTCTTGAGACTCGGTGGAACCGCGCGGGTCGTGAGGGATGCTTGGCCAGGGGACGGCAAATGGAAGCTCCCGCCCGAGTATGTGGGCATGATGCAAAAGCTGATAGGCCGGTGAAGTCGAGAAGACCGTCATGATTTCCCGTAATTCAGCCAGGACCTCTTCGGCCCAAGGCATGCTAGTTGGCACACGCGCGCGACCCACGGTAGTGGCGAAGTCGGGCAGGGCGTGTGGATCGGCGGAAAAGTCCCAGGCTTGCAATACGCGGTGCGCCAGCTCTCCCAGTAAAAGCGCAGAGGACACTCGAGACCGAGAAGTCGAGTGAGAGATATCCCCCGGGCTGCCTTGAGATGTGGCTACACCTGTGGGAGAGAGAAATCGACGATGGGCAGTCTGCTGTGCCCATGTCTGTTTCCGCCGTTCCCAGAGCTCGCGGGAGGGTTTCTCGGTTCTACAGTCGGAGTTCCATGCCGGTGTAATCGGGGGGTAGATCTGAACCTCATCGCGACTGCCCTTGATCCTCCGAATGAGAATAGGGCTCCCGTCAATCAGCAGTTCGCGCGAGAACGAAGATGGTGAAGGTGTGGACGAGTCAACCAGCGAGCACAGGTCAGGTGAGAATGCCTGGCGCAAGAGTCCCCACAACGTCTGCCTGTGCCCTTGTATGGAATAGGGAATCGCCGTTGAGAGAACCAGTCGGCGCTTGGCCCGAGTCATGGCCACATACAAAAGCCTGAGCCGTTCGGCTTGCTCTCGTTGTTTAAGCTTACTGGATACATACAGTCCTCCGATCGTCCGATAGGGGCCGACCTGCATGCCGACCACACCGGTTGTCCACTCGCACTGGGCCCAGGCAGCAGATTTCCGCGAGCGCAACTCTCGATGCAACCCTGCGACTACCACCATGGGAAATTCCAAACCCTTGGCTCGATGAATACTCAACACTCGCAACGCTCCTTCCGACTCCTCATATTCCATCCCCTCTTCATACAGCATTGCACCCGGCTCGTCGGGGGGATCGCCCACCCACTGGTTGAGCTTGTCGATGATACCTTTCAAGGTGAACCCAGGCCGAGTCGCCAATTCAGCCACGATATCCCGAAGCTTCCAAACATTTGCCAGGGCCTGTTCCCGATCCATAGATGCCGCGGCCAATTCCTCCAAGGGAAGTGCGTGAAACACCGCATTCAAAACATCGGGAAGCGGCATATGGCCGAGAGACCGGTGTAAGTCGCGGAGCACGCCATAAATCAGGGGAAGCGTCTCTGAAGCCGACCCGGAGTCGCGCCGATAATCCAGCCGCCGCTGCAGAGCTAATGCGGCAATGTCAGCGTCCGTACATCCCCCCACCGGGGAACGCAGGACGCCTACCAGGGCGATCTGATCATCGGGATTCGCCACGGCGCGTAGAATATTGATGCAATCCAATACCTCCTGGCGTTCGAAAAAATGTTTTTCCCCTTCCGCTCGGTAAGGAATTCCATGTTGCCGGAGTGCATCCAGATACAGGACGGCATCCGTGAATGCCGGCAACAGGATTGCGACATGCTTGGGCTTGATGGGGGTGATTGTTCCGTTATTCCATATCTTCTCACGGCCCAAAACTTCTGTACTCAACCAGCTCGCGATATGAGCCGCTTCGGCCCGCGTAGCAGCTTCCATATTGCCATTCTGCGCATCATCGGGAGACACCACATGAATTTCCAGGCGCTCCTGAGAACATGGAGGTCTCTCATCTTGTACGGGGATCAGCGGTTGGTAATCCGGCTGTACCCCTCGTTGGGGGTGAGAGGGGAACAATCGGCGAAACCAGGCATTGATTGGCGCGAGCAAATGGCGATGGCTTCGGAAATTACTCTGGAGATGATAGGGCTCCCCATATGATGACCCTGCGAGCACCTTTTCGTGGATGATTTCGTCATAGGCCTGCATATCCGCGCCACGAAACGCGTAGATCGATTGTTTAGGATCGCCCACGACAAAAAGCTTGCCTGGCTGGAGGCGAACATCCCGCCAATGCGAGGCGTGACCACCCCACATTTCTGCGAGATACAAGAGACATTCGTATTGCACGGGATCGGTATCCTGAAACTCATCAACCACGATTGCCCGGTAGCGTGATTTGAGCTCTCGCCGGACGTGGGGACAATCCCGCAGGACATTACGCGCCCGAATCAACAGACCGTTGAAGGTCACCCAGCCGCTCTGAAGAAATCGAGCTCGGCAGGTTTCCGCGAATCCGATCAGCCGCGGAAGAAGCGCATGCAGCGGATTGTTCAAGGCATCGGGAAGGGCTTGAGCCACCCTGAGGATGTGGCGAGCCGCCTCGTAGGCCTCATTGGACCACCCTTGTGTTTTGGGGGGAATCTGGCGCTGGAGCATGGCCAAGTCCTCGCATCCAGCGCCTTGAGCGTCTCGATCCTGCAACAAGCTGCCAGCCAATGCCTGTTCGAAGCAGAGAATCGCCGCGTCGAGCATCCGTTCCAGTACGTAGGTTCGTGTCGAATCCGCCCGGAGTCTTTTGGCCTGATCACGCAACTCCTGGAACCACTCGCGCAATGGACCATGCAGAGTGGTTGCACTCGCCAGGCATGTTGACAAGGGGATACTTTCATCGGCCAGCGCATGAGCCAAGCATTGGAGATCCTGTAATTTGATCCTCTGAAGAATCGGCCTCCAGGGATCCTCGGGATCATGGATGCGAGCGGATCCTAATTCTTCATCAAGCCACAATTCCCATTCATGATTGAAATAGTCGGCGAACAGAGACCCGTCGTCCTCTTGAAAGCCGGGAGCCACTCCGGCTTCCAAAGGATACAGGCGTAACACATGGGCGGCGAAACTGTGTAGCGTGCCAATTTGGCTCTGCTCTAAGTCCTCGAGAGCACGTTGGGCACGCTCGTACATTGCCTCGTTCGATGGTTTCTTCTGGCCACGGTGTGCAAACACCGTTGCCAAGGGCTCGCAGTCAACCACTGGCACCTGATCGGCATGCGCCCCGGGCGTGGTCGCCGCGAGAATGGCGAGTAGCTGCTCGCGGAGGCGCAATTTCATTTCATGGGCCGCTTTCCGAGTGAAAGTCAACGCGATAAGTTCTCGGAGCGACAGCGCATGGGGATCACGAAGCACAAGAAAGAGTAATCGATTCACCAACAACGTGGTCTTGCCGGTTCCCGCACCGGCCACCACCACAACATTGCGATCCGTGGTCGTGATGGCCTGTATTCGGCTCTGCTGATC
>RFGT01000138.1 GCA_003696975.1 Nitrospirota bacterium | reverse complement strand
GCGAATAGACTATAGCGAATCGCTTCATAGAGAATGGCTGGAGTGGTTTGAGTATGGGGAATGTAATGTTCTAAAAACTGGTCGACTTCCAAGCGCTTCTGTTCGAGATACTCTTCGATCTTCACGAATTGCTCCTAGGAAGGTAGAAATTCGTCGGGCATCTTCTGCCGCTCTGCATGGTCATAGACTCTTTCTCAAACGGGACGACACCCTACAGATGTCCCTGGAGTCTGTCAATAAAAACAGGTACGGTTGCTGGATTGTATTTATTGTATTTTGCGTCAAGGTCTCGCTATACTGCATGGCATGAGTATTCGGCGATCTGCTGGTGAATGGGCTTCTCTCATGCTGGGGATCAAACCAGAGCGATGCCGGGTGTGTGGAGAGACCCTGTATCGTAACACCACATTTCTCAAGGGTGGCTGGGCACGCTGCTCCCTATGTAATCACGTCGTACATTACGCCTGTCTGGCAAGCGGGAAACTCAAATTTCTCAAGCGCCGTCCGCGGGTTTGCCAGCAATGTGAGCAGGTTTACTCGCCAGCGTCTGGCAGATCAACGACGGTTGCAGCTAACTCCTGAGAGATGAAAGACACTGGGCCGCACGCTGTTCACTCGCGGGATGTCTCAAGAACATATTGGCTTCAATGCGTGATTGCCGCTCTGGTGTTGTTTTGGAGCGGTTTTTTCACAGCGGATTTTCTTCTCAGCGGCTTGTACTCATGGCCTCGAGTCAGCCGAGTGATTACCCTGACGTTGGCAGTTACGATTCTTTCCTATGAATTTGTGTACAAAGACGCTCCTTCTCGCCGAGACTCGCTCTCAGGTTTATTGGCCGTCAAACCTGTGGTCTACTTTTGCCTCATTCCCTATGTGCTGGGCAGCACCATTCTGCTGATCATTAGCCGTCTCAGATAACCGCCGGGGACCACACAGGTCCGGAAGCCCAAAAAATAAGAAGAACGACCTTATGCACGGTGGCTGTCTTCTCGCAGCATCTTGGCTGTCCATGAATGCTCCATATGAAGGAGCTCTGCCGGTGATCCTTGGGCTACGACTTCGCCACCTTGCTCTCCTCCTTCTGGGCCCAAGTCAATAATCCAATCTGCGTTTCGGATGACATCAAGGTTATGCTCGATGACCAGCACGGTGTTGCCGGCATCGACCAGTCGATTCAACACGTCTAAGAGGCGTTGCACATCCGCAAAATGCAGGCCGGTCGTTGGCTCGTCCAAGATATATAAGGTACGCCCGGTGGCTCGCTTGGATAGCTCTCGGGAGAGTTTGATCCGTTGGGCTTCCCCGCCGGATAAGGTCGTCGCGGCTTGGCCAAGCTTGATGTATTCTAATCCAACCGCCGCGAGGGTTTCCAGTTTCTCACGGATCAGTGGAATGTGTGTAAAGAACTCCAGCGCTTCTGCCACAGTCATGTCCAACACCTCGGCGATATTTTTCCCCTTGTGTCGGACGTCGAGGGTTTCCCGGTTGTACCGTTGGCCTTTACATTCTTCGCAGGTCACATAGACGTCAGGCAAAAAATGCATTTCAATCTTGATGAGTCCTTCGCCCTGACACGCTTCACATCGTCCGCCTTTGACATTAAAACTGTACCGGCCCGGCTTATACCCGCGGACCCGGGATTCTGGTAAGTTGGCAAAGAGATCTCGAATTAAGGTGAACACTCCGGTGTAGGTCGCTGGATTTGAGCGCGGGGTCCGGCCGATAGGGGCTTGATCGATATCAATGACCTTATCGATGTGGTCCACACCATCAAGGGCTTGGCAGCCGTGGATGCGCGGATGTTTCCGGTACAGCAGTTGAGAAAGTGTGTCAAAGAGTACGTCCACGACCAATGTGCTCTTGCCGGAACCTGAAACCCCGGTCACACAGGTGAACAATCCCAACGGAAACTGCACGGTAATTCCTTTGAGATTGTGTTTCGTGGCATTGACTACGGTTAAGTAGCCTTTTGGTGAACGTCTTCGTTGGGGGAGGGCGACCCGTCGGGCTCCTTTCAGGTATTGGCCTGTCAACGAGTGGGGATGAGCCATCACCTCGGCTGGCGTGCCCTGGGCGACCAAGGCCCCGCCATGCACGCCGGCTCCTGGTCCTAAGTCGAGGATATAGTCCGCGGCTCGCATGGTTTCAGCGTCATGTTCGACGACAAGCACGGTATTGCCCATGTCGCGAAGGCGCAGCAAAGTGTTAAGCAGGCGGCGGTTGTCGCGTTGATGAAGCCCGATACTGGGCTCATCTAAAATGTACAATACCCCGACTAACCCTGACCCGATTTGCGTAGCGAGGCGGATGCGCTGGCCTTCCCCTCCGGAGAGGGTGGACGCTGGCCGATCAAGGGTGAGATACTCCAACCCCACGTTCCTCAAAAAGTCCAGGCGATCGCGAATTTCTTTTAAAATCCGATGCGCGATGAGGCGCTCCCGTTCTGTTAAGACCAGCGAGGCAAAAAAATGAGCAGCCTCCCGAATGGATAACTGGGTCACCTCGGCAATGGAACGCCCGGCGAGTTTCACGGCTAGACTCTCGCGCTTCAACCGTGTGCCTTTGCAGGCAGGGCAGATGGTCGAGTGGGAGAGATCCTGCCTGGGGCATCCCATCTCAAGAATTCGTCCGATTCCGTCACAAGCGGGGCAGGCTCCATGAGGACTGTTAAAAGAAAAGACGCGAGGCGTGATTTCTGGATAGCTGACTCCACACCGAGTACAAGCGAGATGTTCGCTATATAGGTTGACTTCACCCTGCTCGGGAAGAATCGCCACAAGCCCGTTCGCAAGTTTCAGAGCGGTTTCCACGGACTCTGCCAATCGTCGCCGCAGGGCGGTATCCCCGTGTTTGATCACGAGCCGATCCACTACAATCTCAATGGTGTGGTGGCGCTGCTTTTCCAGCGTGATGGGTTCGGCTAAGTCCACTAGGTGTCCATCGATTCGTGCCCGGATGAATCCCGCTTGTCGAGCCTCCAGAAGTTCTTTGCGATGTTCTCCCTTGCGGTCTCGAACGATGGGAGCCAAGACATGGATTTTCGTGCCTGGTGTGAGGGTTTGAATGGTGTCAACCATTTGTTGGACTGTCTGCACGGTGATGGAGGTGCCGCATTGGATGCAAACCGGCCTGCCAATCCGTGCAAAGAGCAGGCGGAGGTAATCGTAGATTTCCGTGACGGTTCCCACGGTGGAGCGGGGATTGTGGCTTGTGCTTTTTTGATCGATGGCGATGGCCGGCGACAGGCCCTCGATGGAATCCACATCGGGTTTAGCCATCTGTTCAAGAAATTGCCGGGCATACGCGGACAGCGACTCCACATAGCGGCGTTGCCCTTCAGCGTAGAGCGTGTCAAACGCGAGCGAAGACTTTCCAGAGCCACTCAACCCCGTGATCACCACAAACCGATCACGCGGGATGCGCACGTCGAGATTTTTCAGATTGTGTTCGCGGGCCCCTTTGATCACGATCTCAGATAGCATGAGATTTTCCCGGGGGGGTCGATCAGTCCAATGCGTGTTTGCCACGGGGGATCCATTATAACATATGAGTTGCCAACGCTGTATCTGAGGAACCCTGTGAATGCCAGGGCATGAGAGGGCCTCTACCGTCTGAGATATCCACTGGTCCGAACACGAATTTTGACCTTGACCGGTTGGAAATTGATTTGACCCGTATGGGGACGTCGGTTACAATCTGGGAGGCAAGGTCCCATCTTCTGTCAGTGTTTCTAGCCTCAAGCCATGGTCGTAATGTGGTCGAATGGCTGGTGAAGGAGGAGATTATGCATGCTTATCCCGCTCGAGTGATGAGTCTGTCGGTTGTGGTGGTCATGGTATGCCTTTGGCTCTCTGCCGGCGAGGTGCTCGCGAGGAAATACGAGTTAACGCGCAACAACATTCAAAACCCTGCCGACATCGATGGCACTCAGGTTTCACTTTATGGTGTGAAATTGGGAGACTCAGAAGTTGACGCTATCGAGAAGCTGATTAATCAACGAATCCCCGGCGTGCGAGCTGAACAAGAAGGGGTCTTCATCATGCTGTGGGACCAATCCAACCCTACTGGGTCCATGGCTGGCGTGGAACTGCGGGATGGGAAAGTCACATTGATCTACATCAACAATCGATTTGCTTACAAAACTCGGGGGATTTTTCGCCGAGTTCTGACGGCCCAAAGTGCCGAGGAAATCCGGGAACTGTTGGGCCCAGAGGATTGGGGCGATGTGAATGTTATGGGCGCTATGTTGCATTATGAGCGGCAGGGATTTACAGTCAACTACTTAGGACGAGACATCAATGTGGTCTTTGAACTCCCATAAGCCAGCATCTGCCTCCCCTTTTTGGTGAGCATTCCACAAGACAATTTTCTGCTTGAGGGAACGGAGCGATGACCTCACGCCTTGTCGCCCCCCATATTATTGAGCATGACACCCACTACGAAGGGGCGCTCCGGCCGCTGACACTGGATGAATATGTAGGCCAACAGCGGATGAAGGAATCCCTCTGGGTGGCCATGGAGGCAGCCAAGCGCCGCGGGGACCCCCTGGACCACGTGGTCTTCTACGGTCCTCCTGGTTTAGGGAAAACCTCGATTGCGCATATTATCGCCAAGGAAATGGGTGGTACAATTCATGCCACCTCAGGTCTAGCCCTCACGCATGCAGGCGATTTAGCTGCGCTCTTGACCAACATTCAGGCACACGATGTGGTCTTTATTGATGAGATCCATCGCCTTCCTCCGGCAGTTGAAGAGGCCCTTTACCCTGCTATGGAAGATGGGCAAATTGATCTGGTGATTGGTCACGGACCTTCGGCGCGAACCATGAAATTGGATCTCCCCCCATTTACGCTGGTCGGCGCCACCACTCGCGCTGGATCCTTGACGTCCCCGCTTCGCGAGCGGTTCGGTCTGGTCTATCGGCTGGATTTCTATAGTCCCTCCGAACTTGAATGTATTATCCTCAGATCGGCTCGCTTGCTTCAGATTGCAATTGAGCCGAGTGGAGCTGCCGAAATCAGCATGCGCTCTCGGGGAACGCCGCGAATCGCCAATCGGTTGATCAAGCGGGTTCGAGATTTTGCTGAAGTGAAAGCTGAAGGAGTGATTACCCAGCAGGTTGCAAGCGACGCCCTGCAGTGGCTGGGTATTGATTCCGCGGGGTTTGATGAAATGGATCGCAAACTGCTGCTCACCATTATCGATAAATTCAAGGGCGGGCCCGTGGGGATCGAGAGCTTGGCCGCCTCACTCCAAGAGGAGCGAGCAACCCTAGAAGATGTGTATGAGCCGTACCTCTTGCAATCAGGCTTTCTCGCCAGAACAGCTCGGGGTCGTCAAGCGACACCCAAAGCCTATCAATTTTTTGAGAAGACTCACACCCTCTTTACCTGAGTAACGAAGCAAGCAAAGATTATTATTGAGCAGTGACCAGCGCTGCGATCCTCGGGCTAGACGGCTCGTGATCGCCGTCTCGGTGGAGGAGTCGGGCTAGGGCTTGTTCATAGACGATCACGCCTCTTTTGGAGAATTGTTGGGCTGCCTGTGGGGTGAGGGATCCGGCCACCCACAGCTCTATTGTTGGACGCGGAGGGTCAGCCTGAGCGGCCCAATGTTGAACGGCCTCGGCTTTGCTGGCCACATCTCGCGTCCATGGGAGCCACGTTTCTGGCAAAACAGTTACGACTCTCTGTGTAGCCGTGTGAGCGAGGAGTAGGTCTGGCTGAACGCCTACCAGTTCGACGATCGGTGTCTGCTGACGGTGGTAAGCAGCCAGCATTTCGGCCATTCGCTGGTAGAATAGCGCGTCTTCCTCGAACGTGGCCGTCAGGGCGAGGCGGAAAAAGGCTTCTCGATTGCGGACCCCCTTCAGTTGGGCGAGAGCGTGGACTACGTAGGTCTCATGTCGAGGCGAGTACCAAGGATGATTCAAAAACGCTTCACGAAGTTCTTCTGAAATTCCCATGGCTGTCAGTTTGTCCCGGTTCATCCGCCGGAGATCTTCAGGAGCATTGTCACGAAGTAATTCGTCGAGGACAGTACTCCATGAGGTCCCCAGGAGCACGGCGCCCGCCGGACCTGTGACGGGAAGCGTGAGCATCCGAATGCCGGCATCTCCTGCATAATTTGCCCAGGCAAGTTGAGAGAGCTTCTTCTGGAGTATAGGGTTGGACGAGTACACATCCACGCCAAACTGATGGGCGAGTAGCCGTTTCACCCGAGAGAAGCCGATGAGTTCATGGGATTCGCTGTCTTCCCACACCCCGCGCCTGCCTCTGCCCATTTCCTCGATCCGCGTGATCATCTTCCAGATCCCCTTTGGCACGTTTACTAGGGTCTCCAGGGGATGAGTGGCCAGACGGTGCAGGAATTGGACGGGGCTCAACGCGGCGCGGAGGGCGCCTTCTCCAAAGGTCTCTATTCGGCTGATGTGTTCCATCTTGGCCAGTGCTTGGATTTCCTGGATGCGAATACGCAGCATGTCAAGGCCGAATGCCTCGAACTGACCAAAGGGGGAAGAGATGGAAAAATGATAGGTTGATCTGAATGGGACCACCTGGTCCAATACCGTATGATACTCGCTTTTGAGAAGCTCGGGTGGCAGGATCTCTCTGGCATCCAAAATGGGGAGCGGCTCATAGCCCGTGGAAAGGCCTACAGGGGCTGGAGAAAAAAGTGGAGGGTCGATTTGAGGGGAGGGCGCACAGCCGCTAAACAGAGCCAGCCCGATCACCAATGGCTCTATCCAGCGGCGGGAAGGGATAAAACGCTGTCGTAAGGATGCCGGAACTGTCTGTTCTCTCACGCCGAAGCCCGTAGTGCGTTAGATTCCGCTTGCCTCATATCGTTGTCGCTTTCTCGCGAGCAAACGAGTTGGCTAGAACCCCGCCTGTCCTTCTGTGGATGAAGGCCGGCAGACCAGTCTTCCCCGGCCTGTGACAAGATCATCAGTCGTCTCTGTTGCCATTGCACCCATTCCTCCTGAATCTGCGCACACAGGTGCTGGATCTCTGCCTGTTCGGGAAACATTCGCTGAGCCATATGAGCCCATTGCATGGCCTGGGTCAATTGACGACGGGCGAGTGAGAGATGAAGAGAGAGGCGCATGCCTTGAAGGCATGGCGCCTCTTGGGGGCGCTGCTCCTGGAAGTATCGAGCGAGCCAGCGCATGGCGTGGTCGTAGAGCTCAAGCCGAGTATAACGTTCAGCTATTGCCAGCATGTTCAGGGATGTGGCCGCCGAGCGTTCGAGGAGTCTGGTATCGTGCCAGGAACGCAGCCGTCTCAACAAGCGAGCCATTTTCTCTCGAAGTAATGGCGCGGTTCGCGAAAGCCCTCCATAATATCGGAGGCCACGCTCGATTTGCTTGTCATGCTTAAGAAACGGATCCTGTATGTGGTCCAAGGCCTTCGTGTCTGCCGAAAGTTGTTGCTCGATCTCGATGTCCATCCAGTGAAGTAAGGACCGAGCAGTCTGATACCGCGGGATCAGACTTGTGAGGCGTTCCACAGTTTTCCCTAGGCGGACGAACTCTGTGTCGATCGCACGAGCCATGTGTCGTTTTGCTGCCATTCGGTTCAATAATCGGCAGACATGGTTTGCGGTGCGCTCGATACGATAGACGTCTCGCATTCGGAGATGAATTTCTTGGCACAACCCATCCCAATCTGGCTCGTTGGGTCTGTTGCGTATGGCCGCAAGCCGTGCGGCCACATTGATGGAAACAGTATGCCGGAAGTCAGCCAGCACCTCCGCCAGCCGACGGTGCTGCGCTCCTTCGAGGGGGAGGCCCCCTTCAGTGGCGTTGATCACAAGGTTGGAAAACTCGGCGATCTTTTTTTCGAAGATCGCCTTGTAATTGAGAAAGGTGGGATTGGTTTTCACAGGGTTTCCAAAGAGGTCGCGT
>RFGT01000137.1 GCA_003696975.1 Nitrospirota bacterium | reverse complement strand
TATAGCATCGCGTTTTCATGCTGTGAGAGTCGACTCTTTCTCCAAACTTGACTAAGGACCTAAGAGCTTATAGAGCACCCTCATGTGAGTATATGTTTTCTAGCACGATCGCACGCGGAGGTCAATCAAGCCAACCCAATCTTTCTTCTCCGTTTCCTTTCCTCTCTTCGTCAGAGACTCATACGAGACAGTCAAGTTGATCACTGTGGAACCTCTACCAAGACCATGGTAAGATATCTTCGCGTCGCTGAAAATATAGGCAAGCCCACAGTCTCTGAGAAGCCATTGAGGTAGAAATCCTATTAAAAAAGAAGAGGAGGAGATATTCATGCCCGTTATCCAATGTACGCGGTGCGGCCAGCAGGCCGAAATGATGACAGAGAATCTCTTTTTGGGAAAACTGGAAACGGAGATCAAAAACAATGTCTGTCAGGCCTGTTGGAACGAATGGTCACGCCCGGGTGGGGTCAAAACCATGGTTATCAACGAATATCAGCTCAATCTCGGCGATGAAAGCGGCAGGCAAGCCTTGAAAAAACAAATGCGCGCGTTTTTCAAACTTCCCAACGCAGACGCCGAGTTCAAGGATTACCGACACTGAGCTGCATCACTCTCGTTGAGAGTGACAGACGGATCAAAGATTCAACACAAGGTGTTCCCTCCCTAACATGTAGGTTTTGGTTCTGGTCTCATCCCCTGGAGAAGAAGGGGATAGACAACATCTTTTTCTCACATTCCGGGAGTCATGAAATGCAGTTTTTCTAGAAGCCAACTGTCGACCGCCAGACTCCCGGTGCTTATGTGTTGAGTGCTTATGTCCTTAGGTTGAAAGGAAGCAAGCCGATAGTGTGAGAGAATAATCCTTAGGAGGTTTTGGCCAGAACATGAGTCCAAGGACATGGTGTTTTGAGGGATCGCAGCCCAGGGATCCAAGAGTTGACTCTTCAGAGTTCAGGATTATCACCATATTCCGTCAACCTTTTTGTTCCCATGTCACGGGCAGTGGTCATGAAGGATAAGGTGTCAACTCCGGCCATCTAGTTTCTCGATGAACGCTCCCTGTAGAATACTCTCATGAAGAATGTTCCACTCCAGAAAGGAATTTTTCTGGTGGCCAGTCCAGCACTGCGCGACCCGAATTTTCGGCAAACCGTGGTGTTACTCTGCGAGCATGGACCTGACGGGGCATTAGGGGTCGTCGTCAACCGACCGACAGAAATCCGTATTACCGAAGTCCTCCCTCACATTCCTGTGTTAGAGGGCCAGCAGCATGTGGTGTATGCCGGTGGCCCTGTGCAACGCAACCACCTCTTGATCTTGTACCATCTTCCGCAAGGGCCAGAAGATACCCACCATGTTTTCGACGGCGTCTATCTCGGGGGGAATCTCAAGGCCTTGGAAGAGATACTCAAAGCCCCAAGTCCGACAGCTCGGTTTCGCGCCTTCATGGGCTATTCAGGATGGGCTCCCGGACAACTGGAAAACGAATTGAAGACAGGCTCATGGATCACACTCCCCGCCTCATCGGCAGCCATGTTTGAACAAGATCAGACACGGCTCTGGGGGGATGTCATCCGGTCCCTGGGCGACTCCTATGCTATTTACGCCGACATGCCATTCGATCCCACACTAAACTGAGTCACTCACTGGAGCCATCCCATCATTCCCCAAAGTGTCTCGTTGGCGAGGAAGGGAAGACTGTCTGCGCAGACGGTGCGGGGGAAGGGGAACGGCCTCGGCGACCATTGGATCGAGCAGGACGACCCTTGCCGGAACAAGGCTGCACAAGAGGTCTGAGATAGCGTCCAGTCACGGAATGGGGGACGCGCACGACTTCTTCCGGGCGCCCCTGCGCCACGAGATACCCTCCTTGCTCTCCGCCGACGGGCCCCAAGTCAATCAGCCAATCCGCACACTTGATCACATCCAACTGATGTTCAACCACCACGACCGTATGTCCGGCATCGACCAACCGATTTACCACGGACAACAAGGATTTCACGTCGGCGAGATGTAAGCCGGTCGTGGGTTCATCCAAAATGTAGAGGACACCCCGAGACGTAGAAGGCGACGCCTCTAGGGTTCGGGACGTTTTTCCCTGGTAAACCTCTTGCTCCGCCAGAAACTCTGCCGCCAGTTTCAGCCGCTGAGCTTCTCCCCCGGAAAGACTGGTGGCAGGCTGCCCGAGCTTGAGATAGCCCAATCCCAAGTCGCGCAGGAGCTGAAAAATCGGCTGCAATCCAGGAATTTCCTGAGCCAGCAGTGTGTGGGCCTCATCGACGGTTAATTGCAAAACCTGTGCAATGGACAGTCCGCGGAAGCGGATCTCCAAGACCTCTGGGCGAAACCGCTGTCCCTGACAGGCTTCGCAGGTAATGTAGAGATCCTCAAAAAAGTACATGTCCAACTTCTCGAATCCCGTTCCCTGGCATCGAGAACATCGTCCAGATCCTGCGTTGAACGAGAAATGCGCAGGAGTCAAATGGCGGGCTCTAGCCGCGGGGAGAGAGGCAAAAAACCGGCGAAGCGGCTGGTAGCCGTTGAGATAGGTCAAGGGATTGGATCGGGGCGTGCGGCCGATGGGCGCTTGATCCACCAAGCGAACGGCTCGTACCTCCTGGGCGCCGTGCACGGCCCTCAACCCAGAAGGCCGGAGACGGCCTGCACCCAATGCCCAGGCCACAGCCGGATATAAGGTCTGATTGACCAACGTACTCTTCCCTGCTCCTGACACCCCGGTGACACAAATGAACATTCCCAACGGAAATTGGACTGTCAGGTCCTTCAAGTTCTGAGCCGAGGCCCCTTCCAGCGTGAGGACACGGCCGGTGCCTTGGCGCCGGCTGGAAGGAAGAGGAATCTGTTCCTCTCCTCGAAGATAGCGCGCCGTGAGCGTCTCCGCCTGCTTGAGAAACTCGGCACGCGGAGCGGCAAAGACAACGCGCCCTCCCTGTTCTCCGGCACCCGGCCCCATTTCAATCACATAATGGGCTTGCTCGATCACAGTTCGATCGTGTTCAACCACCACAAGCGTATTGCCTCGTTCAGCCAAAAGCTCGATAACCTCCATTAACCTGGCGGTATCACGGGGATGTAACCCAATCGTGGGTTCGTCCAGCACATACAGGGTCCCCGTCAGAGAGGCGCTGAGTTGGTTGGCTAAGGCCAGCCGCTGGGTTTCTCCACCGGACAGCGTGCGCGTCTCTCGGGAAACCGTCAGGTATTCCACACCGACCCGGAGCAAGATATCCAGCTTGTGCAACAGCCGGGTGCGGAGTTCTCCCGCAATCGCGTTTTCATGAGGGGACAAGCGAAGCGCGCGCACCCAGTCGTACAACTGTTGGATCGACAAACTGGAGACCTGATCAATGCTCATGCCCTGAATCTTGACGGAGCGAGCTAGAGCGGTCAGGCGAGTCCCCTGACAGGTCGGACACACACGTGGACTGCGATAGCGGCTGAGAAACACCCGAACATGCAGTTTGTACCGCTTCTCCTCCAAGGTCTGGAAAAAATCCTCAATCCCGTAGACCCCTGGCCCGCCTTTCCAGATTAACCGGCGAACGTCCGCCGGCAACTGCGCGTAGGGCGTCGTTACATCGACCTTTCGTCGGGTGAGCGCTCGCACAAGCTGGTCCTGCCACCACCGGGCCGCGGGCTTCGTCCAGGGTTCAATCGCGCCTGAGACAAGGGACTTGGTAGGATCGGGAATGACCAACTGCTCGTCATAATGCAGTCGATTCCCAAAGCCCTGGCAGTCAGGGCACGCGCCTAAGGGATGGTTGAAAGAGAACAGCGTAGGCCGAAGCGGACCAACCGTCTTGCCACAGGCGAGACATCGCCTGTCGGCGCAATACCATCGTGATGGCCGATCGGGTCCGGCAGCCACAATGTCCACACGGCATCGTCCCTCCCCATGTCGATACGCGGTCTCTATGGCTTCCACAAGACGGGACCGATTTTCAGGAGAACAGACCATGCGATCGAGCACCACACATAGGGACGAGAGGTCCGCAGCCGACTCCGGTTTCAGTTCATCAACTGACACCAGACGGTCCCCAAGGAGCAGTCGAACAAACCCCTGACGACGAAGGGCCCCCTGCATGGCTGACCAATCCTCCGTCTGAGGGCCACAGGAAATCGGGAAGAGCACCATCACACGCGCCCCGGGGAATCGATGAAGGATGTCCCGCGCAGCAGCATCCGGTGTAAAGGCGTGAAGTTCTTGGTGACAGTCGGGGCAGAACGGGCGCCCAATCTTGGCGAACAACACCCGCAAATAATCGGCCAACTCCGTGGTCGTACCCACCGTCGACCGGGCCGTGCGCACGGGATTTCTCTGCTCAATCGCCAGCGCCGGCCTGATGTGAAGAAGGCGATCGACATCCGGGCGGTCGAGACGCTCGATAAACATTCGGGCATAGGGTGAAAGCGACTCCATATACCGCCATTGGCCTTCGGCAAAGATCGTGTCGAACGCAAGCGACGATTTGCCCGACCCTGACACACCCGTGATGACCGTCACGGCATTATGCGGGAGGCGGACCGTAATGTTCCGCAAATTGTTTTGGCGCGCCCCCACGACGATCAACCACTGTCCGTCTTGGGCAAACGTGTGGAAAGCCATCTCAGACGACCTCAGGACGTCATGGTCTCGGAGCTTGCGAACCGCCGCGCTCCTATTCACCCTTCACGCGGCGTTACCCCTGTCATTTTACGACGTCGTTCCATCCTGTCATTTGGACTCTCAAAATCGCTCATAGAAGGGCAATGATCACGAGACAGCGAGATGAGGGATCCGTTATGGGAATCAGATGGTGTATGAAGAAGCCAGCCAGCATAGACCGATGCACTCCTCCTGGAGAGCCGTCTATTCCGGCCACCAGCATGAGAACCCCGTTGGACACATTTCTAGTCCGGTCTAGTCCGGCCGCCCCTGCTCGTCCGGAGATTGCCAACAGGCAATACCGCCTAGAAGTCCCGCCATGTTGGAGACAAGTTTCACATTGGGTCCCAGGTCAAGAGCGACTTTCTTGGCGTTGCCTCCCCCAATGTACAACACATCGTAGTTGAACACCCGGCTCAAGACAGCCACAGCCCGCGACAATCGATGGTTCCATTTTTTCTTCCCCACCTTGTGTAAGGCCGCCGCACCCAGCTCTTCCTCATAGGTTTTGTCGCCGTGAAAGGGATGATGGGCCAATTCCAAGTTAGGGACCAACCGACCATCCACGAATAAGGCCGAGCCAACACCGGTCCCCAAGGTAATCACCAATTCCACCCCTCGACCCTGGATAACACCCAGACCCTGAACATCCGCATCATTGGCCACACGCACGGGTTTGTGCAGGAGCTTTTCCAGCACCTGCGCCAACTCCATACCCTGCCACGAACCGTCGAGATTTGGCGCCGTATGCACGACCCCCTGCCGCACAACACCGGGGAATCCCACCGAAACGCGATCGAACATCCCTTGCTCGCCCGCCAGCTTGACAACCGCCGCCACGACAGCCTGCGGCGTTGCCGGACGCGGGGTGCGCACACGGCTCCGTTCAGTCAGGGGATTGCCCTCTGCATCCAAGAGGATGGCCTTGATTCCCGTGCCCCCAATATCCACTGCCAGGGTGGTCACGGGCATGAGCGGCTTTTGGGAGAACGTGGAGTTCGATGACCTGGAGGATAGTCTGCTCATCCGCGCCTCATGAGCTCTTGCTTGCGCTCAACCGTTTCTCGCGTAAAACAGAAGCGCTGTGCTCTTTTGCGCTTAACTACAGAAGCGAAGAGCTTCCCTCTCCATACCCCGTGATAACTCTTTTCTTTTTTCTCTAAAAATAAACACGGGCCACTTCTCTGCGGAGAAGTGGCCCGTGCCGGCGCTCATTCGCCTCCGTTGCCTCGTCAATCTTTGGCGTAGACCTTCCTCTGAATGGCATGCGAGGAATATTCGCTGCGCTGCTTCCCCCTCTCGACCTCCCGTCAGTGAATGGCCAGTGTTTCGTTAAAACGTTTGTGCAAAGGGCACGACCTTTTTCACTGAAGGATCCATGGAAATTCTCGGGTAGAAGCTCCGCAAGCTCCCCGCATCTGGAGGCACCGACCATTCATGGAAGGCCCTTCCTGTCAGGTGGAGTTTGGTCAATCATCATGACCCCTCCTTTTGTCTAAAGGTTCACCATCTCGCGCGAGATTGGTGACGGCTCTGCGTGCTCGTCATCCTGACGAACACGCGAAATTAAGTTACTCCTTCACACTCGAGGTGTCAACTGGCAATTACGCAGTTGAGCAGGAGCTCTTGTATATATTTGGCTCATCAGGAAATTGTGTGGGTCAAGTTGGGGAGATGGGGCGGGTTGTGTCGCGAATCGCGGAGGCGAGGGCCACCGCGACGTGGCGAGCGGATGCGGTGCGCGCAGCGCAGGCCGAGGACTGTCCGAAGC
>RFGT01000136.1 GCA_003696975.1 Nitrospirota bacterium | reverse complement strand
TTTTACAACTGAGAATATGATGACTAAGCTGGTAGACTGCTATAGGACCCTGCTTAGCTAGAGTCTGCATGGTGGCGGCATGTATGCCGATCTCATCCTTGAAAATCGAGCTCTTAAGGGTTTGATCGAAAGAAGCTCTAATTGCGCGGGAGTTCCCCACCTGTAAGGGTGGAGGTGTGAGCAGGGAGCATTCTGATTGGTTCCTCAGTGCCGGGGGAGCAAAGCGGGATTCTGTGCTTCTCCAGATGGTGATCCCGCGGCAGGAGATACAGGGTCAACGGTGGGGGAGCCCCTGAAGTGCGTGGCGGCTCAACGAGACATTCCCACACGTTCTAGCGAAAGGGTATGGGGAGCGGGGGGTATTGGGGCATAGGGATTATTGGCTGCCACTCTGGACATCAACGCAGCCACGACTCGGCAGGATGGTCTGCAGGAAACAGGTCAAGCAAAGCTTGACTTGATGAATGATGAATAGTAAGGAGACCCCACCTGTAATGGCGGAATTCTTCAATTGTCCCCTATTTATTCCGGCATTTTGTCCCGTCGAAGATTTTGCAGGTGGATTCTCCACTCGTTAATTTCCACGACTTGAGGATAGGGGGTTTGGGTTTTCCCTGGAACTCGATCACAATGTCGATCAAGGCACCAACGGGTATTTCCTTGATATGAGGTTTGGCAGCCTCACTGGCTTTCACCCAAAGGATCCCACCGTCAGCACTAACAAGGATAAAGCCTTGATCAGGGACCACTCGAATAACAGGACTATAGATGCTGGAAACCTTTCCCGGGACATCCGTAAGGGCAGAGGCGGAGAGCGAAAATCCAAGAAGCATGGTAACCAGCATACACAGCATGAGAGAATAACGACCCACTAACATGACTCGCTCCTTGTTGGAAATCGATAGTTAATCACACTAAAGTTACTTATCCATTATCGCAATCTGAGAGAATGAAGTCTAGTCTAATTTTGTGCCCGGTCCAACCGTGGTAAAGGGCGTTGAGTGAGATCCATGGTGCAGGTTTCCAAACGGAGAGCGAAGGAAAGTTGCAAAGGGGAGCCGCATCAAAGCGATTGAAGGCGAACCTCGGTTGCCTGGAAGTTCTGGATGCGATAAGCCCGGATATCAGGGCTGGTCTTGTGTTCCAGAGAAATAATGATATGAAGGGGCTCCGGGAGATGCAGTTTCTCTCGAAAGTTCTCAAATTCCATGGCAATGGTGATGTCGGTCTGGGACGGACGGGCTGGGCTACTTGTGTGAGAATGGTAAAATGCCTGCAATTGGAGGCCCTTTGCGCGGATATCTTGTTGGGCACGCGCCATTTCCCGAGCGTCCATTTGAAAGGCAATATCGGCGCGTTGCTCTGGTGGGAGACGCTGCAAGTCGGACAATTTGGCCTGATCGAAACGAGCGAGTTCCCTGTCGGTTAATGTCGCCAAGATATTGGTAATCCGATAGTGTTCCTGTACATAACCATTCATTCCCGCCAAAATTCCGCAACATTCATGGGGATCCAATTCCCGAGCATGGGCAACCATCGCCTCAAGGATTGCAGTGGGAATGGCCAGCATATACCCTATGACACTTGGCAGGAAACGTGGTGTTCTTCCAAGGTGGTAATACGAGGAGATGAACTGCACAGGGGACAATGGGGGTCTTTCGGTCTTGCGACTTTGCGGAATTGCATCTCGAGTGCGTCATAGATCAGGAGTCGATCAGCCAAGGATTCGCCAATCTGCAAGATTTCTTTGATGGCTTCATTGGCTTGCAGAATACCAATCGTTCCAGCCAACACGCCGAGAACTCCCGCTTCTTGACAGTTAGGCACAAGGCCCGCTGGGGGTGGCTCAGGATACAAACATCGGTAACATGGATAGCCCTCATGGGGCTTGATAGTGGCAAGTTGCCCTTCAAAGCGAAAGATACTTCCGGAAATCAGGGTCTTTTTGGCAAAAAAGCAGGCGTCATTGACCAAAAATCGGGTCCCAAAATTGTCGGAACCATCGAGGACGAGATCATATTCGGACACAATATCCATCACATTGGCGACGGTGATGTGCTCCTGGTAGATCCGCAGGTGGACGTCGGGATTAAGTGCAGCCAACAGTTGCTGTCCTGATTCCACCTTGGGAGTTCCCACGCAAGCTGTGGTATGAAGGATTTGCCGTTGAAGGTTGGAAAGGTCTACCCGGTCCCCGTCGATAAGGCCCAGCGTGCCAACTCCCGCGGCTCCTAGATATAGGGCAATCGGGGATCCCAAGCCTCCCGCTCCAATGATCAGCACTTTAGCCTGCCGCAGTTTGCGCTGGCCTTTCCCGCCTACCTCAGGCAAAATAATCTGGCGGCTGTACCGTTGGATTTGCTCTTCGGTCAACTCCGTCATGCCTGCTCACTCGACGACGTTCAATTCAATGGGATCGACCAGCACCCCCTTTTGCCGAAGACCCTCGATGGCGCGCTCAATCTCTTGGGTCTCTCCGGAAAATTCCACATCCATCCAGCCTGTGGTTTCCCGGATGTCGGCCCGGCGGATACTGGTCACCACATTATACTCGTGCCCGATTTGGTAAATGATCGGCTCCGGAATCTTTTCCTCAGGGAACCGAATGTGAAAGCGTAGTTTACTCATAAGGATCCACCGGCAATAGCTGGAACAATGGAGACTTCATCACCGTCCTTCAACGGTGTATGCTTTCCTGTCAAAAAGCGTATATCTTCTTCATTCACGTAGATGTTGATAAAACGTCGCACTTCACCTCGTTCATCACAAAGCCGATCTTTCAATCCGGGATGAGAAGAATCAAGATTGTCTATGAGTTCTTGGATGGTTCCTCCCGTGCTTTCGACTTCCCCCTTCCCGCCGGTCATGGAACGAAGGGGAGTGGGAATTCTGACTTTGATCATGGATAGGCTCCCTACTTAGCTCCAAACATCATCATCCAAACATTTGTTCAAATTTCACGAGGCTGGGCGGAATGCGAATGGGCCGACCTACAGAATCCACAACAGCCTCTTGGGTTTTGAGCCCATTGCCGGTAATGTACGCGACTGTGACATCTTCTTTTTTGATGATCCCTTGCTTGACGAGCTTTTGAAGGACACCAATTGTGACTCCACCAGCAGTTTCTGTAAAAATCCCCTCCGTTTGGGCCAATAGCTTGATACCCTCCACAATTTCCTCATCGGTAACCGTCTCCATCTGTCCCCCGCTTTCCATAGCCGTTTTCAACGCATAATACCCATCAGCAGGATTGCCAATAGCAAGAGATTTGGCAATGGTGTTCGGTTTGACCGGTTTGAAAAAATCGCGTCCCTGCTTGAAGGCCGTGGCGATGGGAGAACATCCTTCAGCCTGGGCCCCATTGACCTTTGTGGAAACAGGGCCAATGAGTCCGACGGTGTGGAGTTCGTTCAACCCTTTCCAAATTTTGGTGAGAAGTGAACCGGAAGCCATCGGAACGACAACATGGTCAGGAGCCTGCCAGCCGAGCTGTTCCACTGTTTCAAAGGCCAGGGTTTTGGATCCCTCTGCATAATAGGGACGGATATTCACGTTTACGAAAGCCCACCGGCGCTCTGCCGCGATCTCGCTACACAGGCGATTGACGTCATCGTATGTGCCCTCGACTTCGATGACCTTGGGACGATAGATCAGGTTTCCCAAGACCTTTGCGGTCTCGAGGTCACCGGGGATGAAAACATAACATTGCATGCCGGCCTGAGCGGCATGAGCAGCGACCGAGTTAGCCAGATTCCCCGTCGAAGCACAGGCGGCGGTTTCGTAACCCAATTCTCGAGCCCGAGTGAGTGCGACCGCCACAACTCGGTCTTTAAAGGAGAGAGTGGGGTGGTTCACGCAGTCATTTTTGATATACAGTTCGTCAAGGCCGAGAAACGCGCCTAGATTGTTGGCGCGAACCAGAGGGGTAAAACCTGCGTGAATCCCAACCGTAGGAGTACCTTCGATAGGGAGAAGCGCGCTGTATCGCCACAGGCTTCGTGGACCAGCCTCGATACTCGCTCGGGAAATCGCCTGTTTGATCTCAGTATAGTTATACTTGACCTCCAATGGTCCGAAACAAAGCTCGCACACATGAAGCGCTTCGGTGGGATATTCCTTTCCGCATTCACGGCAATTGAGGGCTTGCATCTTAGCCATATGCGATTCCTCTAATCCAAGGGCCAGCTAGGACGACACACTGGCGGTCCCGGGAAGTTGGCAGACTTCCTGTTCGTGATCAACCAATTGGGTGATTTCTGGGTGCTCGCTACATACTGGGCAGCGAAGATTACGTCTAATCCGAATTTCACGGAAGGTGGTCGATCGGGCATCAAAGTCTAAGAGACGATTAGTTAAGAGATTGCCAATCCCTAAGATGAGTTTCAAGGCTTCGGTAGCCTGGATGGTGCCAATAATACCGGCAACCACACCAAGAATACCAGCCTCTTGACAGCTTGCCACTAAGCCGGGTGGCGGAGGGGACTTGAACACGCATCGATAACAAGCTGACTGCTTCGGGAGAATGGTAAAAACTCGCCCATCAAATCGTAAGATCCCCCCATGGATTAAGGGCTTACCGGCGAACACGCAGGCATCGTTGAGCAAAAATTTTGTCGGAAAATTATCAGCTCCATCGATGACAACGTCGTATGGACGGATCAAGTCCAACGCATTGCGGGCCGTCAATCGTTCTTGATAGCTCTCTACCTGCACATCGGGATTCAGGGCCTGAATTTTACGTTTGGCCGACTGGACCTTCGCCTGCCCGATATCCGGGGTATAGTGCAAAATTTGGCGCTGGAGGTTGGATAAATCCACGAGATCGCTGTCAATGAGCCCGATCGTGCCAATACCTGCAGCCGCCAGGTACAGTGCTACAGGCGACCCTAATCCCCCGGCCCCGACAACAAAGACTTTCGCGCTTGCAAGCTTCTGCTGCCCTTTTCCTCCTACCTCGGGTAGGAGAATATGTCGGCTATATCGCGTGATTTGTTCTTCAGTGAAGTTCATGGCGTATCGTCATGCCTGTGTTCACAGGACAACACGGTATGGGTTCAAATATTAAAATATTTTTCGATGCTTAGATATCGTTCGCCCGTATCGCATAGCACCGTTACCACCTGTTTTCCTGCCCCGAGTTCTTGAGCGACTTGTTGTGCTGCATACACATTGGCTCCTGTGGAAATACCTACTAAAAGCCCCTCTTTCTTGGCTAAGAGCTTGGTCGTTTGATACGCTTGTTCGTCCGTCACGGTGATGATTTGGTCGATGATAGACCGATTCAGCACCTTGGGGACGAATCCCGCGCCAATTCCTTGAATCTTATGGGGACCCGGCTCACCTCCGGATAGCACGGCTGAACTGGCTGGCTCAACGGCCACTACTCGAATTGCCGGGTTGCGGGCTTTGAAGACTTCTCCGCATCCGGTAATTGTCCCGCCTGTGCCCACAGCGGCAACAAAGGCGTCAATCCGGCCATCCAAGGCATCCCAGATTTCCAGGGCAGTCGTCTTCCGATGCATGGCTGGATTGGCAGGGTTCGAAAATTGATCCGGCATGAAATACTCCGGATTTTGCGCCACGATGCCTTCTGCTTCTCGAATTGAGCCCTTCATCCCTTCCCAGGCCGGCGTCAGGATGAGCTGTGCGCCATAAGAAGAGAGAAGACTGGCACGTTCGAGGCTCATACTCTCCGGCATGACAAGGATGAGCTTGTACCCCCGTACTGCTGATACAAGGGCCAATCCGATACCCGTGTTGCCGCTTGTCGGCTCGACTATGGTGCCCCCGGGTTTCAGGCGCCCTTCTTGTTCTGCCTCGTCAATCATGTTGAGGCAGATTCGATCTTTGACGCTTCCTCCAGGATTGGCAAACTCTACTTTCCCATAAATAGTCGCGCCACCTTCCGGGGAGAGACGGTTCAGGCGAACAAGAGGTGTGTGGCCAATCCCCTCGGTAATGCGTGCTAGAACCTGTGCGGTCACCCCCCACCACCCATGTAAAAGAGGAATTCAAGCTTATCCCCTTCCTTCACCGGTGTGGTGGCAAGATGATCGCGTTCTACGATCTGAGTGTTCAGTTCAACTGCCACCATATGGGGATCAATATCCTTGACTTTCAACACATCAAGAACTGTGCTGGCCTCAAGATCTTCAGATTTCCCATTAATTGTCAGGTGCATAAGGCACTCCTAACCACTGGAAGTTTCAAGAAAATCAACCTAACAAACTGTCACGATCCGAGTCAAGAAAATGAGATGATAATGGTGGCGGGGAAAGCAGCTGAGGAACGAGATCCTTCGCATGGCCTTGAATGGCGAGGTCAACGAGTGCTGACTGTGGAGTGGGATCCAAATTGAGCTCAACGACAAAAGCCCCGTGCTCTTTGGCGATGGGTCCAAAGGAAGCGGCAGGATAAACCACCCCAGAGGTCCCAATAATGAGCAAGATCTCACAGGCTCGAAGGGCGGCGAGGGAGTGATCAAGGTCGAGGGGATGTAGGGACTCTCCAAACCAGACAATGTGGGGCCTCAAGAGCCCCTGACAGTCCGGGCAGGTTGGTAAGATAGGAATCGGGATCTGTCGGTTTTCTCTCACTCCCCCACATGTGGTACAGCGGACCATCCAGATGTTGCCATGGATTTCGGAGAGCTTGCGGGAGCCGGCATCGCGATGGAAGCCGTCGACATTTTGGGTAATCAGCCAGAATCGATCGATTCGGCGTTCAAGCTCAACCAGGGCATAGTGAGCGGCATTGGGGCGCTTGGCGGCAATGAGTTCGCGCCGCCAGTTATACCACTCCCAGACGAGTGAGGGGTTGCGGGAAAAGGCCTCAGGAGAGGCTAACTCTTCCGGACGGTAGTTTTTCCATAGGCCATCGGCTCCCCGAAACGTTGGAATCCCGCTGTCTGCGGAGATGCCTGCGCCAGTCAGGACTGTAACCGCTTGTGCTGAGGTCAAGCGATTGCGAACTTCTTTCAGTTTCGCACGCGCTTCGGATCCCGGTAACGAAGAATCGCCAAATGCCATGAGATATTAGTAACCTCCGTCTTCTGTGAAAGGTCAATCCCATCATACAAACCCTCTTCAGGAACCTCAACCATATTCACGCAACAGCCGAAAAGTTTCTGGTAGTTCCAGTGTTGGAACACATCAAAACATGGAACTCCCAGGAGTGGATCCATCGTCACACTCGTAATTGAGCAGGGTGGGCGGAGAAGGCTTAAGGGGATTCAGGAGCAAGACAGACTATCGCGAACTCCCTCTCAAGAAAGGGGCTGAAGGGAGGCAGCACAACAGATGTGAGGTGTCGCAATGGCGATGGTGATTTCGATTGCCTCGGGTAAGGGTGGAGTAGGAAAAAGCGTGGTGGCCAGCAATTTAGGGTTGCTATGGGCTAAACAGGGAAAGCGTGTCGTCTTGGTCGATCTCGATATTGGAGGGGCCAACCTCCATCTATTGTTTGGGGAGATGCAGCCATCTCTCACGTTGGCTGACTTTTTGGCACGGCGCGTCGACTCGCTTGAACAACTCATGTGTGAAGTCCATTGGGGGCACAGGCTCCAGTTGATTGCTGGCTCAAGCCATCCCCTTGCGCTTGCGGAACTCTCCTATCCCAAGAAACAGCGCCTTCTTCGACACTTGCGCAAACTCGACGCCGACATTGTTATCTTGGACTGCGCCCCAGGTACGCATTTCCATGCCCTGGATTTTTTTCTATTAGGTTCGGTCCAACTCGCTATGGCGACGCCCGATCCACCTGCGACGATTGAACTGTACCGATTCATCAAAAGTGCTGCTTTTCGCAAGCTCATGATAAGGTGTGAGGACAGGGGAGTGATCAAATCCATCTTGCGGCAGCACGACTATGAAGGCCTTTCTGAAGTGTATGCTCGCATGGCATGCCGACATCCACTAGGGCGAGAGGCGGCGGAGATGGCGCTTCAAGGGTTTCATCCATTGGTGATTATTAATCGCATGCATCCTCGATCCACGCTTTCCATCGCCTACTTACAGCAGATGATCAACAAGTTTATCGGCTGTGACGTGGCTGTGGCGGGAGAGATTCCAGAAGACCCCGCCGTAAGTCGCTCCATTCACCTTTTCCAACCCGTGGTTGAACTAGATCCGTACTGTCCAGCCGCCCAAGCGCTTGCGCATCTCGGCCAGAGCCTTGATCAATACCGTGAGGTTCCATGCCTCTTGCCGGCTTGAATGAAGAGTGCCTGGTTCATTTTCTTCTGGCCCGGGGAGTTTGCAGAGATCGGTGGGGTATGTAAATGATCAGGCGGGTGAAAGGGACGAAATCCACATGTTTGCGTGATGACATCAATCACGACGAGGCATTCGAGACCAAAGGGAAGATATCCTCCATATCCCAGTAGAGGCATTTCAAAAAGTTTGAAGGCATGTACGTACGGGAGGCTATATACCCAATGTGCTTCACTGTAAGCATTCCACATTTCCCAAAATATTCCACAGATTAATGCCGCAAAGGCGGGAAGAACCACCACTCTCCACCCGCGGCGAGGCAAGTCTGAAAGAAGTGTCGATTCCTGGACCAGATGTTGCCAAGACAACATCATGAGCAGGGGAGCAACCCATAGCAACGGGAAGAGTATATCGGGCCAGAGGGAGATGCCAAACAACCCGCCTGAAGCTGTCAGGAGAGTGATCCAGGCGAGGGTCCGAGAAGCAGGGAGATGAAAAGGTCGGATGATGGCCCGACACCGGAGTTGAGGGAAGGTGGTGAGATATTCATAGGTGCTCAAGACTGCGGGGAGAACGGTGGAAAAGGCGAGTGTGCTGTGGAAGACATATTGGAATGAGGAAAAGGATTCAATGCCATGATAGTACCAGTTTTGAACAAATCGGTTAAGGTATTCAAAATACCACCAAAACAACGCGCTTCCCCCGAATAAGGCTGCGACAAATTGAGGACGGTTTTGTAAGAGGCAGGTTCCGGTGCGCCGGTAGGTTAATCCATTGACGACGAGAATAAAGGCAATCCAAAGGGGGGTGAAAGTGAGTGTCTGCCATGGAGTGAACCACGAAAATCGAGACCATGCCAATATCCAAAAAATCACAAGGCCGATGAGACCCACCCATCCCCACCAGGGAAAAGACCAATGCGGGCTTTCTTGATGGAGGGGAGGAGGGGGAGTATTCGGAATAGCGAGATAGAGCAGAATGCCTAGGAGGGCCGCATCCACAAGGCCAAACGCCAGAAAATGTGCCCAAGAGAAGGGAGCATGTTCCAGAAATGAGGTAGTCGGGGGGAAGTCAAAATACGGCGCCACTGGGTTTCTCGAAAGAAGGAGGCCGGCGAAAGGCAATCCGAGCAACAGCGTAAGAAGGGGAAGGAGTCTCAGGCAACGCCTGGGCGGAGTGTTAAACCATTCGTGCATGGCGGTAGGTCCTGCTCCAGGATACAATACTGGCATGCAGGGGCTTCGACACCCAGCATGTGAGCAAGGTCGAAACTGCGCCGGAATCGGAATGGGAAATGCGGTGAAAGAAAAAAGATGTTAGACTTCCCGGAAATGTTGTTCAAGTAATCGTCGATACGCTCGGATTCGCTTGACATATTGAACTGGTTCCCACCCCCGAGCATACCCATAGGGTAAAGTCTGGTAATACTGTTTGCGAGCCAGTAAGGGTAAGACGGTCTTGAGATCTTCCCAGGAGTGGGGATTTTTACCCAGACGTCTGGCTAAGAGTTGGGCATCCTTAATATGTCCGAGTCCGACATTGTACGCAGCAAGGGCAATCCATATGCGGTCAGGTTCGGGAATATGCTTAGACAATTGGGCAAGGAGAGAAGCAAAATATTGTGCTCCACCAAAAATACTTTGGCGGGGATCCAATCGGTTGGTAATCCCTAAATCTGCCGCGGTCGTTTTCGTAAGCATCATCAGGCCGCGCACCCCCGTCGGGCTTGTAGCCAGAGGATGCCATCGGGACTCTTGATAGGCTTGGGCCGCCAGCAATGTCCACGGGAGACCGTATCGCTGGGCGGCTTGTTGAAAGTGTGATCGATAAGCCGGCAGGCGCGTTTGAATATGCAGAAAAAAACGTTGCTTGTCGTACCATGGCAGATCAGTTTGGGAGCGTGCTGGAGAGGAAGAACGAGCGGGTTGCCGTGCTTTGGGTGAGGAAAGCGAGAGGTCTTCTCCAGTCCAACCCGGGAACTGCCATATGGCAAGGGGCAGAAGGAGAAAGAGGGAAGTAATCCCATCTCTCAGAATTTCCTTGAGCGTATACATCAGCGGAATGATCGGCTTGGCGCAGCCATTTATTTATATGTGGAACAGCGACGTCAATCAGTGCGAAATTGATGTGTAATCTTGTCATGATCCCTTCTTGGGATGCAAGAGAACATACCGAGCAACCATTCACATGGACTACCATTTTACTTGGAAGGGTATCTGAAAAATGAGGAACAATGAGTTAGCGGACCACTACCGGATTCCGCTTATCTACAATCTTTTTCCACGATTAGCTGGGACCTTTGATCAATGGATCGGCCATGCCCGACGGGCACGGGCCATGGGATTCAACTGGTTGTATCTCAATCCAATTTCGTATCCTGGCTTTTCCGGAAGTCTCTATGCCGTGAAGGACCCGTATCGTCTCAACCCAGACTTCATCCCGTCTTCCATCGTTTCTGATGCCTTGCAAAGTGTTGAGCCTGTTATTCGTGCTATTGCTGCCTTGGGACTGCATCCTATGATCGATTTGGTTGTCAATCATACAGCGGTTGATTCCCCACTGCTTATCCAGCATCCTGAATGGTTTCAGTGGGAAGCCTATGGAGCTGTGCGCCACCCCTGTGCAGTCGATCCAGTCGATCCGAGCAAAAAGACGATCTGGGGTGACTTGGCTGAAGTGGATAACTCTCATGCCCCCAATCGCGAAGCCTTATGGGCTTATTGGGCCGACGTCCTCAAAGCCTACCTCCTGATGGGCTTTGAAGGCATCCGATGCGATGCCGCCTATCAAGTCCCAGTGGAACTCTGGTGCTATTTGATGGAGCGGGCAAGGGAGATCAATCCGCGTACGGTCTTTTTCGCTGAAAATCTGGGGTGTACGCTTGAACAGATGCGAGCCCTGCGTCACGCAGGGTTTCACTTCTTCTGTAATAGTTCGAAGTGGTGGGATTTCCGGGAAGATTGGTGTTTGCAACAGCAACATGAATTTGCCGACTTGGCCTCGATCTCGTTTCCGGAGACGCATGATACCCCGCGTCTTGCACGCGAAACTCACGGGAACGAGCGGATTCAACGTCTGCGATATGGGTTCGCGGCTGTTTTCTCCACGGGGATCATGATGCCCATTGGTTATGAATTTGGATTTCAACGCAACCTTCATGTCGTGACCACTCAGCCCATGGATTGGGAAACACCAACCTTCGACCTATGTGCCTTTGTGGCAGCGGTCAATGAATTGAAACGGTGCTTGCCGATTTTACAGGGTGAAGGTCATATTCGTGCTGTGGTTTCTCCAATCGAAGGGCTCATCATCCTTGAACGGCGAACCCTCGAAGCTCCGGGGGAAGTGGGGTGGATTGTGATTAATACCGATCCTGTTCACAGTCGACTCTGTATCCCAGGGGACTTTATTCACCAGACGAGCCGCCTGACGCTCTATCGCCTGGCTTATGCCGAGCAGCCTTCAGCGGTTCAGGAAGATATCGAAAAGTTTACGGTCGCCCCATCGGAGATCGTGTTAATCACAGGCCGGTAGCGTCCCTTGATGCCAATATTCAGGCGAGCAGGGTTCTGTTGAAAAGTGGGGTTCAGGCATATTGTGCTGGCAGCGATGCAGAGATCTTGCTAGAATGGCGGACCGGCAGGCCCTTGGGATGGGCTTTTATCCTCTACTCAGAGAAAGGATGGATAAATGATGGTTGAGCGGACGCTGGCAATCATCAAACCAGACGCGGTGAGGAAGCAGGTTATCGGCGACATCATTCAACGCTATGAACAAGCTGGGCTTCGTCCCATCGCGATGAAAATGGTGCGGTTGTCGAAGCGGGAAGCGGAAGGGTTCTACGCCGTTCACCGCGAGCGCCCATTTTTTGAGAGTTTGACCTCCTATATGGCCTCCGGCCCTGTGGTCGTGCTTGTGTTGGAGGGTGAACACGCCATCACACGCTATCGTGACTTGATGGGGGCAACGGATCCGGCCAAGGCCGCTCCCGGCACGATTCGGGCGATTCATGGGGCCTCTATCGAAGCCAACGCGGTTCATGGCTCGGATTCTCCGGAAACTGCGGCGTTTGAGATCAGCTATTTCTTTCCAGGGATCGAGTTGTCTGCATGCTGAGACATTGCGATCCTCCCGATTTTCTGTGGCGGTGAACGTGCTGTGGGATTCGCGGGGGTGCCGTCAGGGCTGTTTACGAAAGCGAAACCTCTGGCGCGGGAGTTTACGCCTCGTCCTATTCATGGCTCTCTTCATAGCCGCCTGCACAACCACGCCGCCCCAAGACGTGGTCTTGCAGGAATTACACCAGCGCGCGGAGCGGCGGCTGATTCAGGAGGCACGAGCGTTGGTCGTCCAACGCCGCTATAACGAGGCCATTGCTGTTCTTCAACGGTTCCTTGACACGCATTCTCGATCGTCAGTACTCCCGGAAGCGAGATGGTGGTTGGCTCGTTCGTATCACGCCACGGGCAAGACTCTCCAGGCATTGGTGCAATATCGTCTCCTGACACAGCAGCATCAGGATGAGGCGTATGCGCGAGAAGCTCGATTGCGCATCGCCGAAATCGAGGCTCAACTTGGAGCCGTTTCTGCGCCGCATCATCCTGTCACGGGTGTGCTGCTCACGATTGATCAACTCCAGGTTCCGTTACACAAAACACTTCACGATTGGATGGCGGCTTTCAACAACGGAAAGCCGCGGGTCCTGCTTGTTGATTTTCCCTGTCGGCACCTTGAACCACAGCGGAAAATTTCGCGCTCTCCTTTGCGCATTCCTCAGACGATTGCCTGGAAGACAGTGGTAGAGCAACATCTGAAGCCGTTTGTCAAGCGAATGAGGGCTTGGGAAGGGGTGGTGTACGTTGCAGTTACTCCCCGGTGTTTAGGGACCTATGGCTTGGTAACCGTGTCGGCAGAATGGCACGATCGTATTTTTCATCCAGCGACGAATACTCTCCGCCCTTCACCGTTCTTTTCCTTGTCGTTTCCGCCGTATCAAGACCTTGTGGCAACGCGCTTGGAGGATTTGGTGAAGACAGGTATAGCGGGTATCCTCTTTCGTGCCGGGGCTCCCCTGGGACCCTATGAGGGATTTCATCCCGCTAGTCTTCAGGAATTTACCCGGGTTTTTGGCGAGCCGTTGAACCCTGTACATCTGTTCACTGGACGCGAGTCTCAGACTGAGGAAGGACGCCGTGAGCGCCCCTTCTCATGGAAGACCGCTCGGGTCTCTCCGCTCTTCTGGCGCTGGACTGGATGGAAAGCGCGAAGCCGTCTCCAAATCCTGAGCGATCTCCTGCAACGCTTGCGCGAGCAACAGCCTTCCCTTCGAGCGGGATTGGAGGTGCACCCTGAAAGTGTTGTGCACCCGGTGCAGGGATTGGCCCGTTATAGCGAGGATTGGATCGCAGCGACTCACAAGGGGTTCGATTTTTTTGTTTTGGATTGGACTCCGTCGAGGCGGGCAGTGGCGATTCAGACCGGTGGGAGGATCCGCCCACCGGCCTTGGCCCAAGCGGCTCTCGAGCAGATGATACAATATCTGCGGAATCCCCGTCGTATCTGGGTCATTCTCCCCCGTGAATCGGCGCTTCATCCGAATCGCTCGGCAGGGTTGGATGAATTGATGGCACTTCCCCGTGACGTAGGTCGAATTGTGACATTCCCCGCACTTCCTTGACAAAGGCCTGTGCCTTATTTATGAAACGTCCAGGTGAGACGGACGTATGGATGGCATAGATTCGGCTAGGAAGGGAAGGAGATGAGCATGATTCCCCAGGACTTGCGTTACCACAAAGAACATGAATGGATTCGCGTGGAGGGGCAGCAGGCCACTCTCGGAATCAGCGACTTTGCCCAAGATGCCCTCGGTGATGTGGTCTACATTGATTTGCCGAAAGTTGAGGCAGCGGTCACGGCGAATCAAGAAATTGGCGAAATCGAGTCCACCAAAGCGACCTCCAGCCTGTACACTCCTGTGAGCGGAACTGTGGTTAAGGTGAATACCGAACTGCAGGATCATCCAGAACTGTTGAACACCGACCCCTACGGTCGCGGATGGATTGCCGTGATCGAGTTGGCCGACCCGAAGGAAGTGGAAGCCCTTATGACCGCCTCGGAGTATGAACAGTTTCTTGCCTCTCAATCCTGAGTAAGGGGTGACCCGTGCATCTCGTGGTAATTGGGGCTGGACCAGGTGGATATGTGGCCGCCATCCGAGCGGCTCAATATGGAGCCCGTGTGACGGTGATCGAGAATCAAGCGCTCGGCGGGGTATGTCTGAACTGGGGCTGCATTCCCAGCAAGGCTTTGCTCTCTGTGGTCGAGCTTGGTCAACGGCTGCAGCATGTCGGGGAGAGTGGTCTGCGGGTGCAGGGAGCTGTCCACTATGACCTTCCCGCTATGGTTGCCCGCAAGAATCGGGTGGTCACCCAGCTTGTCCAGGGCATTGCGACTCTCTTTCAAGCGTGGGGGATCACCTATCTGTATGGAACAGGGACTCTGCTCACTGAGCGAGTGGTTCAGGTGACGGCCCCCGATGGAACCACGATCAAGGTGGATGCCGATGCTATCGTGATCGCGACGGGCTCCTCATGGCCGACTCTTCCATTATTTCCTATCGATGGGAAGCAGATTCTTACAAGCAAGGAGGCCTTAGATTTGACAGAGGTGCCCTCGAGCCTTCTGATTGTCGGCGGAGGTGTGGAAGGGTGCGAGTTTGCTTCGCTGTTTGCCGCACTGGGTTCGCGAGTGACCATGGTGGAGATGCTCTCGCGGGTGCTTCCAACAGAGGACGAGGAGGTCTCGCGACTCATCGAGCGCGAGCTCAAAAAGCAGCAAGTCCAAATTTATACGGGAACAACGGTTGAGCGGCTGGAGCGGGGAGGAGACCTCCTGCGAGTCACATTGCACTCCGGCGTCCAGTTTGATGTGAGCACGGTGCTGGTTTCAGTCGGGCGGCGCTATCAAACCCAAGGTCTTGGCCTCGAACAGGTAGGTGTGCAGCTTGGCGAGCGAGGAGAGATCGTGGTGAACGATCACCTGGAAACCACTGTTCCGGGAATTTATGCGATTGGCGATGTCGTCGGAAAAGCGATGCTGGCCCATGTGGCATCCGCACAAGGAAAAGTGGCGGTGGCGAATGCCATGGGGCGGCGGATGTCGTTCGACGATCGTGTCATCCCTGCGGGAATTTTCACACTGCCGGAAATCGGTCGGGTTGGACTGACCGAACAGGAGGCGCAGGCTCAGGGAATCCCCGTCAAGATCGGGCGATTTCGCTATATGGGATTGGGAAAGGCCCACGCCACGGGAGAAACCATAGGGTTGTTCAAAGTCGTGGCCGACGCCTCGACAGGCATCATCCGCGGGGTCCACATCATAGGAGCCCACGCCACTGATCTCATTCATGAAGCGGCGTTGGCAATTAAAACTCGTACGACACTCGCACAAATTGGAGACATGATGCATGCCCATCCGACCTTCGCCGAGGGGCTGCTGGAAGCTTGTGAAGACGGGGAAGGGTTGGCGATCCATCAGGTGCGTCGGCGCGGATAATTCTCGATGCCACAAAAAATCATGGATGAACAGCTCTCGTTGGACCAGCAGATTGCTCTTCTCCTCCGAGGAACAGTGGAGGTGATCAGCCAGGAGGAGTTGGAACGGCGGGTGAAGCGTGCCGTGACGGAACATCGCCCTTTGCGGGTCAAAGCGGGATTCGATCCTACGGCTCCTGATTTGCATCTCGGACATATGGTTCTGATTCATAAGCTCAAGCAATTTCAGGATCTTGGCCATGAAGTGGTTTTTTTAATTGGAGATTTTACGGGCATGATCGGAGATCCCACGGGCGTGTCGGAGACCCGGGTAGCGTTAACGAGAGAAGAGGTGCTCGCCAATGCCAAGACCTATCAACGGCAAATTTTCAAGGTTCTGGATCCTCAGCGCACGCGTATTGAGTTTAACAGCCGGTGGATGCAAGACATGCGGGCGGAGGAGCTCATCCATCTCTGTTCCCGGTACAATGTCGCTCGTATGTTAGAACGGGATGATTTTGCTAAACGGTATCGAGAGCATAAACCCATCGGCATTCATGAATTCCTCTATCCCTTAATTCAAGGCTATGATTCTGTGGCTCTTCGCGCTGATGTGGAATTAGGGGGAACCGACCAGAAATTCAACCTGCTCGTAGGCCGAGAACTTCAGCGGCAGTTTGGGCAGTCCCCGCAGATCGTGATGACCATGCCCCTGCTGGAAGGGACCGACGGGACGCGCAAGATGAGCAAAAGTTTAGGCAATTACATTGCCTTGGAGGATCGGCCAGAGGACATGTTCGGTAAGATCATGTCTCTGAGCGACTCACTGATGCTCCGCTATTATGAGCTCTTAACCTCACATGATCTCCAACAGATTCAGCGTCTGCACCCCATGCAGGCAAAGTTGACGTTAGCTTACGAGATGGTGGTGCAATATCATGGCGAGGAAGCAGCACGCCAAGCTCGGCACGATTTTGAACAACGGTTTCAGCGCCGCGTATTCCCTGAACAACCCGATGCCCATATCGTTGTCAATCTCCGTGAGTTGCCTGATCCGGCGATGCCGGCCCTAACTATTCTTGAAATGGCGATGCGGACCGGTTTGATCCCCAGCAAGGCTGAAGCCCGCAGGTTGATTCATCAAGGCGCTGTGGAAATCAATGCTCGACGGTACGACGATCCGCAGGCCAGCGTTCAGTTAGAAGCAGGGGCACGATATCAGATGAAAATCGGCAAGAGAAAATACGCCATCTTGGAAGTTCGCCAGTCATAAATCCACTCTTACGCCCTTTTTCTTGGAAGAATCGGGCGAAGCAGTCGATTCCATGGAGCCGCTTTCGCCCAACGCGGTGCTTGACTTGATCTAAGAGGGATGCCTAGAATGCCTTCTCGATCAAAGTGGGCGGGTGTGGCGCAGTGGTAGCGCATCGGCTTCCCAAGCCGCTGGTCGCGGGTTCAAATCCCGTCACCCGCTCCATTTCTTATCGAGTCCCACACTTATCCTCTGCTGATTATTCTTGCCTGCCGATCTTGCCCGCGCTTGATAGTTCTTCAAGTGTCGAGAACACCGTTCGAGCTGGGCTGAACAGTATGTTCCGTGAACACACCGCGTGAGTGCTTCAATTCATTCACTTGTTTCTCCGAAAGAACCATAAGGCTCAACAACAATCAACGTGGGGAATGGGAAATGAGCAACGGGGTCCCCCCTCGAATGTCTTCGTGACAACTCAAAAAAACTTGAAGGAGGGCTGTTTTGATGAAAGACTGGAAAACGCTGATGATTTCCTTCATAGGAGGCGTGGTTGGCGCTCTAAGTATGCAGATCGTGGGTGGAGGGTGGCTCGGTGAAAATGTCGAGGCTGAGCGCTCTCCGCATCTCGTCGTCGATTCTCTTTCGACAAAAGAGCTGGTGGTGTACAACCAGAAAAACGAACCGATTGTACGAATCACGTCGGATCGGCAAGGGTTGCCTCTCTGGCGCATGGGCCGGAATGATCGAGGGTTTCTTGAATTCCGATTTGTTTCGGAGAATCAGCCTTCGTTAACCATCGTCGGAGGATTGGGTCAGAGTGTGTCCACGCTCTCCGTGCGGGAAATCGGAGGCCAATGGGAACCGATGTTGACTCTTGGACACCGAGATAAACAGGAGGGGATTACTCTCTCGATTTATGAGGATACCGGAAACCTCTTGCTGTCTAACGCTGGCGGACAGGTGCTGCGCCTTGATGCCACTCAGGGCCCTCTCTGGCGTCGGCTCGTACTGGCGGCTGCTACAAAGGAGTAGAAAATTCCGACAGCCGTGGCCTCACGGGATCGTGTGGGGACTGTTCATCCGTGTATCGTGTTTGGAAGGGCAGGTGTGGTATGCGACAGAACGTCTTACGCACATCGTAGAATCTCGGGCTTGTTTACCCTCGCCGGGGCGGCGAGACCTTGGGCGAGGTCCGTATCAGCAAATAATCTAAAGCGGTCTGTAACGGCAAGGGGACGATGTGGGTGCTAGGCATGTCCAATGTGCTTGCCGTGCTCGCTGGGAGAAGACGTGGAGAACTCATTAGCATTGTCATCCAAGCCGAACTCCTGAGCCATCAGTGACCCAAGGACTTCATTCAATTTAGCGCTGACTTCTTGCTCTGAAACATGATCTGGGACCTGGATCGTAAACACAATTTGAACATTTTTCATAGCGCCTCCTTGTTACGTGGCTCGCCTGGTGTGTTGCTCCGGCGTGAGCCGGTGGTGAAGCTCCTCTGTTAGGAGAATCTCACCCAAACTGGTTTCGAGAGGAGCCTGCATACTTCTTGTAGCTTGCTACCGGTACACGTTACCGATGCGTACCTGTGAATGCAACCCCCCACTTCCTGGATTACGCCGGAGAATACGTCTGGACGAGCGTTTTGTTGCCCAACGCTTCTTGGTATAATGTTGATGTCATGGTGAGCAGATGTCCACTCTGCAAACAGCAAACGGTATGGGAACACAATCCCTTCCGTCCGTTTTGTTCAGAACGTTGCCAGCTCTTGGACTTAGGGGCATGGCTGGATGAACGGTACCGTGTGCCTGACGACCATGCCCATGCGTCGTCTCTCCATGCCGACGCCACGCTCGACGAGCGTGATTGAAGATCGACACCTCCACTCCATGTTCTCGATTCCCAATGGGAAAGATTATCACGGCGAAGCGCAAAGAAGGGGAGATTGAGCGGGCCCACGAATATATCAAAACGTATATTCTGTTTCCTTCAGGTCTGCTTGGCTTGCTGACAATGGTCGTGGGGGTCGTCGCCCTGGTGTATCAATTGATTATCGGCACCTATGACCTGTTCACCTTTGCCCATAGTTCCGGATTGTTGGTCGCGGGTATTGTACTGGGATTGGGGCAGAGTGCTTATCATAAGTTTCTCCTTCGGGAATACCCGCAGTTTTTCGCCAATCGGATGAAAACGGCTCAACTGCGCGGAGCGCAGCGAATTAAAAAGTCTGGAAGTGACGTCGAGGTGACGCATCGGGGCCGCGGGTTCGTTCCCGTATGCTATCTCCTGGGTATAAGTCTGTTAATTGGGCTGTCCATCTGGAGTTTCAGTGAAGGATCATTGGATTACATGGCCGCATTTGCACTGCCGTGGGCGGGGTTTTTCTGGGGGAAACTTTTTTCCTGGCGCAAGGTCATTCCTCCGGTAGTGAAAAGTCACAAACGATAGGCTACTTCTTGCGAGACGAAGAAGATGAGGACCGTTTCTTCCTGGAAGGAGTATGCGGGTGTGAGGATTCCAGAGCGTTCATGCGCTGCTCTAGATGGCGAAGTTGCTCCCGTAGGGCTGGAAGATCCCGAATAATTGGCTGGATGCGTAACGCTTCCTGATAGGATAAGGCAGGTCGGCCGAGAACGATCGATTCCGGGTCGACGTCCCGCTCGACACCTGCCCCTGCTCCAATTTTTGCCCGCTCTCCAATCACGATGTGATCAATAATCCCAGCCTGTCCCCCGATCATAACCCCGTTACCCACGGTTGTGCTGCCGGCAATGCCCACCTGTGCCACAAGGATGCAATCTTCTCCAACCGTGACATTATGGGCAATTTGCACCTGATTATCGATTTTCGTGCCTCGCCGGATGCGGGTCTCGCCGAATGTGGCGCGGTCAATCGTGACATTGGCCCCAATTTCCACATCATCCTCGACCACAACTATACCGAGTTGAGGAATCTTGTGGTGGCGACCCTCGTGTTGCACGTAACCAAATCCATCACTTCCAATAACTGCGCCGCTGTGGATGATCACTCGTGAGCCAATGCGACAGCGGTCAAGGATTGTGACATGGGGGTGGAGAAAACTCTCTTCTCCAATCTCCACATCCTCCCCAAGAAAGACTCCGGCAGAGAGCGTAGCGCGCGTGCCAATTGTGGTGCGATGCCCAATGGTCACGAATGGACCAATGGTCACCTCCGGCCCGATGCGGACCATCTCTCCCCGCCACACAGGCTCGGCAATTGAAGGAGCGGGCCGTGGGCGTAAAAAGAAGCGATTGATGAGGCGAATAAAGTCGTACTGCGGGTTGGGGGACACCAGTTGCGGGCGAAGGAGGGAGGGACAGGGTTCTGAGAGAATGAATGCGCCGGCTTGGGAATGATGGGCGGCTTCCTGAAAGCGCCGGTTGGCGATGCATGCCAAGTCATGTGGCCCAGCAGCCTCCACGCTGTTGACGCCGGTCACGAGAAGGTCCCCCGGGCCGACAAGGTGAGCGCCAATGGCATGGGCAAGGTCCGTCAGCCGAACCCCTGGCGATAAGAATGGCGATTCCGGCCTCATGAGGTTTTAGCCCGTCTTGCTGAAGACTTTTTGGAAGGACTGCGGGATGGTGCGCCGGAGGAAGCAGCAGGCTTCGATTTTTGTCGTGTGGATCGTTTCTTAGTTGATGACGCCACTGAGGTGGATGGACGTGCCGCAGCCTGGGAGGAAACAGGTACGGTGGAGGATGGGGCGGCCTGCGAGGTCGCATCCGTGGATTGCTTCATGGAAGCGGGAGCAGGTGCCACCCGGGCTTCCACATAGGCGATGACATCCCCAATTGTGACCAGACCTGGCAAATCGGCATTGGGAATCTCTAAATCAAAAGCTTTCTCCAGGTCGTACAGCAGTTCGAATGTCATGAGTGAATCAAGGCCCAAATCCTCGCGCAGGGAATGCTCTGGCTTGATGGTAGCGGGATCGCGCTTGAGATAAGCAGCCAACACCTCGCGAATCTGCGTGCCAACAGGCGATTGCTCATTCATCGTTTTATCCTTTTTATGGTTTTCTCAAAGGGCCGTGCCTCATGCCTAGAATCGCCGCCGGTTGAGTCAAAAAGTTTTAAACACCAATACGCCATTATTGCTCCCGAATCCAAAAGCATTCGTGATTCCCACCTTGATGCGCCCTTCTTGGACTGTTGCCGAAATGCCAGGCAAGGCGCATTCCGGATCGGGGTCTTCGTAATTGAGTGTAGGGTGAACGAGCCCCGTATTCAACGTTAAAATTGTGGTAATCGCTCCGATCGCTCCAGCCGCTCCCAGCGTGTGCCCGATCAACGACTTTGTGGCGTTCACGAGCACGCGGTTGACCCGCGACCGAAAGACGCGACGCAATCCGCGTATTTCCACTTCATCCCCCACCATGGTCGAGGTTGCGTGGGCGTTGATGTAATCAACTTGCGACGGGGGAAGCTTGGCATCCTCTAACGCAAGACGAATAGTTTTGGCAATCTCAGCGCCGTCTTCCTTGGGAATGACCATATGGTAGGCTTCGCTGGTGGAGGCGTATCCCGCGAGTTCCGCGTAGATTCTGGCCCGGCGGCGCTTGGCATGACGGAGCGTCTCTAAAATGACGGCTCCCGCGCCTTCTCCCATGACGAACCCATCCCGACCTTTGTCGAAAGGTCGGGAAGCTCGAGTGGGGGTGTCATTGTATGCACTAGAAAGCGCACGGAGGGAACAGAATCCTGCAAACACCAGAGGCGTAATGCTGGCATCCGCGCCCACGGCAATGATCACGTCGGCTTTGCCCGAGCGCAGGCATTGGAGTCCCTGCCCAATGGCATGAATACTCGATGAGCAGGCGGTCGAGATTGTGAGATTAGGGCCTTTAGCCCCATAGGCCATGGCGATAATGCCTGAGGCGGAGTTGAGTGTGATGGTGGGAATGAAATTAGGATGCACGCGCTGGGGTTTGCCATTGTTATAGAGCTGGGTGATCTCACGCTCGCCCATCATCATGCCGCCCATTCCGGCTCCCACGAGTACGCCAACGCGGTCTGGAGACTCTCGATCCAACTCCAGCCCGGCGTCGGTGATGGCTTCTTTGGCAGCGAGGAGTCCGAACTGGGCGTACCGGTCGACGCGGGAAGCAAATTTCTCATCCAGGTGTTCCTGAACGTTAAACCCCTGAACTTGTCCCGCCACGCGGGAGCGATAGGATTCCGCGGCGAGATCACCAAAGGAGGGGAGTGAGGAAATCCCGGATTGACCCTTCAGAGCAGCGGCCCAGAACTCCTGCACGCCAATGCCGATTGGCGAGACAATGCCCAATCCTGTGACGACAACTTTCGGTGCCATGGTACAAACCTTAGAAGCAGTCTCCTCACTACCCATATACGGCAGGGGAGGAGTTGATTATGCACTTAATAGCGAATAGAGGCAAACAAGTTCAGACTTACAATAAAAAACATCACACACGCAATCCATCCGGCGGCAATGGGGGGCAAGGCCCCGCTTCGTCCTAAGGCGACTCCCACGGAATGCGTGGTCCAGAACAAAAAGCTGATGACCAAGGCCTGTCCAATGCCCTTGGCCAGTCCCATCTGGCGATGGGATGTGGTGACCAAACTCAGGGAGAGTCCCAAAAGGATCATCATGGGTGACACAAAGGGAAAGGCCACTCGCGCCCAGAAGTCTGTTAAAAATGGGGCGATATTGTGGCCTTCGTGGCGAAGTCGAGTGATATGAGTCCACAATTGATGAAGCGTCATGTGCTCGGGTTCCATAGCGATCCATGTCCGAAGGTCTGCGGGAGTTAACGAAAGCTCCAGCGGGAGGTGATCGTGATGGGTGATCGCCACCCCGCCTTCCGGTAAGATGGAGCGTCGGGAAGCCATTTCCAGCCTCCACCCGTCTGGGGTGAACGAGGCATGCCTCGCGTTGATAATCTCTTTGATCTCGAAGCTCGGAGTGAGCCGATACAACTGAATGGACCGGAGTCGAGCGCCATCCGGATCAATGGCCTCGATATGCATGATGGCATGGTGCCGCAGCCGGAGCCAGAGGTCATTGGCGGTGAAAGCCAGCGGCTTAGGATTCTTTTGGATGTCGACGACCTTAATCAGCTCAGCCTGGCTGTTGGCTAGAGGAATGACGACGCTCGTGAAGCCTAACAGCCCCAGGGTGAGCACAAAGCCCACGACAAAAAACGGAGCCGTCATCTGAAAGAGGCTGAGCCCGCAACTGCGCATCGCCGTGATTTCATGATTTCTGTTGAGAAGGCCAACGGTTAAAAGCGTCGCCATTAACGCCGCGAAGGGAGCCAACTGAAAGAAAATATCTGGAATTTTGAAGAAGAAGTACAGCAGGATCGAGTGGAGTTCCGCATCGTATCGGAGAAATTTTCGAAGTTTTTCAAAGAAGTCGATAATCAGGTAGAGACTTGTGACCCCTGTCAGACATAGCACAAGTGTCGTGACATACTGCTTGAGCACGTACCAAAAGAGAATGCCCATAGGTTATTGACGGCTCAATCGATAAAAGAGAACGATTCCGATGCTCAAGACGACCACATCCGGCAACCAGGCGCCGGCAAACGGATGGAGAAGAAGGGTGGTCACAAAAAACTCTCCGAGGACATTAAGGAGATAATACCCTACCATGATCACAATGCCAATGGTCATTCCGGCAATGCGCCCTGAGCGTTTCGACACAATGCCAACAGGAAGCCCTAGCATGGTGAGCAAGAAAGAAGCCACCGGAAAGGCTACATCCTTGTAATATTCCATGAGTCGCCTGAGCGCACCGGTATCCCGCCAGTGGGTCTCCTGGAGTTTTTGGAGGATCTGGTCATAACTCGGGCGTTCGGGGCGCTGAATACGAAAGGCTTCCGAGAAGTCCAACTTGAGGTCATAGCTCTGGAATGAGGCCTGATGGTGCTGCTCGTGGTCCGTGGGCACATGATGAATAGTCCCGTTATAGAGCCGAAGCCCCAGATAAGTGCGGGCGGGATCATGGATGAACTGAAACCGCTCGGCGGTGATCACCATGGATTTGGCGGCATCCCGCTGGTCGGCAATGAAAATGCCGGCCGGAGGAGTCCCGGCTGGGGATTCCGGTACATAGACCATCAAGCCCGGTACAGGGTTGTTGAACACCCCCGTATCCAATGCTACAGCGAGCTGGTCTTGAATCAGGCTGAGCGCGAGTTTTTTGAGCGAGATGTTCGACCATGGTTGGCCCCATTGGGAAAAGAACACGGTCAAGGCGAACACCAGTGAAGAAAAGACGGCCACGGGAAGGGAAATACGAAAAAGACTCACTCCTGCGGCCCGCATGGCAATCAGCTCTTTGTCGGAAGACAACCGGCCGAAGGCCGTGATGGAAGCGATCAATCCGGCAATAGGAAGGGTTAGGACCAAAAACGACGGCATGAGATGGAGGATAATCTTGAAAACCGAGACCATGCCAATGCCTTTGGCCACCAGCAATTCGACAAGCCGGAGCATTTCTTTGGTAAAGACAATGAAACAGAGGGCAGCCAGGCTCACCCAAAACGGCGGGAGCAATTCCCGAAAAATGTATCGTTCGAGTAATGTGGTCAAGAACGTGTGAAGGCCTGAGACGTGTGAAAGCGGTTCACGAAGATGTGTCTGTAAGATCCAATAACCTGATATAAGGGCATTCCACCCGACTACTATCTCGGATGTCAAGGGGGGATTGGGAATTCCTTCCCTCCGGCAATATACCCTTCCCGCTCCAGATATAGGAGAATTTCTTGGGTAGCCTCTTCAGGTGAGAGCTCGGTAGTATCCACGACCACTTCGGCATCAGTAGGAATTTCGTAGGGATCAGAGATACCGGTAAACTGCTGAATCAGCCCTGCCCGGGCTTTCGCGTACAGCCCCTTTCGGTCCCTGGCTTCACAGACCTCAAGCGGGGTCTTTACATACACCAGCACGAATCCGCCGCCGGGCTCTACCATCGCCCGCACGTCTTTGCGCACCTGATCGTAGGGCGCAATGGGCGCACAGATCGCTATTCCACCATTTTTGGTAATCTCCGAGGCCACAAATCCAATCCGGCGGATATTGATATCCCGATGTTCCTTGGAAAACCCCAACTCCGAGGAGAGATGTTTGCGCACAATATCTCCATCCAGCAAGGTGACGGGCCGGCCACCCATCTCCAGCAACTTGACCAGTAACACATTGGCGATTGTCGATTTCCCCGCGCCGGACAGCCCTGTAAAGAACACGGTAAAGCCCTGCTGATGGCGCGGCGGATATGTGCGCCGAACCTGTCGAATGATTTCTGGGAACGTGAACCAGGCAGGGATCTCCTGTCCGGTCTTCAATCGACGGCGAAACTCGGTGCCGGAGAGCGTCAGAATGCGCGTGCCTGCAGGCACCTCGTTTTCCGGCAGATACTGGGCGAGCTCGTCCACATACACCATTTCCCGAAACGGCAGCATGGTGATCCCCACTTCTTCTTCATGTTTGCGGACAAGCTCCTGTGCGGCGTAGGGATCATAAAACGGTTGGCCGGTTGATCCATTTCCTGGCCCGGCATGATCCCGGCCGACGATGAAATGGGTGCAGCCGTAATTCTTCCGAATGATCGCATGCCAGAGCGCTTCCCGCGGGCCAGCCATCCGCATGGCCAGAGGGAGGAGGCTTAACTTCACCGTCTGTTTGGGATAGTAGGGAAGCAGGGCTTGATAACAGCGTACCCGAGTATAGTGGTCGACATCTCCGGGCTTGGTTCGGCCAACGACCGGATGGAGCAGCAAATTGGCTTGTACAGCTTTCACGGCCCGCAGCGTGAGCTCATAATGGGCCCGGTGCAGAATATTGCGGGTTTGAAAAGCCACGATACGTCGCCAACCCAATTGTTGAAACTCGTGCCGTAAGGCAGCCGGGGTGTGTCGATACTCCCGGAAGTCGTAGTGCACAGGCAATTGAAGCCCCTCAACCGTGCCGCTGACATAATACGGATGAGTATGTGACAGTAAAAAGGCGACCCCCGGATGTTCGGGATTGGTCGTCCCGTAGACTGCCTCGGCTTCAGCCAACCGATCAGGTTGCCACACCTCCTCTACATGGAGTGCAGCCAGCATCACTCCTTCGGGATCACGTAGGGCCAACCACGTGTCCGGGGCAAGCTGTTGTGCGAGCGACGCGGGGAGATCCAAGGTGATGGGAATGGGCCACAGCGTCCCATCAGTCAACCGCATGGTGGCGCAGACCGCCTCATACTCCGCCTGCGTCAGAAACCCTCGAAGGGGTGAGAAGCCACCAGCCAACAGCAGCTCCAGATCACACAGTTGGCGCGGGGTGAGATCCCAGGAAGGCCAGGCGTGCGAGGCAGCCCGTAAGGCGTTTGCCCGTTCCGGGTCCACTAGGATGTTCACTAAAGTTCCACCATGGGGTTGAACGAGACTCTGAACCATGGGCGACACTCCTCAAATCATGGAAACCGCTTGCCGCCGCTGAAAAGCAGGCCGCACATCAAGAAATCTTCTCTTCCCTCCTGTTTCCCTCATCATAGGAGAAGTCAGGGTAAGGGTGAGATTTTCTCCTTCTAAACAGACACCAGAGCCGGTTGAACGCTGGCGTCATGGCCGGCCGATCCTGACATCTGCCCGGCATGATCCGCATCTAGCGATGTGGTACACGTCGGGAAGTTGGTGCGTTTGAACGGATTTGGCCCTCTCCAACGCCGTCAGTGCCTCCTGATAGCGGCCCTCGGCATGGAGCAAGGTTCCCTCCAAGAAGGCCCAGGTCGTTGGGTTCATGGTGGCCTGCGCCTTCAGTTTGGATAATTGATGCCGGAGCTTGCGCGCCTCCGGCTCGGGATACTCCTCAAGCTTCTTCTCCTGCAACTGCACCTTTAGGGTCTTAAGCTCCTCTTGGGCTTCCTGAGCATAGGCCTGTTTGCGCGCCTTGAGCGTGCTGAGCACTGTCCGCGCTTCCCCAAGTTGGCCCAGGTCAAGCAGGCAGGTCAAGAGTTTCACGCCAAACCGACTCTCTTTGGGCCACGCCTCCCACAGATCCGTTAAGATCGGCACGGCGGCACTTGGATGATGAGTGCCCATATAGGAACGGGCGAAATTATACCGCAATTCTCGAACTGTTTCGGCTACCCGCTGGTGAGCATCCTTGCTCAGGTCCTCAACATAACCAAGGTCGACCAACTGCTGAATCGCTTCCTGGGAGTCCTTTGCCTCAATGCGGAGGTCCGGCGGGTGCATGGCCGCCTCGCCAGGCACTGCATCCCAACTCTCCACATACTCCACCGAGGGCGGCTAGTCAAACGCGGTCACCAACACCTTGCCATCCATATCCCGGCCGACTGGCAGGCCAAACAGCGTCAAGAGCGTGGGCGTCACATCCAAAAGCGTGGCCCCAAACACGAGCTCATCCCGTTTGATCCCCGGCCCTTTCATCGCCAAGATGCCATAGGGACGATGCTCTTCCGCGGGCCCAGCGGGCTCATTGGGGAGATGCTGGGGCCGCAATCGATCAGGATGAAAGCCATGATCCGAGGCAATCACAATCGTGGTGTCCTCTCCGGCTAAGGTCATTAAGGCGCCCAGCATGAGGTCATGAAACCGATACGCCGCCTCCACCACCCCATGATAGAGCTCGAAATCCTGCTCCGGGATCCACGGCGAGCGGGGAGGACGATAGCGCATGAACCCATGGCAAAAATGGTCAATGGCATCATAGTACACCGCCATGAAATCCCAAGGCTCCAGTTGCATGATGGCCGTGGCCGCGGCGTGGATGCTCGCGGTCTCCGCGAAAATTTTGGCCAGACTGTATAAACGTCGGTCCTGTTTCTGGTTAATCTCTGCGCCCGAGGAACAAACGGCAGGAGCTGATCTCCTTCGAGTTCTTCCAGCCGGACGCGCAGTTTCGCCAGCACCGGGATGAGCCGTTCGGGGTGCACGGTGCCCGGCTTCATGGGCCAGGGCTTGGTCGGATCGGGTGGCGCCTGGTGGAAGTGATTGGACACCATCACCCCATTGAGAGGCTCCACGAGAGGCTCCACCGGGTGACTGGGTCACCAGCCCACCACATGGCAGCGTTTCCCCACTTGATGTAGGATGTTCCAGATCTCGGGGCTCCATCAATAAAGCCTGTGACGTGGGTAGGGAAGACACTCGAGTAAGTCATCGGCGCGAACCCCGTAATAAATAAAAGATTTAAAAGATTTCCCTGCCGAGACCGTATAGCTACTGGGGAGTGCGGGCAAGTTGAAGTATGTTCCCACCAGCGCCGGATAAGGAGAAACATAAGGATAAGGACCAATGGCCATGTAGGGACCAATGGAAGTACTGATTCTCACACCCCCAAGGAGAAATCCGGCCCTCCTACCCCGTCGATATTCTAATCCACAAAGGTAAAGCCGGAAGTTGGGAGGGTCAGGGTCACAGGACTCCCTGTCACATGCACAATATCCGCGTGAGCCGCGGCAGGAAACGTGACAGCCGCTAGCGAGCCGGCCATGAGGGAGAGTTTCTGGGCATACGAGCGGGTAGGGGATTTCTTTTTCTTCTTTTTGATCTAGATCATAAGGAGCCTCCTTTTGAGATGAACACACGCGGTTCATGGCCGGACGACTAGACCAGAAGCCCATGGCACTTTGGGTGGGAGATGGAGTAAAGAATGTGCCCCTGAAAAACGGGTTGAAATTCTAAGGGGTGCGGGACTGTATGCCGCTAGCGGTGTAAAATCCGGTGACACCCTGCACAAGGGCCGCTGACTCCAACACCCTGGAACATGAACCAACGGCCACCAATGCGGCCGTGGTGCGAGCAACCGACACCGGTATCTGCTTGCTGAAGCAGCGTCAAAATCCTGACAGAGAAAGAACGCAAAGGGGTCGTGAGCTTTTTTCACAGCATTCATCCTTCCCAGTGAGGAAAGCGAAGTCCTGAGGGGCTGGGGGATGGTCCAAAGGCTATGAAATCCTGTGAGGGAAGAGAGGCCGGGTCCCCTTACTGAAGCAGGCGGCCATAGGAGAAGACCAGCGGGATTCCCAATGCATGAAGCCGCGTCCGCACCTCGGGCCGGGCCCGATAGCAGAAACACACCGCAAAGACCCGCCCAGTTAGATGCTGGCGCGCTCGTTCCACTTGCTTGGCAAACCGTTCCACTTCCCGCAGGCTTAAGTTGTGTTTGGCTTCGCCCACAATCCAAATGGGCTGCTCTGGGGAGGCAGGATCCGAGGCTTGGCCAAAGATATTGACTTCTTCGGGTTCGCCATTCCACTGTTGCCAGGTGCGTTCCAGGGGGCCAACCTCCCAGCCGAATTCGCGTTTGAGCACATCATAGAGGACGATGTAGGCGATATCCTCGATGTCGCCGCCCACAGTATCGCTCAAACCGCCGACTTGGCGTGTGAGCTGTTGCACCGCCGCTTCGGTACGCGCTTGGGCGTGGGTGAGCTGGGCTATGGCGTCTTCTAGGCGGCTGACGCGTTCTTCGGTACGCGCTTGGGCAGCCGCCAGTTGGGCCACAGCGTCCTGGAGGACCCGTTGGCCTTCCTCTAAGCGGACTGTGGCCTCTTCCAGCCGGGTCACGCGTTCTTCGGTACGCGCCTGGGATGCGGCTAAGCGCTCCAGCGCCCCTTCAATCCGCTCCCATCGCTGCTCAGCCTGGGCAGCCCGCTGCTCCATGTGCTGCTGCCAGGCTTTGGTTTCCTGTTGAAAACTCAGTAGATCCCGGTGCAGTTGCGATTCCCCAAGGTGCTGGGCTAGCAACTCTAACGCGGAGACCAAGGTCTGGGCCTGAGACTCGGAAAAGCTCCGCTCCAACACCTGACGGAGTGTCTCGCGTTCGTGAGAAGAAAGGGTTGTCTGCATCGTGGATCACCCAGGAACCATTGTAACATAGGTCCCTCTCACGCCTTCAATGCGGTTCATGCC
>RFGT01000135.1 GCA_003696975.1 Nitrospirota bacterium | reverse complement strand
GGACAGTGCGCCGCCAATCCACTCAAGACAGCATCGGCAGGGTGAGCTGGGGTCGAAAGGAGTTTGAGGGTATCCAGGCTTCCCCTCACCTCGTCATAGATCACAAAATCTGTGAAGGTCCCACCGATATCGATCCCCACCCGATAACGTGCCTGCACTCGCTCACTCTCCATTGCCAGCATCGCATCCTGCAGGCAGATCTTTATCCTGGCTGACCTCCCACTACGCGGCAGTTACCAGCAAGGCAGCTCGTCTCGCCTTTTTTAGCCCTCAATCCTGCCCCGGAGAACAATGAAATGCGGAGACCCTGGAGCATTATCCCAGATGATCAGTTGAGCATGATGCGTTCCCGGGGTTTTTGCAGTGAAGTCGACGTGGACCTTGCACCATTTGCCGGTCTCCAGCGTTACCCCGCGACAATTGTCATCGTCAACCACAAAAGCGGCGGGGGCCTGTCCGCCTAGTTCCACATCGAGAATGCGCAGAGGGCCCAGCCCAATATTCGAGACGATGACGGTTTTGGTCCCGGCATCCTTCTCCTGGCGGGCAAACACCAGTTGCTCCGTACTCAAGGTGATTGAGGGAATACCCTTGCGGCCACTCAATAAGATGGTGAGATCATTCGAGACACTGTTCACCGTCACAATATCGGCTATTTCATCTCCATCGAGATCTCGGACACCTAAGCCCGTAGGCATTTGCCCGACCGCAAAATGGCCTGCAGGTCGAAACGTGCCATCACCCATCCCCAGAAACACTGACACGCTGCTCGACGCGTGGTTCGCCACAACTATATCGCTGGCGTCATCGGCGTTGAGATGGCCTATCGCCACTGCGACTGGGGTGAAGCCTGTCTTAAGCGATTGCCCTTTCGCATACTGGCCAAATTGGTTAGCCAACAACACTCGCACCTCATCCGTATGCGCGCTGGTCACGACCAGGTCCACCCTCTTATCTCCATTGAAATCCGCTTGCGCGACCGCGCTCAACGTCAGACCTGCCCTCATTTCAAGCGCAGGTTCAAACTCACCCTGCCCCTTATTGACGAGAACCGTCACCAGACCATTGGGGGTCCTCCATCCGGGTTGGCTCCAGGTGACGGTCAAGTCAGGAAGGGAGTCCCCGTTGAGATCTTTCACCGACACATCAGTGGGAAACATCCCATGGCGAGCGCCCTGTTCATAGAAGCGGGCCTCGCTCAATTGCCCATTGCCTTGATTCAACAAAATGGCAAGGCTGAATGGAGGATAATGGCCACGCCATCCACTGTTCACCGTGACCACATCCAGGTCACGGTCTTGGTCGAGATCGGCGAGTGCCACCTTCGTGGGACCCTTTCCGGTGGGATAGCGATAAAGCGGTCCGAACAGGCCATTGCCTCGCCCTTGCAAGATCACCAGGCGATCTGCCTGAGTTTCCGCAACGACCAAGTCAACATGGCCATCTCTATCCATATCGCCAGCCGCAATGCCCATGGGGCTCTTCCCCGCACCCAGGGAAATCGGAGCCTGGAATGTGCCATTACCGTTTCCCAAGAGAACGGTGACATCGTCGGAATTTCGGTTGGCCGTCGCCACATCAAGGAATCCATCTTCATTGAAATCAGCCAGGGTCATGGCTTCAGGGTGTCTGCCGACAATCATATTCAGTCCAGCCGACAGGGTGACATTCTGAGCCCACAACGAAGTCTCTGCTACAAGGAGGATGAACAAAATCCACCCCATACGGGCCAGTGGAATGGACCATGCGAGCGACATCTCACGTCCATACCTTGTTGATCCCTTTGTCAACTCAGTTAATCTCTTTTTAAGCTTTTCGTTTTGCATTCTCGACTGTTTTGACCAATGCGATCTCGATCTCATCGGTCGAAGCCTTTCCTCGATTGCGCACATGCACCGTCCAACCGGGATGTTTCCGAAGGGACGCGAAGATTGTCTTCAAAAGCTCGGGTTTGACCACGGCCTCCCATTCGGCAAGCCAGCTATAGGCGTCCTCCTCTCCCTCATACTCTTCTGGAAATTGAGCTTCAAGGCTAAACCGCAGGATAAAGGTTTTCTCCTCACGAAACATGAGATGCTCTATTTTTAAAGAGTTGCAATGGGAACGGTTGCAGCAGGGCTTACCGTGGTCCGGTTGTCAGATCTCATCGGGCTTTTTTATACTTTTGGTGATTCTTCAAATACGATGGGACAAGATTTCCGCACAAGAACCAGTTAGTCAAGCCAAAAGGAGGAGCTATGCCTTTATATGAATATATCTGTCAAACATGTTCGCATCATTTTGAGATGCTTGTCCAGGGGGCAACCGTTCCCGAATGCCCCTCCTGTCGATCAAAAACTGTCCAGAAGCAACTCTCCGTATTCGCCGTTACGGGGTCAGAACCGCAGGGTGTGGGGGAAATCCCGGGACCATGTAGCACCTGCGGCGATCCCCGTGGACCAGGCGCTTGTGCTCTAGATTCATAAAGCACGCATTGTGACAAACAAAGAACGGACTCCTGAGGACGAAGTACAGGAACCCGTCTGACGGTGATAGCAGCCTGCGAGGTCTTCATTTTCTCTCCTTGGGAGAAAGTCTTATCCTTTCGCGTGCTTTTGAATCCTGCGTGCAAGGATTTGGCACGTCAAGAAATGAGTGGACCAGCGGGGAGAAAGGGATTTTATTCCCGAATTGCCTTGATTCTTCGTTGGAAATAGGCGGAACGAACTGCTCCATAGAGATCTAATGTGGTTTCTTCCACACCCTCGAACACTTCAAGATGCAAGGCCCGATCGTTCACCTTATTTCCGGCATTCGCTCCTAGGTTGGGAAGCACGGGAATGAAGTAATTGACGGGATTCATAAAAATATCTGCGACGAATCCTAGTCCATCCCGAAGCGTGAGGGGTGGGAGCAGAGGAAGCACAAGATATGGGCCACTCTGTACGCCATACACACCCAATGTTTGTCCGGTATCCTCTGCAGCAGGCGGTTCGATCTCCAGTCCATACTTCGCCACATCAAACAACCCTCCGACGCCAATAGTGCTGTTCACAGCGAAGCGCTGGATTTCGATACTCGCTATCTTCCATTTGCCTTGCAAGAGGCTGTTGAACAACCTGGGAACAAATCCTAGGTTATGAAAGGCGTTGGCAATGGACCGCTGGACGTTCACTGGAACAATCCGGTTATAGCCGCGGGCCACAGGCTTGATCACATATTGATCAAGTCGGTAATTAAACTGAAACATAACCTCATTAAAGGGTTCCCAAGGATCATACACTTCATCGACATCCTCCTCTTCAAAAGGATCGCGAAATTCTTCTTCCACGACGGTTTCCTCGAGGAGAGGGACGTCTGCCTCCTCCTGGGGTATGCCGGAGGTCTGAGCAGACGAGGAAGAATCCACGGCAGGTTCTGCATGCTGTGGTGTTTGCCCCTTTGCTGGAGCAACAGGCGGGGGAAAAAACTTCAATCCTTGCTGGGCCCACAGCAGAGTCCTCTCGTTTTCCAGCGGGAAGAATGGTCGAGTCTCTTCTTGCACAGCGGCCTCAGGGAACCCACCAGGCAGAAGATGGTTTCCATCGGAGGAAGGGATGAGTGCTCTTGCAGGAGAGACGACCCCACAGAGACCCACGAAAAGGAGGGACAATCCAGAAGACAAAAGGAATCGGTGTGTTTTCGCTTGCCTCCAATCAGACATGACATGAGCTTCTCCCACAGGTTACCTCTTTTTCT
>RFGT01000134.1 GCA_003696975.1 Nitrospirota bacterium | reverse complement strand
TTGGAAAGTTTTATTATAACATCCTCTATCTTTCCCGTTGGACCGGCCTTGGGCTTGAACGTGCGAGGGCGTGGCTCAAGAAACACGACTTTCCGTCTAGCGTGACGAAGCCGATTGGGCCAGACCCACGGGCGTTCCAGCGCGTGATCGACGAACTGAAGGAAGGCGGTTGGGACAATATTGAAGCGGGGGTCGGCCGCTCTTCCGCCTTTGCGCATGTGTTGGTCGATAATCGTATTCAAGCTATTATCTTGTCGGACAAGTCTTCGAAAACACAGAAATTTCCCCGTCGCGCAAAGCTTGTGGAGACGTGGAAAGAAGTTCGAAAAGAACTATGAGGGTAGAGAAACCCGGCATCTGGGCAACAGTCATTTCCATGCGCTCGTGCTGCAACTAGCACGCCGGAACGTCGCTGTTGAGATGACTCATGAAACCGATTCGAAATGTGTTCGTCTGTCAATCCTGCGGATATCGAGCCGCGCGGTGGGTCGGGCGTTGTCCTGATTGCGGGCAGTGGAATACACTGAAGGAGGAGTTCGCTCCACGGCGAGGTCAAGCGACCGGGGTGGCGGAGGGAGCCAATCAGGCTGTACCCCTTAACTGCATTGAGTCCAAGGATACAGTTCGATTGCCGACCGGATTAGGGGAGTTTGACCGAGTGCTCGGGGGAGGGATAGTTCCTGGATCTGTCATTCTCATTGGCGGGGATCCTGGTATAGGTAAGACGACCTTATTGTTACAAGTCCTTCCGCAACTTGAGAAAAACGAACATCCTGCCCTGTACGTCTCTGGTGAAGAGTCATGTCAGCAGATCAAAATGCGAGCCGATCGTCTGGGTGTGCAAAGTCCGGGACTGTATGTCCTGGCGGAAACCTCGCTTGAAGCCATTCTCCAAATTGCCCATCAGCTTCATCCCACCACGCTGGTGATTGATTCCATTCAGACCGTGTTGACCGAACACGTGCCTTCCGCTCCCGGTAGTGTCAGCCAAGTGCAGGAGGTGGCCTGCCAGCTCATGTGGTATGCCAAACGGACCGCCACGCCGGTCTTCATTATCGGCCATGTCACGAAAGAAGGTGTCATTGCCGGGCCAAAGCTACTGGAACATTTGGTGGATACGGTTTTGTACTTTGAAGGTGAGAAAGACCATGCCTATCGAATCTTACGAGCTGTGAAAAATCGGTTCGGGCCAACGAATGAGATTGGGGTCTTTGAAATGAGAGAGGCGGGATTGTCGGAAGTGTGCAATCCTTCAGCGTTGTTCTTAGCAGGACGTCCAACCCGAAGTCCAGGGTCGGTGGTTGTTCCTTGTATGGAGGGCAGTCGTCCTATCCTGGTGGAGCTGCAAGCGCTGGTGACCCCGACTGGATACACAATGCCTAAACGGATGGCCAATGGGATGGAAATCAATCGAATGGGACTTCTCCTCGCCGTGATGGAAAAATGCTTAGGCCTGCATCTGTCGGGTTATGACGTCTATGTCAATGTGGTAGGCGGCTTACACATCGAGGAACCAGCTTTGGATCTTGGCGTGGTGGCAGCGGTGCTCTCCAGCATTCGGGAAATCCCGCTGGAGACCTCAACGATACTTTTTGGCGAAGTGGGGCTTGGAGGAGAAATTCGGCCCGTCCCTCATGTACTGCTTCGAGTGGCGGAGGCGCAGAAGCTGGGATTTCAGCGATGTTTCCTCCCCGCACAAAACTTGGCAAGCGAAGCACTGGCTCACGCCGAGATCGAACTCATTGGCTTGCGAGATATCGCTGCGCTTCGGGAACATGTCGGCGCTTGCGCCTAGCTTCTCATTCATTCAAGTTCATTCAAAATGGCCCACTTTCAGAGAGAAAAAAGCAAGGGAACCCTGGTCCTTGTAGGTATTGGACTGAGTATTCTGCTGACGGGATGTCCTCCATCACCGCAAATTTCACGCCCATCCGCTCCATCTCCCCCTTCCATGGTGGCTTACCACGTGCTTGAGAAACTGCATCAGCAGGAGCAAGCAATTACGACGCTCAGTGGGTTGTTCCGGGCAGAGCTTCGGGGATTTGTGGGGGCTTTTGCTCCACATATTGAAGGGGTCGTGTTTTATCACCGCCCGCAGAGGATGCGTTTGAGAGGGTTTACCCGTATTGGAGGAACACTCTTTGACGCGGTCCTGTCACCCGTTCAATATCTCATCTTTCTTCCACAAGAGGGAAAAGTCTATACTGGCTCTCTTGGATCATGGGGGGAACATGCCGCTGGTTTTGAAGTGCCGCTTCGACTCAGCATTCGGGCCATGGAGATATTACTGGGAAATATCGCTACTCCGGCCGAGCGGCTCCTCGATTTCAAGGAAGAGGCGGAACACTATCGCTTCGACTATGCTGATGTGCACAAATCAGGAACCTCATCTTCTCTCACGCACCGTGTCTGGGTGGATCGGCGCTATCTCCGGGTGAGCCGGGTTGAGTATTTTTCTCCATCCGGTGACCCTATGTTGGTGGTCACCGCTGACCATTTTCGCCGGGTTCAAGATGCAGCCTCTGTCGAACAGGCAACCATTATGTTACCATTTTCGGTGGAAGCGATTGATCCCTTACAGAACGGAGCCGTTTCTTTGACCTTTGTGGAATTGACCGTTAATACTCCACTGGATCAAGCTGTCTTTCATGTGAAGACCCCATGGGGGGGAGGAGCACCTCACGACCGGGAGAGTCGGTAATGATGATCCTGGCAGTGGAAACCGCGACAGCTCATCAAAGTGTGGCAATTGTGGAGGATGGTCGCGTTCGAGCCTGTGTTGAACAGCAAGTGGGATCTCATGGAGAGCGTCTCATTCCCGCATTAAGGCAGGTAGTCGAGATGGTTGGGGGGGCGCTTGGGGGACTGGACGGATTAGCCGTCTCAGCGGGTCCCGGTTCGTTTACCGGGCTTCGGGTGGGTCTCGCTACAGTGAGTGCGTTTCGGCTTGTCACCGGCAAACCGCTTGTCATGGTTCCGACCCTTGAGGGGCTTGCGTGGAATCTCGCTGGGGTCGACGGTCGGATCTGTGCAATCTTGAAGGCTCGGGCTGGAGAGGTCTAC
>RFGT01000133.1 GCA_003696975.1 Nitrospirota bacterium | reverse complement strand
CAAGGCCGTGGACTGCTTGGACTCCCAGTGGAACCCCAGAAAGCCATCCGAATCGACAACGTTGCTCAGCACTCCCGTGCCTGTGGTTGTCCCCCGGGTCATCCGGTCATGCATACACTGTTGCTAGCCCCAATCGCCGACCAAGACCATACGTTCGGAAAAGTCTACCTCTGTAACAAAGAAGGCCACATGCCATTTACCGACGAAGACGAATTGTTCGTCTTGAGCTTTTCCCGTTCCTTGGCCCTGGTGCTAGGCCATGCGCGAGCGGTTGAAGAACGACAGCAAGCAATGGAACGCCAGGCTTATTTGGAGGCTCAATTGCGACAGACACAAAAATTGGAGGCATTGGGCCGCCTGGCCGGGGGCATTGCCCATGATTTCAACAATCTTCTCACGGTGATTGAAGGGTATACTGAATTAGCGCTCCTGCGGCAGGCAGATTTGACCCAGCAACTCCAGCACCAATTAGCAGAGATCAAAAAAGCCTCAACTCGCGGCGCGCGATTGGTGCAGCAACTGCTAGCCTTCAGCCGCCGCCAGCGCACGGCCCCCCAGATGCTGGATCTGAATCAGTTGGTCGCCAATATCGTCCCCATGCTGCGCTGCCTCATGGGCGACGATGTGGAACTGCACTTGGAACTCGACCCTTCGCTCCCGCCCATCACCATCGACCCTGGACAATGCGAGCAGATGGTTGTGAATCTCATGGTCAACGCCCGAGATGCCATGCCCACGGGCGGGCAGGTGATCATTCGCACTGTCAGCCGCAGTGTGGAAACACCCCTCACCCATCGCTATGGCGTGGTGAATCCCGGTTCGTATGTCATGCTGGAGGTTTGCGATTCCGGTTGCGGCATGACTGAGGAGGTGAAGGCGCATCTTTTCGAGCCGTTTTTTACCACGAAAGAGGTCGGCAAAGGCACGGGACTCGGGCTGTCCACGGTCTACAGCATCGTGCAGCAATGCGGTGGGCATATCCTTTTCGAGAGCGCTCCCGGTGCCGGCACCACGTTTCAGGTGCTCTTCCCCCATCACTCACATGCCGATGAATCAACCGCCTCGCCGGCCTCCCAGCCCCGGCAACCACAATCCGACCAAGCGACTGAAACCATTCTCCTCGTGGAAGATGAAAGTCCGTTGAGGCAATTGCTGGCCGAGATCCTGCGCAAGAAGGGCTATACTGTGTTAGAAGCGGAGAGCCCTGTGCACGCACTCACACTTGCTAAGGCCGCCAATCATCCTATCCACCTGCTTCTCACGGATATGATCATGCCTCACATGAACGGGGTGGCCCTCGCCACGGCCATTGCTGAACGGCATCCGGAGACGAAAGTATTGTACATGTCCGGACATCCCGACCCAGGGACGCGAATTCCCACTATCCCCCAGACCGTGGTATGGCTGCAAAAACCCTTCGAACCCGAGGAATTGACCCGACACATCCGCCGTCTACTCGATACGCCGGGCGAGGCAAGAGATGGGCCATCGATTCCCGACAAGAGAGCTGATGGAGAATGAATCGCAAAATGAGTCGAAACTGGATCACCAAACAACGCTGGTCGTCGTTCACCAGGCAAGTCCTCAACATGGGCAGGCGAAGACAACAGAAGACTCGGCAAGTTAGCACGGGATCCCCTATTCCGCTCTATCCCTGTGAACAAGCTCCAAGCACATTGTGCCAGCACTGCTTCGTGGGACAGGCATTGAAGGACTCAGATCGCGGCCAGGCGATGTTTCTAGCTGATCGCTATGTCCATCGCTACAAAGCCCGCCAAGTGATCTTTCACGAAGGAAATCCCGTGAGTTTCATTCATCTCTTGCGCGAGGGCGTGGCCAAGCTCTCGGTCATCAGCCGCGAGGGGGTCGACCGGGTCTTGCACCTGGTGTCATCCGATCCTGTTCCCTGTCTGCTGCTGGATAAACTGGCCCTCAATCGACCAGTTCATTCCGTAACCTGTGAGACCTTAAGCCCTTGCACAGTCTATTCCATCAGAAAATCGACGTTCCATCAGTTGCTGACCCAGGAAGAGACCCTTGTGCAGCACATCCTCCATTTACTCAGCGAGGAAGCCGAAGCCTACTTGGCCAAATTCCGCGATGAGCATCTTCGGCCTGCCAAGGAACGCCTGATCGACATTCTCCTGCGATTGGCCGACCTGTATGGGGTGCGGGATGCCTCACACCCAACCGAGCCTCGTTTCGCCTTGAGCCGGCAGGAGCTGGCTTCTCTCATCGGGGTGACCCGAGAAACCATCGCGCGGCTCTTGACCGAGCTTCGAAAGAGCCGATACATCGAGCTCCGGGAGAATCACATTGTGATTCTCAACAAGGACGGCCTCCAGCGCCTCATCGACATACCGTAAGATCACAGGCTTTTGGCTCCGACATGGCTCTGCAGTGCATGGGCCTGGCTTGGCAAACTCTGACATGTGGTGGGTAGAATGTGATGTATATCACATTGTCTTGTGATCTTCTTCCTTCTGCCGGTTCCCACAAACCCGATACAGAAGAGAGACACAAGTCCTCTCGTCCATGAACATGGCAGAGAAGCAGGATTCGTTTGTGAGTTGGAGAAAGCATGAAACGCCCGATTCGCATGTGCCTTGCCGATGATGATGCCCGAACGCGGGAACGAGTTCGCCGCCTCCTCGATCCTGATATCCAGATTCTCGACATTGGCCCACTGAGTCAGGCCGTGGAACGAGCCGCGCAACACCTTCCCGACGTTGTCATACTCCGGATAGACGATTACCATCAAGGCCAAACGCTCATCCCCGCGCTCAGGCAGCGAGTCCCATCGGCCAAAATCTTAGTGCTTACCCCCAATGAAGACCCCGCCTTCCTGCATGCACTGCTCCAGGCCGGCGCGTCAGGGTTTGTCTGCCACGAGGCGGAAAAGACTGACCTCTTGGTGGCCACCCAGGCCCTTGCTGAGGGAAGAATGTTCCTGGATGTGTGTTTAGGCACTGAAATCAAAGGCCAATTGCACGCTCTCTGGGGAGGCAAGGAGATCGTGGAAGGCCATCACGTTCCCTTGAGTCCGCGCGAGCGGCAAGTATTGCGCCTTGTGGCTCTGGGGCATACCAATCAGGAAATCGCCGGCATGCTGGGGCTCAGCATCAAGAGCGTGGAATCCTATCGAGCCCGAGTCATGGACAAACTTGACTGCCGGACTCGAGCGGAGCTAGTTCGCTATGCCGAGGAGCAT
>RFGT01000010.1 GCA_003696975.1 Nitrospirota bacterium | reverse complement strand
GTACGGCCCACAGAAGAGCAAATAGAGAGAGGAAAACAGATTTATTTTACTGAATGTGTGTGGTGTCATGGAGTTGAGGGGGCTGGTGATGGACCAGCGGCTGATCGTTTGTGGCCAAGGCCACGAAATTTTACCCAAGGTATTTTCAAGATTCGCCATACCGCTAGCGGTGAGCTTCCGCTCATCGAGGACCTTTTCGAAACAGTCACGCATGGACTTCCTGGATCTGTGATGCCGAGCTGGGAAGGCGTGCTTTCCGAGCAGCAAAGGCGGGATGTGGTTGCCTTTATTGTAACAGAGCTTGTGAGGGATCGTAAATTCGACGATACAGAATTTGAAACCTTCACCGCTCTTCAGCTTGATACCATCAAACCTATTCCTCCTTCCCCCGAAAGTGTGAAAAAAGGAGCTGTACTGTTTAAAGAAAAAAAATGTGTGGAATGTCATGGACTTGAAGGCAGGGGTGATGGGAATCCAATTAATCTCAAAGACGACTGGGGGTTTCCCATTCAGCCTCGGAATTTACACAAGTGCTGGAATATTAGAGGAAATCGTCGGGATCCCTACAATCCCAAAAATATTTTTCGCACCTTTTCAACCGGACTCAATGGCACTCCCATGCCCTCCTTCGCCGATAATACTACCATAGAAGAACGGTGGCATTTAGCCAATTTTGTCATTTCGTTGTGTGAACGAGATGAGCATGGTAACCCGCTCGAAATCGATCGAGCGACTAATCGTCCTAAAATAAACCCTGTCATTCCAGCGAAATTTGTCAGATCGATCCCCAGTGACCCCCAAGCAGCCGAATGGAAGGGAGTACCGAAACGATATATCGCGCTTGGTGGTCAGATTTCTCACAAGCCAAGAAATTTTGTCAGCTTGAATGTTGATGATTTATGGGTTCGTGTTTTGTACAATCAGCAAGAAGTCGCATTCCTTCTCCAGTGGGATGATCGGATCAAGGATATGTCTCTTGAACCCTTACCGTGGAAACCGACAGAGGTAAACTTAGAGAAATACGGAGTTGTTGACCCGCCGTCACGAACTGGCTCAAGCCAGCTTACCAGCCCTGAAAAAGCAGCTCTTCAAGAGTATGCAGTTATTGAAGCTCATACAGGTGAGGAAGGTTCATTAGCGAAAAGACAACATACGTATCCAACCTATAATGATGCTGTCGCTCTTCAATTTCCCGTTTTCTGGAAGGGTTCAAACGGTCAGCCCCAATTCACACATTATTTTTGGGGAGACCCCAAACATCCGGCTGATCTTATAAAATGGTCTGCGGATGGTCGTCTAGCTGCCTATAAAGCAACAGGATGGAACCATGATTTTGAAGAGCGCTCGTTTACCAAACGATTAAAACTTCTTTATGCAGGGTGGAAAAATGGAAGATGGACAGTAATTATAAGTCGTCCTTTGAGCGGAGATCCACGAGATACGGCTGCCTTGGAACCTAGAGGTCTTATCCCAACTGTCTTTTTCGTTTGGGATGGTCATAATGGAGATGCTGGACGAAAGATGCTAGTCTCTCCTTATTATTTTCTCTTTCTCCAACCTGAAAATTCCAAGGAGGTGAAGAGAGTACCGCCTCAGGTTCCTTCGGGCGTTCAGACACCCCTACCGAAAACATTTGAAGTCTTGGGAGAGGTCTTCAGTGCGGGTAAAAGCCATAATCCTTTTTGGTTAAAATCAGATGGGCGGTTTAATGCCTCTCTCGTCAAAGCCCTTGCTCCACAAGAAGGAAGTGCTCATCTGATTAAGGCTGAGGCCAATCCATGGGATCCACAGGCAAACGATTACTTAAAGGCTGTGCGGGAAGGCGGAGAAATCTACTTTCAAAATTGCCATTTTTGCCATGCCGATAATTTAAACGGCACAGACCCGCCAACCGGAGGATTTTGGGGGTTTGCCTCACTTCCTCGACCAACAGACTTAATGAGAGCGTTTCCGTTGGCCCAACAAACGGAACTCTATGAGTTTTGGCGAGTGGCGAAGGGAGGATTTGGATTACCCAAGGCAGATCCTCGATGGGCACGTTCAACAATGCCCGCAATGGAAGAGTTTCTTTCTGTTAATGATATGTGGAAGGTGCTCTTATTCACATACTGGCGGACGGGAACGACGTCTGTTCCTTTTGAAGAAAAAGGAATGAGTCTAGCCACTCGGGCCTCTCAATAGAAGCGGGAAAAAGCTGAATCGCTTACTATCTACATTCTTGGTATCCCATACCACAAACAAGTGGTATAGCTTCATTATGAGATGAGAGGAAGAAATTTGTAATATTGATGAGTTGTAAGAGAGAAAAAGGTGGTAAATGTCTTTACATTTTTTGATCGGCCGGTACTCTCGCTTTTCTTTTCTTTCCTTATTGTTTTGGTTTTGAGCAGTTGCACTACTCCCCGCGAGAGGGTGTCTCCCCATGTTCGATTCTCAAAGGAGAGACAAACTTCTCCTCCAGTAAGCTTGCCAGCAGGAAGAAAATGGCATATGGTAGGGAAGTGGGTTGGCTCCGGCTCTAGGGATACGGAGCTGTTTCCTATTTCTGCAGAACAATGGCGTATTATTTGGGAGAGTCCGCCATCTGGTCCTAAACACGGAATGCTTTTAATTTTTGTTATTCGAAAGGAAAAGCAACGAGAAGTCATTGCGGAAAAAATTTCCAATATGACTATACAAAACCAAGGAGCGAACTGGCGGCTTCTTTCTTATCCACCTGGTCAATACTTTTTAAAAATTGTCGCAGGAGATGTGACCCCATGGTCTGTGGTTGTCGAAGAAGTTGAATGAAATCGCGTTGCCTGGTAGTTCCCCCGGCTATTTTCTTGAGGTATTTGTACCTTCCACACAATTACCTCTTTTTAATACCTTCATAAACCACAAACAAACCAGTCATCACAAGTAAACGTAAGAATGAAAAGGAGGACGGTTCAGTCACATTAATAAGATCAAGAAACGACCCCATTACAGAAATCCTTTGGACAGTTAAGTGTAAAGTGATTTAATAAAGCATGGCGTTCATATGATAGGAGGTAAAGATGAATGATTGTGGGGTTGAGTTGATCGCGAAAAAGGAGAGCGCCGTCGACTCCAATATCGTGATGATTGAGCTAGCGATCCCTGTCATCAAGATGCAAACCATAGACAGTCCGCTTGGCTGGCGGGATAGTTTTCAAGGTGGTATAGGACTCTATGAACGGAGGCATGCCGATACCCATTGGGATTTGTAAGCTGTGAGCTGGTTGATCAGAAGAAGTAAGGGGAAGCTCAGATAGAGTGAATCCACCGAACAAGAGATGGGAAGTGATCCCATCTTGGGGATTGAGAAAATGTAAGTCTAACTCTACACGAGGATAACCGTTCACCTGAACCACTCTCCACAGAGCGTATTCGTTCGAACGAAGCGAGGGACTCCAAGTGCACAGGATGTGGGTGGTTGAGGGAATAGCGCCCAGGAGGGATAAAACCCGCAAAGGCGAGAGGATGGGTGTACCAGTCCCGATAGGTAAAAATGGGAGCACTCAGGATGTTTTGGCGCTTAGCAGCTTGCTCTGGGAGCCAAAGCGGTGCTTCCTGCCAATGTGCCACTGCTGGGATGTGCCATTCTTGCATAACAGTTCGGAGATTATCGAGATCAACAGGAGTCCCAGTTGGGTCGTTCCAATGTTCTAGGGACCACCAATAGGTCCAATAGGAAAGATGTGTTACTGTCTCAAACAGGTGTTTGTATAGTCCGAGAGGAAAAGAAAACCAATAGTGAGCCAATACAGTGTTGTGTCCATTTTCCTTCGTCCCGAGAATAAGTTCCCACAGACCCGCATTGAGACAATTCCGGGCAAGATCAATCCTGGTAAGATGTTGGATTTCGTAACCATCTCCTCCAGACAGGAAGTGAACAACCGCAGAAGGAATAGCGAAAGTGACTTGTTGGCGATTCCATTCATGTTCAATGATGCTAAGGGTAGTTAGACTGTGGTTTGAGCCAACCCAGGAAGCTGGGGCAGGTATCCATAAGAAGAGATCAATGGGGAAAGTTCAATGGGTGTGGCAGGAGAGTGAGAGTCGGTTTCAAGAACCAAACGGTAACGAGTTCCGATTAAGTGGTGTAGATGTAGAAAGGAATGCTTATAACGCCCAAAGAATCGGCTCTTAGGTTCAGGATTTTCAGGATACTCTACGGAGGATAGGCTCCGAAGCGGAATCCGATAATCCTCGTGTAGAGTATATCGAGTGGTAGCCCAGATCACTCCTCCAGCCGTAAGACACCCGAGGAAAACCAAAGCCAGCAGGAGGAAAGGATACCGAACGAGCCATGTGGTCATTTCATCATAAGGCTTAAAAGAGAATGAAGACATGAGACCAATGTCTTTAACCCCATTTTTACACCTCCATGAAAGTCAAATTCTATTTTATAGAAAGCGCGCTTCAATCCACACAACACGTTGCTCTTTATTTTACCCATCCGTATGGGGTTGTGTCCCGATTTCCGTGGAAATTGACTTCTTCTGGTTCTGGCTTGAAGCAGGCTCACACCGGCATATGCCCAAGGCTTCACGATCTCAGTCATACCAGGCCTAGGTCGTTAGGCGGCTTGCAGTTCCTTCTCTGCTTAGCGCCACGAGCAGGCAGCTGGCTGCTGTACTTGGTGTCACTCTGCCTTTTTAGCAGAGCGACTTTATGGAAGAAAGCCGGTATTTGGAATGATAAGCGACTCGAGTGCAGGTGAGTGAATCTGGTATTGTCGGAGCTGACGAAGTTGAGTTGAGGTGAATAAGGATTCTGTTTCCCAAGCTTTACTCAGGGCATCCCAAGTTAAAAATCTCAGCTTTTGATCAATATCAGAAATGGCTTCAGGATCCACAGCCATACCCGCCCAGTCCACATTGCCAGTCTTCACATTGAGCCCTCGAATTACCACTATGATCTTGTAAACAGCAGTAGATTTGGGGTGTTTAGCGGATTGCTCTGTGTTTTTGAAAGAACCAACTGGCTTGAGAAAAGTTTCGACTGCAACGACATATTTAGCGCGGACAAGATGAGCCACCTGCATGGCCTGTTTTTCATTTGCTTTGGAGAAAGGAACAGGGAGATGGTGTTGGTCTAAGGCCTTTTGAATAATATCTTTCGGAGTTATAGTAAGGCCCACCTTTTTAAGCCAAACCGTCGCAGCTTCTACAGCTACGGGGTGAGTTCCCCAAACGATGACCGGAGTGCTCGAGAGGGGAAGAACTTTATTATAGCCTTCTTTAATTGTGTGATTTCCTTGTAGCTGGCAACTGGATACCACGAATATCAAACCAACTACTATAGTCCAATGGCTACTGGAATTGGCTCTCATCCTCTTCTCTTAATTCTGCTTTTGGCTTTTGGAGACATGGGATTCTTTTGAGACCATCTTCAGTAGGAAAAATGGCAACGTACGTAAAGACGCGATCCTAGCGCTATCAATTCACTATTGCAGATCATCAGACAAAACTGCAAGTTCGTTTTGTTGAAGATCTTGCGTGATTCGAAACATGATCCATCTGGAGCGGTTCGGTACAGAGCGAAGTGGCCTGATGATGAGAAGCGGAGTGATCAACGCCATGGATAGTGAAGAAAAGTGACCCCATGACCAAATCGTACGACATGATCCAATTTGGACAGGGATTACCCAAAATTTTAATCTGGCGGGGAAGTCTGTCTGGCGCGAATGGCTTGAGCCTCTTTTTCCACCATAACGGCTTCTTCTTGCCTGCTCACTTGACGGAGGAATTGGGCATATAACTCAAGCAGGTGGGGAAGGTACGGGTAGCGTGTTCCAAGTGCATGTTTGGCGATATAAATTGCACGCTTGTACCGTTCTTCGGCTTGGTCCATATGTCCTTGTGCTTGGGAAACGAGGGCCAGGGTTTTGATGAGTTGGATGAGGTGCGGGTGTTCCGGCCCCAGGTGCTGTTCCAAAATACCTAAGGCCCGCTGCCATAACAACTCAGCGTTCTGAAAATCTTTCTGGGTAAAATACAACATGGCGAGATTGTTGAGTCCGATCACGACGTCGGGATGATGAGGCCCTTGGATAGTCTCAATGATGGTCAAGGCGTGCCGATACTGTAGTTCTGCTTGTTCATATTCACCAAGAGCTTCATGAACTGCAGCCAGATTGTTCAATGTGGTAGCCTGGCGAGGATCAGTATCATCCCCTTCGACAAGGGCGAGTGCTTCCAGAAAAAGTTCCTTGGCTGCAGCATAGTGTTGTTGGCGATAGGCATCCATCCCCGCCGCGTTGAGGGCTTCCCAAGTTGTGGATTGAGCGAACGCATTTGTCCCCTGGAGCACACACACGAGTGCCATACTCAGGAAGAGTACCAAGTATTTTCTCGTAAATGGAACTCCCAGGTCACATGTGCGAAGGACTTGGTTGATCCCGCCACAGGATTTATCCATTCCGGAGGTTTTTCTTTCTTTTTGGGTACTAATCCAACTGGCAGACCAGAGAGGGAAGCGTGATGCATTGATCATGTGTTTTTGATTACTCTTTGAACCCTTTGCCAGGTGAACACTCCAACTGCGGCTCCCACACCATCGGCGAGAAGATCCGCAAACTCTGGGGTTCGCAGTGGGACAAACCATTGGTGGTATTCATCACTCATGCCGTACAGGATTGAGGCGACAATGGCAAGGATCGCGGCATATTGCGCTCCTTTCTCCCCCATGCCGTATCTAAATCCCCGATACCATAGGATACCAAAGAGGCCATATTCAAAGCCATGAAGGATTTTATCATTGAATTCCGGCAAAGCATCTCCAAATGCCGGGAGAGGGTCTGGCAAAGCCGACAGGTAAAAAATACTCCCACCGTAGATGACGACCGGCAGCCAATATCGAATGAAGCTTTTCAGCCAAACAGGCCATTGGTGGAGCATGTTCAGATTCCCAACCAACTTGAAAGCGCTTGCCTCAGCTCCCGGATGGTAACAATTTTCTAGAATGGCGCACGTGAGGATGGATGCTCATTGGTGGATCTTTCTTAGAAAAACTCCCCCTATCACTTATCAAGGCGTGGCTATTTTTCGGTTTGTCGCTCGTCGGACCTGAACGGCAATTTCGTGGGTTTTCTCTGTTCATCCTTTTGTCTCTTTGTTTTTAGCGTTTTCGTCTATCTGTTTTGACCGAGCTCTCTCCAGGGATTATGGGCTTTAGGAATGCGCTGTGTTTGCCGAAAAAGGGAAGTGGGAATTTTTGGTACATGGGTTTCTTAGCATTCTGAGCAAAAGCCGCCTATGATTTCTTGCCCTGTAAGGTCGCCACAAAGGAGGACGCTCTGATCTTTCACGCATACTAAAACAGACCACACAGGTGACAAAGGCAAACTACTCGAGAGGGTAGGACGCAAAGCCAAGAGACCTCGGTAGGGACGAGAGAGTTCCAGGGTTAGTCTGGCTGCCGAACTGTGGGACGATGAGCATAGCGCCCATAGCCTCAAAAACATGCACGCGTAGTTTGCCAATGTCCTTGCTCAAAAGGAGCGAACGCGCGTGTATCGACATCGAGTCAGCGGTCTCAAATCATCTAACCCCTCCTCAACCAAGTCTGCAACAACATCGTCTCCTCGATCGACGAAGGTTTCCCCACGGCGACAAGCCCTGCCGGCGAAATCGGCGGGTGAGGCTCAATTAACGACGGATCTCGAAAAAGTCGTTCGAGACTTCTTGCCGCTTATTCGGCGGATCGCCCTGGAACTCGCCTGGCGTAATCCAGGCGCCTTGGATATCGAAGATTTAACGAGTGCGGGAACGATCGGGTTACTAGCGGCGTTTTCCCGATATGATGCCAGTCGGGACACCACATTTCGAACCTATGCCGAATACCGCATTCGTGGTGCGATGCTGGATGAAATTCGGGCGATGGATTGGGTTCCACGGTCGGTTCGTACACAAATGGATAAATTGCAGCAAGCTGTCTCGGAACTCACGAGAACAAAGGGCCGGGCGCCTGATTTCAGCGAGATTGCAGAAATGCTCGGCATGAATGTTGATGAATTGGCCGATCTCCCTTGTAGAGAAGCCACGTTGGTAAGTTTGGATGAATGGGTTGGAGAAGGTGAACATGCATGTACGCTCAAGGAAATCCTCCCAGCCGCAGACCAACAGAATCCATTCGAACGGTGTCTCTCTCATCAACTTGGTAAAGCCCTGCATGCGGCGATTGATCGGCTGCCCGAACGGCAGCGCCGGATCATCCGCTTGTATTATTTTTCCGGACTCACTATGAAAGCGATAGGAGCGCTGTATGGTCTCACTGAATCCGGAGTATGCCGAATCCATGCAGATGCGTTGACCAAGCTGCGATCAGACTTGGAAGCAATCGCCCGGGAGTTACGGGATTCACCCTCAATGCCACCTTCTCAGAAACGTCATCCTTCACGAACAAGGGAGAGGAAACCACCTAGGTGCTAAGCCTGCGAGATTTGCCGTGAAAGACGCGAAAAGGCGTGTCGTGTGCCGGGTATGTGGGTATGTCGGGTATTCGGCTAAAAATATGCCGGAATGGGTATGGTGCCTGTTGGTCGTCTTATGGGGGAACACAAGGCATTCATTGCCATGGGTGGGGAGTCAGTATAATCCCTGCCGAGGGAAATGTCCGAAATGTTCACGTGCGACGTTGCTCTCGCTTTGTCCGCCTGAGCCGAAACACGTGAGATCACTTTTCAGGCTTTCTCACTGATCCGTTGCATGGCAGGAGTTCGCGCCGATTTTTCAGGTGAACGTTGGGCATTCCAACTGGAATGCTTTTGGAAGCAAGACCGATTCCCCGCAAAGAGGGTTACGTATCGCGTTTGGAGGGGATATAAAATTCGTGTTGACCGATAATCGCAACTTTTCTCCCAAACGTCGCCCACTGTGGAGTTCTGGCAATACGTGGATTATAAAAAAGCACAGCCCCATTCACCACTTCCCTTCCATCTTGAACTAGGCGCCAGGCCAATAAGCTATCGCGGAAGCGCTGGTGATTAAAGTCAACAAGGATTTGATGCGGGCTCTTGTGATTCCACGGCTGGAATTGTTTGGCTCGCAGGACGGTTCCTCGGACCGTCCCGTCGCTCTGGTACTTGAATTTCATTCGGTTGCGAATGACCGCAGCGACGGCTAACTTTCCAGCAAAGCTTTCACCGCGTGCTTCCAGATAAATCGTCAGAGCAGCCAACCTCTCATCAGTCAGGTGGGGTGAAAAGGCTCTGGGCTTTTGCCGGGCAGCAGAGGAAAATGCGGTCGGTTGACGTACACTTGAGTCAGCGAGCAGGCCGATCGGTCTTTCTCCAAATCCCAGGGTTATTGGGAAAAGGCTGACAATTGTAGCGAAGCACAGTACGTTGAGCCACAACCGTATCGAAAAAGGCACCGATCCCATCAGCCTCAGCCTTTGTTGAAATTGCTCGATCATGATTGTGGATGTATTACTATACGAGAGGTTGGTGCCTCTCGTCAGCCCCTTGTTTTGAGGTAAGGAAATTTCTCTAATTTTGAAAACCTTGCCGGTTCGGGTGTTCTTGGTTTGGTGAATGATAGCAGAGCGTTTTACAAAGCAATTCCTATGCCTAGCAAGTAATAAAGTAGCTGGTAAGCTAAAGTACATGTATTCGTGCATTCTATTTATTTGAGGTGAAGATTCGGTGCAAGAAACCAGTGGAGAAAGGTATGTTACACTCCCTTCCGTAAAGGGCCCGGTGAGAGTCCATTGGAAAGGAATCCGACATAATTCAAGGGTTGCCCTATTGTTTCACAGGATTGATGCTGCACATATATAAGGCAGTGAGTTGTAAAAAATTCCGACGGAGAAACCCACTCGATGAGAGGACACACTGAGGCGTGGCAGGATAACGTAGAAGACTGGTAGAGCGAAAGGAGGAGACAATGCGTGCGATATGGTCCATGAAAGATGCCTCATTGCTGGGCTTAAGCATGGTGGTGCTCGGATTCTGGTGGTTGTGTGTCGCAGGCATTGGATGGGCTGCCGGTGTCTCTTCATATCAGGTCGCGCAGAAGACCGACCATTTACACCGGGCCAAAATTTATTTGGCAGCAGGGGACTATCGGCGAGCAATCGAAGCCTGTGAGCAGTATGTGGATGAAGCGCCTTCTGCTGAGGCGTATGTGTATTTGACGTATGTTTATCATGCGACTCAAGGCTATTTAGATTGGCTTGCTGCCAGAGACGAATGGGCAAAAATCGGCCAGCTTTCTCTCTCGTTTGTCTATCAGGGAGCGCGAGATTTAGTTGATCCGCCGGATGTCTTGGCGAGAATGGCTAAGGAATTACTCTATGAAGGCCTACGCCAGCAATTTGATCTCGCCGCAGCAATGGCCAACCGCCTGGATCGTCCAACTGTCGATCGATTGTGGCAACAACAAACAGCGTGGAAACAAAAGCACCCCGAGACATGGTGGGCTTCTGTGCCGGAGGAATGGGGGTGGTGACGGGTTGAACGATGGTCGAGGCGGACGTGGAGTTTCCATGTTGTCTTGAACGGACG
>RFGT01000132.1 GCA_003696975.1 Nitrospirota bacterium | reverse complement strand
TGTGCCGGTTGTCGCGCCAGCGGCAGTGCCGGGTAGCTATGTCCGGTTGGGATAACCGCTGAAAGCATCTAAGCGGGAAGCCCGCCTCAAGATAAGATCTCCCGGAGGGTAACCTCCCTAAAGGCCACTCATAGACGATGAGTTTGATAGGCTGGATGTGGAAGAGCCGTAAGGCTTGAAGCTAACCAGTACTAATCGGCCGTGCGACTTAACATCGGGTTGCTTCTGATAGACATGATCTAAGATTTCTTCTATCTTCCTGGTGACAATACCGGAGGGGCCACACCCGTTCCCATCCCGAACACGGAAGTTAAGCCCTCCAGGGCCGATGATACTGCAGCCGCGAGGCTGTGGGAAAGTAGGTCGTTGCCGGGATTCTCCACGCCCATGGGCTGTGCTTCTGGTCCATGGGCTTTTTCTTGTTTTTCCCCTTTTCTCACGAAGAAAAAGCGTGATCTTGGAGCCTAATTTTGGTAAGGTCGTCCTTCTCTGAGTGATCGACAACAGCGGTATAAGCAACAATGGCCACAGCATTGAAATTTGGAACCTCTGGCTGGCGAGCAGTCTTAGGGGAAGAGTTTACCTTTCGTAATGTTCGCATTGTGGTTCAAGCAATCGCACAACATCTACGCCAAGAGAAATTAGGGCACCGTGGGGTTATTGTAGGACACGATTCCCGGTTTCTCGGAGAAAAATTTGCCGCGGCTGCCACAGAGGTCCTTGCCGCACATGGGATCCCATGTTTGTTATGTGACCGAGAGACACCTACGCCCACGATTTCCTATCAGATCATTCGGCACCAGTTGGCTGGAGGGATCAATATCTCCGCGAGCCATAATCCCCCCGAGTACAATGGAGTAAAATTTACGCCTCATTGGGGTGGACCTGCATTACCCGAAACCACGCAGGCTATCGAACAGCGTATTCTTCCCCTGTTACACGGAGGTCATGTCAAATGGTTACCCTGGGATAAGGCTGTCCGTGATGGACTCGTACGGCTGTATGATCCCAAATCAGAATACCTCTCAGGGTTAGAGCGGCATGTGGATAAGGAGTGTATCGGCCATGGGGCATTGCGGATTGTTATGGATCCGCTCTATGGTACGTCTCGAGGATATCTTGATGTCTTCCTTCGTAATGCCGGAGCCAAGATGGCGGTTCTGCATTATTGGCGAGATCCCTATTTTGGTGGTCTGAGACCTGATCCAACAGCTCAAACCACACAAGAACTTCAAAGGACGGTGAGGCATGAGGGGGCCCATTTAGGGCTTGCAACTGATGGAGATGCAGATCGCTTTGGCATTGTGGACAGGGATGGAACCTTTATTGATGCCAACGTGGTGGCGGCCCTCTTAGTAGACTATCTTGCCACAACGCGACAGTGGCGGGGGGGGAATATCGTCCGTTCCGTCGCCACCACCCACTTGATCGATCGGGTGGCAGCTCAGTATGGGTTGGGGGTTCATGAGACACCTGTAGGGTTTAAATTCATTGGGGAATTATTGGCGAATGGAGCAGCGCTCATGGGTGCGGAAGAAAGTGCAGGCCTTTCCCTTGCCGGACATGTCCCGGAAAAAGATGGGATCTTAGCATGTCTCTTGGTGGCGGAAATGGTGGCGCGAACCGGGAAAAGTCTCCAAGACTTAACGGTTGGATTGTTTCAACGAGTTGGTCCTGTGTACACGAGACGCAAAGATGTATCCCTCAACCATGCAATGCAGGACGCCCTGCACAAAATTTTAGAACATCCACCAGATCGAATCGGTCGGTTTCCAGTCCAGTCAATCAATACCTGTGATGGATGCAAGCTCATGCTTGGAGAAGAGAAATGGTTTCTGCTTCGACCATCGGGCACCGAACCGCTCGTCCGTTGTTACGGAGAAGCAGGGACGCCAGATGAACTCAATGAAGTGATGGAGGCAGGCTGCCAACTCCTTGAAGTCGCCTCCTGAATCGAAAAGTACCTTTTACGGTTAATTACCCAATCTCTCCTCCTTGTCCCGTCTCTTTGTCGGGTTCCAGTAGAGCCTCATTGTTTGCAGGGTGATCTTTATGGATAGCTATGTTGGCAAAAACATCTGACGCCACAACGCACACTCCCAGCGTGTTAGTAAAGCAGAGTTGACGGAACAAGCGAGGTATATTACGCTTGGGCGTCAATTGCCAGCCAGCGAGCCCCTCAACAAGACAGGAGGGGCATGAAAAGGGCCTTCAACTCCGGGAGAAGATCCCGCAAGACAGTTTGGACAAGGGCTCTGCGCGAACAGTCTCCCGAGAATCGTGACTCTCTGGCTGTAGAAGAGAGAGTCGCCGGAAGTGAAACAGCTCTCGTTTTTTGCTGATGCCCCCATTTCGCTTTGTCCATACCGCTGATTTGCATATTGATAGTCCCTTTCGCGGACTATCAGAAGTGGCGCCATCGCTGCAATCGGTCATGCAGAACGCCACGTTTGAGGCGTTTGCCCGAATTGTCCAATTGTGTGTGGAGAAGCATGTCGATTTCTTAATAATCGCTGGTGATGTCTATGATGCGACGGATCGGAATCTCCGGGCACTCACTCGACTTCGCCAGGCATTCGAGCAGCTCGCCGACCATCAGATCGAGGTCTTTGTCTGTCATGGGAATCATGATCCATTGTCAGGATGGGGCGCACAGTTCTCGTGGCCAGACAATGTTACCATTTTTGGGGCTGAGGCAGTCGAAGCATGTCCAGTTCTCAAGAATGGGGTGGAAGTGGCGCGAGTCTATGGGATCAGTTACGCCGTAGAACGAATAACAGACAACCTTGCCCGTGCCTTTCGGAAAGAGACACAGGCTCCTTGGTCGATTGGAGTTCTTCACACCAATGTGGGTAATAATCCTTACCACCTCAACTATGCGCCCTGCCAGCTTGACGATCTTCTTGCCAGTGGAATGGATTATTGGGCCTTGGGCCATGTGCATGCCCACCGTGTCCTCCATGAGGCAAACCCGGTCGTGATCTATCCAGGCAATCCCCAAGGTCGTCATCCGCGGGAATCTGGACCACGTGGGTGCTATCTTGTGGAAGTGGATGCCATGGGACAGGCACTGTACGAATTTGTGCCGGTTGATGTGGTGCGCTGGCATGAAGAGCGGGTATGCATTGAGGGACTTCGGACCTTTGGGGAATTGCTGGCCGCGTTGGATATGCGAGTCGATGCGCTGCAACAATCTCAGGAGCGACAAGGCTCGATCGTTCGCTGGAAGTTGGAAGGTCGGGGGCCCCTTCACCGAGAATTGGCACGACCTGGCCGACTGGAAGACCTCTTGGCAACCATTCGAGAAAAATGGGGCGGTGGTCCTCACTTCGTGTGGTCCGAATCGATCGAAGATGAGACCAGCCGAGAAGTGGATCGTACTGCGCTCGAGCAGGAAGAAAACCTCCTAGGAGATTTTTTGCGGTTGGCGGGACACGCTGAACCAGCGCTGGTCATGGAATTGCAGGAGGCTGTACGGCCCTTGTTTCACGATCCGCGCTTCCGGCGGTACCTCTCTCCGCCCACGCAGGAGCAGATTCGTGCTTGGGTTCACGCCGCCCAATGGCAGGGTATTGATCGACTGCTCGCCGGGGATGAATGAACCATGCGTATTACGGAACTCGCCATTCAAGGATTTGGCCTTTTCCATGATCTCGTTATCCGAGACTTCTCGCCGGGCATCACCGTCTTTGTGGGGCCGAACGAGGCAGGGAAGTCTACCTTAATGGCCTTTATTCGAGGTATCCTCTTTGGTTTTGACGGGCGGCGAGCCGGCCACAATCGGTATGAGCCGCTCGGTGGAGGACGGTATGGAGGGAGTCTTGTTTTAGAACTCCCGGATGGAGCGCGATATCGCGTCGAACGGATGGAATCCGAGGCACGAGGCCGCGCAAAAGTTGTGGCTCTCTTCCCCTTCCAGCGGGGGCTGCCTGAACCGAATAATGGGCTCCATGACGACGAACTCCTTCAGCGACTGTTGTACGGTACGTCCAAACGGCTCTTTCAGAACGTGTTCGCCTTTAGCTTAAGCGAACTGGAACGGCTGGATACTCTCCAAAGCGAAGAAATCACCAATCACATTTACACCATTGGAATGGGAACGGGGCTGACTCCCATTGGGGTAGTCCAGGCGGCGTTAGAGCAGGAACAGGCTCAACTGTTTAAGCCGGGAGGAAAGAAGCCCATTATCAACCAATTGTTGCACAAGCTGGAGCAGACATCTAATCTCATCAGAGAACTCCAAGCTCTGCCCGATGAATATCAAGCCCTTCAGGCTCGTCTAAAAGGCTTAGACCAAGAGATTGTCCACTATCAGGAACAATTGGATCTCCTAACGGGGCAAGTTGATCGCCTGGAATCGCTCCTGCGAGCACGTGAAGAGTGGGAACAGTTGCAAATCGTGCGCCGAGAGTTACGAGAACATCCCACGGTTGAACATTTTCCTGCGGGAGGAGTAGAGCGATTAGAACAACTGGAGCGAGCGTTGGCTGCAGTGGAAAATCGGTTGGATAGCACGCGTCGTGCTATTAAGAAGATCGCAGAGCGGAAGGCAGAGCTCCAACCCGCTTTTCGCGTGCTAACCATGCAGGCGGAAATTGAAGCCCTTGAAGAGCTGCGCGTGCAATCCAAAGGGCAACTGGATACATTGAATGATCTCCGAACGCGAGCGGCATTTCGTCGAAAAGTCTTGGATGAAATTCTAGGCCGTCTTGGCGCCGCATGGGACGATGCTCGATTGGAACGATTTGATGCGTCTATCCCTGTACGCGAACAAGTCCGGAGCCTGCGCGATCGGTTGGACCGATGTCGGCAGGCGTTGGTGGAAGCGCAACGTGAAGAGCAAGCCGTGGTGCGAACCAAACAAGAGAAAGAGGGAGAACTCGAGCGTCTCCAGGAACGAATTGAGCAACTCGTCTCCACTACCCCCAAAGCAAAGGCTCCACTGTCCGAACGGGAGCAAGCCATTCGACATTGGTTTCAGCTTCACCATCGGCTCGAATTGACCAAACAACATCATCGGGATCTACAAGAACAACTCCGGGTCTTGGAAGAACGCATTAGCGCTCACGTCCGGGAGATACACCTCACCCAAGCGCAGAAAGGCATTCCCGTTTGGGTATTGCTCATCCTCGTGGGGTTAGTCATTGCCCCTGCTGGTGTCTTGGGCCTTTCGTCGTTGCATGTTCT
>RFGT01000009.1 GCA_003696975.1 Nitrospirota bacterium | reverse complement strand
CGCACGACGGTATCCTTGCCCGGCAGCCAGACACGGCAGACGGTATCCCCAGAGAGCGTCCGGGTCTCGACGACCCGGCAGAGCTCCCCGTGGTCCGGGCTGTAGTACCAGTTGTCCGGCTCAATCCCCATCATTCTTCATGCTTCCTGTGCCATACTCGCCACAGGCTTTTGGGACAAGCAATCCATCACCTGTACAGGGACCAACCCTCCGGTACTGAATTCACGCAAGATCTCTTCATTAGCATTCTCACGTCAGCAATCAGCTAGTACCGTTCTCACTTGACCCGGTAATCCGTGCGATCATCCTTGACACGTGATCAGCATCGGCGGCTTTCATGAACTCAATCACGTCCGATAATACTGCCCGGCTCTCTCCAAGAAGAGTTAAGTCCTCGTCGGGATTACCCACGGCACTACGGTGTGAGTGCGTTTGCATATACCTGTAGATACGCGATTTCTTCCCCTCATCGAATTCGATAGCCTGCATTTGGCGCCAAAGCCGATTGCGACCACCCTCATCAGGAACCCGGAATGCTAAGAATGTTTCGAGTAGACGCCGTGCAATACTTGGGGCCCAATAGTACGCTTCGAGCGAAGTAGCTGGCGGTTCAGTTGCCATACGATAGAGCCGAGCAAACAAGTAGTGGTACTCCGAATCAAAGTCCATAAGCAACGGATCAATCGGTTGGAGCTTCGCGCTGCGAGCCACGCCATCGAAGGCGCACTCCAACATGAACACTCGCCAGGCCCGCCTGTCAGGACCACGCAAGTTACGGAACCACTCACGAACTAGTTGGAAAAACAGGAAGTTGTGCGTCAAGATGATGACCTGAGCTGCGGTCTGGGTTCCAGCGCGTATATAGCCGAAAGCTCCAAATAGGGAGTTCTGATCAAGACTCGACACCGGGTCATCCAAGACAATCACGCCGTTTTGCAGATTAAATTCTCTATCCTCCAAGGATTTGAGGAAGTATAGGAGAGATATCGCCGTCATCTCTCCTTCGCTGAGCGTAGTCGCTGGCTGGCCATTTCTCGAAATGCTGTACCCGGTGTCCCTAACAGCCAGTTGCAATTCCCCATGGCCCAAATATTTACATAAGTTTCTGTTCAGATCTTCGGCGGGCTGCCGGTGTTCGGCAATCTCCCGCTCCAGCCGCTCAATCTCTGTGGTCAAACGCTCGACCTCTTGTTCCACCGTCTTGACATCCGCTTCTGCCTGCCGGACTGCATCTCTGAGCTGTTCAAACTCATCAAGATCCATGGCGATCATGTCCAGCGCAAGGCGTTCCCTTGCCCTAGCGACGCGGGCTTCGAACTCGTCGCACGCTTGATTATGCTTACGGATGACCCCGTTCAACCGATCAATGACGTCCACCTCCAATGGCGGCACTGCCACATCAAGCGCCACGCGATCGAATGGCTTGGCCTTCTTGTCGTTCAGCGCCCGGATCAGCGCCGCCAGAAACTCATGCACACGCTCGAGGGCCTTCCGTACTGCGCTTTTCGCTTCGTCGTACTCCGTGACGAGGTCGGCGTAGAGCTTGGCGGAGTCTGGCAGCTCCACTCTGTCAGCCTGGTCCGACGCGGCCTGCAACTGTCGGATCTGCTCGTCCAACTTACCGAGAAACTGCTCATACTCGGCGCTGAAGTGCGCTTCCAAGGCCTCTAGGCGACTAGCCGGCAGTGGTTGCTCACAGAACAGGCACTTCTTCGAATTGCGGTCTTTGTGGAGGCCGAGGCCCTTCCGCGTCCACCCGGCGAGGTCGGGATCATCTTTGAGTGCCTGGATTGTCGCCGATACCACCGTCTCCTGCAGGAGATCCGACACCACGTCCGCCAGTTGTTGGAGCGAGGGCAGCGTGTATGCAACCTGTTGGACCTTCGGTTTGGGGGTGTCCCGATGCTGGGCAAGAAGATCGTCACGCTCTCCTTCGTTGAGCAGGTGAGCCGCCGCATCGCCATCGGCGACCATCTTCTCGGCGCGCTCCTTGTACCGCCGTTTGTCATAGTCGTTGTAGGGATTGGAGCCGGAAGTCCTAAGAGTGTTCTTGATGACTCTGGCACGGTCAATGCAGAACTGATCGAGTTTCCTTTCTGCTTCGCGTTGATTTGCGCGAGCGTTCTCCAGCTCGCGATTCTTGTCACCACGTTGGTTCCTTAACGTATCGGCTTGTTTCTGCTTTTCAACATTCCGTTCACCTATAACGTATATAGGTGCAACTTCACCATTCTTGGTAAAGACCGTTTGATCTATGAAATCGCGGTTGAAGACGCGAACCGGTATCGGGAACATTTCAAACTGCTCTTCCGAATATTCCCTGTCGCCAACTGTTACTGACAGCTTTCCCTTGGTCGGGGGCTGCCGTTTTTCGAGATGACGGAAAAGCCGGCTCAGCGTTGTTTTTCCTGTGCCATTCCAGCCATATATGAGGTTATAACGGCCAAACTCTGGTAGGTCTTGCGGCCACGTAAAATCCCGAAACACCCCATAGTCACATATCCGTGCAATCTTTCTAATGGCCATCACGCATCCTCCCCAAAACGGGTAAGCGCCTGGTCGTACCACATGAGGAGCCTGGGGTTCTCCTGGAGGGCGTTCTCGGGGATCTTGCGCGCGATGGCGATGATGGT
>RFGT01000131.1 GCA_003696975.1 Nitrospirota bacterium | reverse complement strand
GGATGGGGCTTAAAGGGATTGAGAAAAGCCTACTTGAGTTTTTATCTGGAAGTCAAGAAAACTCCACAGAGGGATCAACCAGAGTGCCGCTCCAATTGCCAGATCCACAACTGCTGATGAAGCCGAGCCTGCGGAAGAATGGACCGATGCATCAGAAACGTGGGAAGCTGGGCGACGGCTTGACCGTCCAAGATCGAAAACGGTGAGGTAACCACAAGGGCTGAAAGCATCTCAGGTCCTGTCATGAATACCAGCCCTCCTGGCGTGACAACTTGGGTCAAGTCACGCAGTCGACGCTCTACGACACCCGCCGTAGCATAATCGGCAAACGGGATCCATGTAAAAACGAGGTCGTAAGGCGGAAACAGCGCAGAACTATCGTACTCATAGGCCGGGAAAAATTGGAAGAACCGGGTCCATGTCAAGCGATTGGTTTTGGCCAGAAGGTTCCACAAAGCCTGAGCGTGCTTTTGCGCCAAGGCTCCAGCGGAGAAAAGCACAGTGTGGGTCCGCGGCCGATCAAGCCGAAAAAGCGGACCCAGCGCTGCATCAAACCGGTCAATGAGTACCCGAGCTGTCCGGTGGAGATGGTTAACGAGTCTTTCATCCTGCTCGAATCGGTCCTCCAGATAATCCGCCACAAACGGCTGGCTTTCGTGTTCCCCGATTTCTTGATCATCTTCCGGATAACACAACACCGCAGAGAAGGCTTCTCGGGCAGACACAGAGGGTGGGCCATATGGAAACATGGCACGCCAGGTATTGGGCAGATGGACAGCAATCGAAGATGAGATTGCTCGATCCACTTGCCATAAGGGACGTAGGGAATAACGAGTTCTTTGTCCATTTTCCTGCAAGATCAAACTCTCGTTTTCGACCAGGACCGCCCGGCCATACGCGGCAAACCCCGAGGGACCAGGCTGGACAAATGGGAGTCCCGCAGGATCATCCATCACTGTGACTTTTTGCACGCATCCCTGTTTGATCGTCACACAGAGCCGTTGTTCAAGGTCAACATACCGGCGAGGCGGATCAGGATGAGGGAGCCACGTCACCTCGTGTGAACGAGGCGGATCCATAAAAACCGAAAAGGGTGATTCCGATCCGCGGACTGATGGGAGAAAATAAGCACTGAACAACGCAAAGGCCGCTTCCGAGGGGTAGGTGGGGATCCCGCGATACGTCAGCGGTCTCGGATCAGTGGGGTTCTGATCATCATATAATCCCCGAATAAGCTCAAAGGCCGCACTTCCGGTTCCCGGCAATAAGGATTTAAAGAGCTCCACAACCGGCAAAAAATCAATGCAATCCCAATGCATAGCAGCCATACAGGACATGAAGACCCGCCGGTCAAACCGGCCGTCTTCGAGAATATAGAAGGCATCTTTGCGATGCCGAATCACGGCAATCCCATTCGGCTGCACCACAAAGTCTTGATCGCCATAAAAAAACTCGATGGCTTCCAGTGGAAATCCCATGGCCTTGGCAGCCATCCTTCGCAAATCATCTGTAGTGATCCCTTCCCATCCCGGTCGCCGCGAGAGATCAAGTGTCACTGTCTGGATCATCCCCTCCGGCTGGATACCGACCCACTGGCCCCAATCGAGATAAAGACGAGCGGCAACCAGTCGAACCGGATTATCTGGTTCAGTCGGCGAGCCAGACCATTCACATTCATGAAGAGGATGACCCAGGGGGTCGGTGAGCAAGAGGCGCCGTCCATGTGGGCCGTAAACCACCAGATGACCCGATGGCTGGCGCACCACGCGGAGCTCTGAGGCGGATCCCTCACAGGCAAACCGCCTATTGCCCGGAAGCATGAGGACTCCAGGGCGTTGAAGGATTGACGAAACGAAAGCCTCCTCGGTCAACGGTGCACCACAGACACATTCCAGATGAACACCAAGGCAGAAAGATACAGTGAGACTTGAATGAGAAATGGAGCCAGGAACGTGTTAATCAGGCGCGAAGCCTCCGCCTTCCTACTCCCGGATCTGACCTGATCCATACACCAGATATTTAGCGCAGGTGAGGTCTTCCAACCCCATGGGACCCCGTGCATGAATCCGAGTGGTACTGATTCCAATTTCGGCTCCCAAGCCGAATTGATAGCCGTCATTCAAACGGGTTGAGGCATTGACCATCACGGCACTGGCATCGACTTCCCGCAGAAATCTTAAGGCCCGCATGTAGTCGTTGGTGATAATTGCCTCAGTATGCCGGGAGCCATATGTTTCAATATGCTCCATGGCTTGTTCCATGTCTTTGACCACTTTCACCGCCAAAATGCGGGCAAGAAATTCTCGGCCATAGTCGTCCTCGGTTGCAGGCTTGGCTTCAGGAATCAACGCACAGGTCTTGGGACACCCTCGAATTTCGACCTGCGCCTCGATCAATTCACGGCCCAGCGCCGGCAGGAGACTTCGGGCCATACTCTGATGCACTAACAGGGTTTCCATCGCATTACACGTGGATGGGCGTTGCACCTTGGCATTCAGGCAGATGCGTTTGGCCATGTCCACGTCGGCGTCGGCATCCACATAAATATGACAGACGCCCTTGTCATGTTTAATGACGGGGATCGTGGAATGCTCGGTGACCGTTCGCATTAAGGATTCCCCACCTCTGGGAATAATCACGTCGATATAAGCCTGCTGCTTCAGCAACTCCAAGACCAACTCGCGGTCAGGTCGATCGATGAACGCAATCGCTCCCTCGGGGATTCCGGCCTTTTGGGCAGCAGCCGACAAGACACCGGCAATGGCGCGGTTGGAGTGGATGGCTTCCGACCCCCCGCGAAGGACACAGGCGTTTCCAGACTTGAGACAAAGGGCCGCGGCATCAGCCGTCACATTCGGCCGGGACTCATAAATGATGCCAATTACCCCAATGGGTACCCGCACCCGACCGACGCGCATGCCGTTGGGGCGTTCGCGAAACCCCAAGGACTCTCCCACAGGATCCCGTAATGCGGCAATTTCACGAATCCCTGCAGCCATCTCCGCGACGCGTTCCGCGGTCAAAGTCAACCGGTCAGCCATGGCCTCTCGCCCACCAGAGACGTCAAACGCTTCAAGATCTTGCTGGTTTGCCGCCAAGATAGCCTCGCATTCTCGCTCCAGAGAATCCGCCATGGCATGCAAGGCATGATTTTTGACACTTGTCGTTAAGACACTCAGGGGACGAGTTGCACTTTTTGCCCGCTTCAACAACGTCTCCAAATAGGTATGAAGATCAGTAGGCTCCTGAGAGTCCTCGGGTCTTTTAGAGTCCTCAGGTAACGTGTCTTTGTCGGTTGCGTGCTCTTCTGCCATAACGCGACTCCGCTTGGAAGGACAAATCTGTGCATGGAGCATACCGAGCAGTTGAGAAATTCGTCAAGATGAGTAAATGAAACGCGATATGCCTCACCTTCTTCTTCCCTAGTGTCCGTCATATGGCCCTAGTGTCGTCATATGGCGCAGAGTACAAAACTGTCGCACAGAAAAAATCTTCTCTTTCTTTTTCTCAAGGTTTGCTACAATAACACCCTACGGTTGGGACATCGATGCTTTCCGGAGCAGATCGCCTCTTATGAGCATTCGGCACGAGCATCTCAAAGCTATCCCTCTTTTCTCTGAATTGACAGATGCAGAACTCCGGTTAATTACTACACAGGCCCGCGAACAGCGATACCCCAAAGGCAACATCGTCTTCTATGAAGGCGATCCCGGTGATTTCTTGATGATTATCTTGTCAGGGAAAGTCAAAGTCGTGTTGTTGGGGCAAGAAGGTCAAGAGCTGATTCTTTCCATCTTAGAACCAGGGAATTTCTTTGGAGAGATGGCGATTCTCGAGGCAGCTCCGCGGTCAGCCACTGTGATCACGATTGAACCATCAGAGTTCTTGTGCCTGGATCAGGCTAGCTTCTCCAGTTTGATTCAGCGACATCCTCCGATCGCTTTGAAGATCTTGCGACATCTTTCTGCACGCCTTCGCCAAGCCGACGAGCAACTACGTAGTCTGGCGATGTTCGATATCTACGGCCGCATTGCCCAATGCCTCCTGAAGTTAGGCCAAACAGGAGGGCGCTACGACCAAGGGCAACTGGTTATCTCCAACCGCCCGTCTTTTCAAGAACTCGCCCATATGATTGGGTGTACCCGAGAAACTGTCAGCCGGGCTCTAAAAGTTCTCCAAGAGGAAGGCTATGTCGCAGTCAATCGCCGAGAAATCATCATCCGGCGTCCCTGGCATTTTCTCACGTGACACAACCTACTACGACTGCTGCGGCAAGCAGCTTGCCAGCCACCTTGATTTTCCAGCAAGAATCTTGTTAGAGAGTGGCTTAACTGCTCGACTCTTGCCACACAAGCGTAAAAGATATTTGTGCCGAGGTAGCTCAGTTGGCAGAGCACAGCCCTGAAAAGGCTGGTGTCGACAGTTCGATTCTGTCCCTCGGCACCATCCATCTTGCGGTTTTCCCGCCTGCCCTGCTGATTCCCCTGAATGCCTTCCAAGGACTTTCACCTAGGTAGCCTTCTGCGCCGCGCATCCAAGCCAATCATTGCGTCTCGATCACCGTGGCCTCGCACGTCCATCCTTCTCCGGACAGTCCATCAACCGCCTCTGCGACTTGGCTCGGGGTGAGGGTTCCATCTGTTGTGACAAGGACTCGGCCTGGCTGATTCATGAAATCCACCTCTGTTACGCCGGACAGTTTAACCAGTGCCTCTTTGACTGCCCCTTGGTAGAATTCGCAATTGTTTCCGCTGAGTGCTAAGACTACTTGTGTAGGATGTGTGAGGGGACTCTCGCTCTCACAGGCTCCGGCACAGAACAAGCATAGTCCTGCCATACACCCCCATATCCAACCTGGATCTAGGAATACTCTTGTGGATAACGGGATAAATCGGGCCATGCTCAACCCTCCTTGTGAAACCGGATACTCATTTCCCTATCGTTGATGATTGCCACCGTTTGGCATGATTCTGGCGTATACGCATAGAGTAAACATCACGCTCTTTCTTCAAATTCAATTCTTGCTCTAAGCCCTCATTCATGCCAAACTTGAAGTGATGGATGAACATTTTTCGTCGTCACGATTACAGGATGAAACCATCAAACGTCGCCTGGCCATTGGTCTTGCCATCAATGCTTTCATTATCGTCGCAGAGTTTATTGGCGGCTATATCTTCAACAGCCTGGGGTTGATCAGTGATGCTAGCCACAATGTTATTGATCAGGGCGGACTGTTGCTCGCGCTGTACGCCCACATTCTAGCGACCAAGCCCGCCACACCGGATCGGACCTTTGGGTATCATCGGGCGGGAATCATTGCCGCTTTCATCAACGGATTCGTCCTGCTAGCAACGGCATGCGTCTTAGGATACCTAGCGTTTAAACGCCTGTGGACCCCCGTATCCGTACCAGGCGGTTGGGTGATCGCCATTGCCTTTATTAGCTTTGTTGCTAACTTATCGATCGCCTTGCTCCTTCAGCATGGAGCCAAAACCGATCTGAACATTCGTGGAGCCTTTTGGCATATGTTCGCCGACGCCTGGGTTTCACTCGGGGTTGTTGCCTGCGGGTTCGGGATTCTCTTAACGGGATGGTCCTTTCTCGATCCACTGGTGAGCCTATTCATCGTAGGGGTGATCTTCAAAGGGGCATGGCCTCTTTTTCGGGAATCGCTGGAAGTGCTCTTGGAATCGACTCCTCCGGGTATCAAAACCGCTCACGTCGTGGAAGCCATTGAACAAGTAGAAGGCGTAAAAAATGTCCACGACCTGCACATCTGGGCCGTCGAACCTCGACTGATTATGCTCACCTGCCATGTCCTCGTCGACGAAGACAGCGCCCACATGAAAGACCAACTGCTGCAAACGATTCGCTCAAAGGTTGCTACCGAGTTCGGTATTTACCATTTAACCATCCAACTGGAAACTCACTGCACCCATTCCAACGGCCGGCATTGCGACTTAAAGCAAACAGCCGTATCCCCTTCTTCTCGAGAACCACGCGGGCATTCCCATTAAGGAAGCCTGTTCCACCACACCATAACCTGCCGGCGCCACGGTGCCGACCGAAGAAAGAGGAAGCCCAGGCCGGTCCCGACCCCCACGCCAAGGGTCCATCCCACAAGAACATCACTGACATAATGCGTACCGAGATACACGCGGGAGAACCCGATCAACCCTACAAGTGGCCAGGTGATCCACCCAGTCATAGGGTACAGC
>RFGT01000130.1 GCA_003696975.1 Nitrospirota bacterium | reverse complement strand
TTTGCCCCCCAATATTAGAACGATGGGTTGTCTAAAACTCTCCAAGGCCCGGAGGGTTGCGTCGATATTCGTTCCCTTGGAATCATTGACAAACATTACCCCACCCCGTTCACGCACATGCTCCAGCGCATGGTCAAGACCGCGAAACGAGCGGATCGCTTGGCCGACCCGATCCCCAGGCACGCCACAGGCCAGACCAACCGCTGTAGCCGCCAAGACATTCGCTAAATTATGCTGACCGAGCAGGGGCACGTCTTCCGCGGGAAAGAGGGCGAATGGCTGACCGCCGAAGCGTGCTGTCACCATTCCTTTAGAGACGGACACCCCCCACGGCACCTGCTGAGCCAGGCTGACCGTGAGAATGGTGCCCCGGCACAATCGAGACATGGCGGCTACCAGAGGATCGTCCGCATTTAACACCGCCAGGTCGTATGGACCTTGATGGGAAAAAATTCGCTCCTTTGCCGCTTGATACTCGGCGAACGAGGCATAGCGATCCAAATGATCGGGGGTAAGATTCAGCATCACGGCAATGTGTGGATGGAATCGGTACACATTCTCCAGTTGAAAACTCGACACCTCTGCCACCACACAGTCAAATCGTGGGCCTGTAGGGCGCTGTCGTTCCATCAAAACAGCCTCGCTCAATGGAGTGCCCAGATTGCCCCCGACAAATGGCTGCACCCCGCTGTGCTCGAGGATGGCGCCAATGAGCGAGGCCACCGTGCTCTTCCCATTAGTTCCCGTCACCGCGATAAGTGGCACCGTGAGAAACCAGCTCGCCAACTCAATCTCGCTCACTACCGGGACACCCCGCGCCCTGACCCTCGCAATTGGTTCGAGCTGACTTGGGACGCCAGGACTGATGATCACCAATTGGGAATAGAGCAACCCCTCGAACCATCGCGCGCCCGTCAGCACGTGAACATGTCTGCCAAGATTTAACACCTCTTGCGCTTGTATCGCAGCCTCTGTCCGCTGATCCACCAATGTCACCCGCGCTCCTAAGGTCTGAAGTAAGCGCGCTGCAGCCATGCCACTGCGTCCCATACCCACGACCGTCACGGCGGCATCTGGCAAAGCCTCTGCTGGATTTTCAAGGAGAGAGGCATCATACATGGCTCTTTCTCGATGGACTCTCCTACCACTCATGAGATGAACTGGATGCTTCTCCGACACTCGGCTGTGCCGTCCCTTCAACGCAGCTTTAACGTGCTCAAGCTTAATAGGGTTAAAATAATCGCCACAATCCACAGCCGCACGACGATCTTGGGTTCTTCCCAGCCCTTCATTTCAAAGTGATGGTGCAGAGGGGCCATAAGGAAAATGCGTTTGCCTCGCGACTTATACGATACGACCTGGAAAATCACAGAGACCGCCTCCATGACAAACACCCCTCCAACCAGAATCAGCAGTAGCTCATGCTTGCTCACAACTGCCACTGTCCCTAGCGCCGCACCCAGCGGTAGGGATCCCACATCTCCCATGAACACTGAAGCGGGATACGCGTTGAACCACAGGAAGCCCAGACTGGCGCCAAAGATCGCGGCCATCAGGACCGATAATTCGCCCGCCCCTTCGATATAAGGGATGAGCAAGTACTCAGAGATTACTTTGTTCCCCGCAGCGTAAGCCACCGCGGTATACGCCACGGACGCTACTATAATGGGACCGATAGCTAATCCGTCCAATCCGTCAGTCAAGTTCACCGCATTGGAACAGCCCACGATCACCGCGATGGCAAACGGGATGTAGAAGACTCCTAGATCGGGCATAAAGGTTTTGAAGAATGGCACGCTTAGTTTGGTGGAATACGCTGGCGACGTATAAAAGAAAAGCCCAATGCCCAGTGCGATACCGACTTGTGCGAGCAGTTTTTGCCAAACCGTTAATCCCTTTGACCGATTTTTGAGAATTTTGATGTAGTCATCTACAAACCCAATTAAGCCAAATCCCACGATTGCCAAAAAGACGAGCCATATATATAAATTGGTAATATCCGCCCACAGGAGCGTGGAAAGCAGCACGGCAAAAATGATGAGGATTCCCCCCATCGTTGGCGTGCCCATCTTGGTCATATGGCGGCGCGGACCCTCCTCTCGAATCTGCTGGCCTAGCCTCAACTCTTGCAACTTTCTAATCATGGGTGGCGCCAACACAAAGGCAATCACAAACGCCGTCAGGGCCGCATAGATAATGCGGAAGCTGAGATAGCGAAAGACATTGAGAAAGGAGAACTCTGTATGGAGAGGATACAACCAGAGATACAGCATGGGCCTTTACCTTCGTCACAAGCGCGTGATCGTCAGGTCTCTCCTCTGTGGTCTCGACCAGTTGTACCCCTTCCCCGGTCTGCCTTTCTCTTCACTCGCAGATCGTTTGTCAGCGTTCCACTCCTTTTTCCCTTTTCAAAACCTCGAGCACATGTTCCATATGTATGCCTCTCGAGGCTTTTAACAACACAACGTCACCTTTTCGCATTTGGGACGCAATGATTTGCGCTGCCTCGCCTGCGTTCGTTACCCATGCCAGCCGAGCTCGCGACATTCCTGCCTCTCGTGCCCCGGCAAGAAATGCTTTGGCCATCTTCCCGTAGGCCACCAGGTAATCAACAGCTCGGGCAGCCACATAGGCCCCCACTTCGCGATGCAGTCGCCTCGCCTGTGGGCCTAACTCCAACATATCCCCCAAGACCGCCATCGTCTGTCCAGACATATTCAAATCAACGAGTGTGTCAATGGCTGCTTTCATCGAAGCTGGGTTTGCGTTGTAACAGTCGTGCAGGAACGTGATTCCCCTCCACACCTTGAGTTCGGAACGCATGGCGGCTGGGCGAAATCGTGCGAGGGTGTCGATCATCTGGCGCAAGGGCACACCCAGCTCATATCCAACAGCCATTGCCGCCAGAGCATTGGAAACATTGTGGGATCCATGCGCCTGAATAGCGACGCGGCAAGACCGCTTCCGCCCAGGAACCTGAACATGGAAGATTGTCTGTTTGCCGTCGAAGCCCACATGACTTCCCCGAATCTGGGCCTTCGGTGTGAACCCAAATGTGACGGTCCGGCAGCGTGCCTGCGCATTCAACCGGGGGAAATACGGGTCGTCGGCATTCAGGACAATCACCCCGTCACTGGGGAGACACGCCAAGAGTTCAGCCTTAGCCGTAGCTGAGCCCTCGAGATCACCGAAAAATTCCAGATGATCCGGGCCGATATTGGTGATCACGCCCATGGTGGGCCTGGCGATTTCGCACAAGCGTGTGGTCTGCCCCACCTGATCGACCCCCATCTCGACGACAGTTACCTGATAGCGGTGACTCATTCGCAGGATGGTTGCCGGCAGCCCAATGCTGTTGTTGAAATTACCGGGCGTCTTGAGCACCGGCCAGCACGATTGCAGAAGAGTAGCGGTCATTTCCTTCGTCGTAGTCTTGCCGTTACTTCCGGTCACCGCGACCACAGGCTGCCGAATGCGCATGCGGTGATAGGCGGCCAAGGCTTGGTAGGCAGCCAGAGGGTCTGGCACCTGAATCAACAAGGGGAAAGAGTTTTGCCCGAGATAACCGTCGCATTGCAGTCGCCGGAGTACTCGGTGGCGAGCGGTTTCTGCGATGATCGCTCCCCGTGCACCGCGCTGAAAGGCCTTTCCCACAAATTGGTGCCCGTCAAACCGTGTTCCTGATAGCGCGACAAAGAGTTCCCCTGCTCGAATCGTGCGAGAATCCGTAGAGACGCCCATCACCCGGCCTGCCAGTACCCCTTTCCCCAGCACACACCCCCCGGTGACCTCAAGCAGCTCAGCGAGAGAAAACGACGCCATCTTCTCTAGAACCGACTCCTTTCTCAGTTTAACTGATCTATCGACAGGTGAGTTTGGCCCCCTTGCCCAAGCGGAGGACAGCTTCCCGAGCGACGATTCGGTCGTCAAACGGCAGGCGCTGATTTCCCATGATCTGGTAATCCTCATGACCCTTTCCCGCAATCACCACCAGATCGCCTGGTCTGGCTTCTTGCACGGCCGCAGCAATCGCCTCCGCCCGATCGGGAATGACGTGATACGGAGCCCTCACCTCTTTGGGCACTTGCACGATGCCCTGCTCGATGTCATGAAGGATCGCCATAGGATCTTCACTTCGAGGATTGTCGGAGGTGAGAAATACCAGATCACTGTGCTGTGCCGCAGCGGCTCCCATCTTTGGCCGCTTCCCCCTGTCCCGATCACCTCCACACCCAAAGACCGTGAGCAGACGCCCATGCCCCAATTTGCGAGCCGTCATCAAAAGACGTGTCAACGCGTCTTCCGTATGCGCATAATCCACCACGAGGGCGAAATCCTGACCAGCTCGGACGAATTCGAATCGGCCCGGCACACAGTCAAACAGGGCGATCCCCTGCCGAATGGTCTCCGGGGAAAGGCCCATATGCAGACCCACGCCGATCGCCGCAAGGACATTAGAGACATTGTGTTCCCCAACCAAGGGGCTCGTCACCGCGATAGGGCCACATGGCGTCAGGGCCGTGAATCGCGTTCCTTCTAGGGAAAGGTCAATACCTTGAGCTTGCAAATCCGCCTCCCGGTATAAGGAATAGGTCCACACAGGCACGAGACTTTTCTGAACAATATGTGCACCCCAGACATCGTCCAAATTCACAATAGCTCGCTTGGGACCTCGCTTCGCCCGTTCTGCAACGCAGTCTGTAAAGAGCCGTAACTTGGCGTGGAAATACTCTTCCATGGTGCGATGGAAATCGAGGTGGTCCTGAGTGAGGTTGGTATACACCACAATGTCGAATTCACAACCCGCCACTCGGTTCAATGCCAGCGCATGCGAGGAGACTTCCATCACGGCGACATCCGTGTTGCAGGCGACCATCCTGGCAAGCAACCCTTGCAGCATGACAGGATCGGGTGTGGTGTGCGCGGCAGGGAGGCGCGTTGAGTTGGGAAGCAGGTGTCCTACTGTTCCGATGAGCCCTACGGACTTTCCATGCCTGTCCAACAACGCCTTGCACAGATGAGTCACTGTGGTTTTCCCATTGGTCCCCGTAACCCCGATAAGGGTGAGTTTCCTAGAGGGATCTTGGAAAAATCGGCTCGCCAACTTCCCAAGCGCTCGACGTGAATTTTTGACCTGAATCACAGCAACAGGGTTCTTCTTCAGCCTCTCTTTTCCCTGCCGAGTCAGGTGAGCTCCCTGTGGAACTTCCTCCACCACCACTGCAACCGCTCCTCGATCAATCGCGGCATCTACAAAGGCATGTCCATCCGCCTGGGTGCCTTTCACAGCAACAAAAAGACTTCCAGGCTGCACGTGGCGCGAGTCGTCGGTCACGTGTTTGACTTCCTGGTCGAGATTCCCCTCGCGGTGAATCACCTCGAGGGACTCCACGAGATCGGCGAGGATCATAGCTATTGCTCCTTGGATAGAGAAGACTGAACAGGGTCTTCATGATGAGCCATGGCCACGGTCAACGGAGCATCATGTACATGAGGAGGCACTTTCAAGTACTGGAGAATCCGTTCAGCCACTTCTCGGAAAATCGGCGCAGCTATACGTCCTCCCCATGCGGGACCCTGGGGTTCATCAACAATCACCAGCGCAATAATCCGGGGATCAGAGGCCGGCACAAATCCCACAAACGAACTGATGTGGCGAGTGGTCGAGTATCGACCTGTTGTGAGATCGAATTTCTGCGCGGTTCCGGTTTTCCCAGCCACCTGGTATCCAGGAATAGCTGCGAGTTTCCCTGTCCCCTTTTCCACAGCATTGACCAAGAGCGTCGTCAAGATTCTTGCCGTCTTTCCCGAAATGGGTCGCTGGCGCACCTGAGGCGACTGTTCCCAGACCATGGTCCCTTGAGCATCAAGAATCGCGCGCACCACATAGGGCCGCATCAACCATCCCTGGTTAGCCACCGCAGCCACAGCAGTAATCAGTTGAATTGGCGTTACCCCGATTTCCTGCCCAATCGCAACAGAGGCGAGCGTTCGGGATCCCCACTGACGAGGCGGTTTCAACAAGCCCGCGGATTCTCCCGGCACATCGATCTCCGTGCGCTCTCCAAGCCCAAAGGCCTTGAGATAGTGATAGAGCCCCTCCTCTTTCAGCAGGAGAGCGGTCTTGACTGCAGCGATATTGCTTGAACGCTCGACCGCCTGGGCAAACGTGACCCATCCGGCCTTATGCGTATCGTGAATAATGGTCCCACTGACCGGCATCTGTCCATCACCGGCGTACATCAAGGTGCCGGGTTCAACTTTCCCTTCCTCGATGGCCGCAGCAGCGACTAAGACCTTTAACGTGGATCCTGGCTCGTAAGGATCTGTGACTCCCCGATTGCGTCGCCACGTAGGATCAGCGGCCAACGGACGATTAGGATCAAAGGCCGGACGGAGCGCCCATCCTAGAATTTCCCCGCTTTTAGGATCCATCACAATGATGACCCCCCCCTTGGCTCGCGTACGGTCCATAGCATGTTCCAGGGCTTCTTCGATAATGTATTGGACCATTTCATCAATCGTAAGCTGGAGCGTATACCCGGCAGGACCAACCCTCTGTTTCACAACCATGGGTCGAATTGCGTGGCCGTGTGCGTCCTTGAGCAAGATCGCAGTTTTGGCTTGCCCACGTAGATAGGCATCATATTGCTTCTCCAGCCCTTCCAGCCCCTGACTATCAACGCCGGCAAATCCCAAAACATGGGAGAGCAACAGGCCCTGCGGATACTGCCGATGGGGTTCCATGAGCAATCCGACTCCCTCGAGAGCCAACGCGCGAATCTGCGCCGCCTGTTCGGGGGTGATGTGCCGTTTGATCCACACGAACGAGCGCGTGGTTTGGAGTCGTCGCATAAGACTCGCAGAAGAAAGCTGCAACACATCGGCCAACTGTTGAGCAACATGGCGGGGATTGGAAATCACGGATGGCGATGCATAGACAGACGGTCTCTCCACGGTAAGCGCCAATGGTTTGCCATGGCGATCCACAATAGGACCGCGCGGCGAATCCATAGTCAGGATCTTGTAATGCTGACGTGCAGCCTGCTCTCTCATCTTGTCGGCTTGGAGGACTTGGAGGTAAAAGAGTCGCCCGAAGATGATCACGAATCCCGCTAGCATACAGAGAGAGACGAGAGTCTGCCTCCGTATTCCACTGTCTTGGATGTTCCGCGAGGTCTGCAAATTTCGCGACATGCTAGTCCTTTCCCTCAACGTCGTCGGTCCGGGCAATCGCGATACTTCCCGTTTCCTTGCCAGCTGAATGAGGGACAACAACCCACACCAGTTGACCGGGCCGCGGCGGCCCCATACCCAAGCGCCTCTTTGCCGCCCGGGCAAGAGACTCAGGAGCCATGAGCTGTGACAGCTGAAGCCGCAGGGCCGCTTGTTGGCGCTCAAGCGCCAACTTTTTCTGCGACAGGAACGCCAATTCATACCCCACCTGAACCAGATCCACTTTTCCCCACACATACCCCAACAAAATCACCCCACCCATCAGGAGGCCAACTCCGAAGAAAGCTCCCCCTCCCTTCATGAACCGACTACTTGCACTCCCTGCTCGTCAGATGCAATCCGTTCCCCCACACGCAATTTAGCACTGCGCGAACGGGGATTCGCTTGCTGTTCCGCTAGAGAAGGCGTCCAGGGCTTTTTCGTCAGAAGAGTAAGCTGCCTAGGAGTTTCCTTTGACAGCGCAGCAAATGTCCGTTTGACAATCCGATCTTCGAGCGAGTGAAAGGACAGCACACAAATTCGCCCGCCCGCCTTCAGCAGGGAGACGGCATCACGCAACGCCCCCTCCAAGATCTCCAATTCGTGATTTACAGCGATCCGCAGGGCTTGAAACGTACGGGTGGCGCAATGCCGCCGCCCGTGGCGATATGAAGAAGGCACGGCTTGAACGATGGCAGACACCAATTGCGCCGTGGTACGAAACGGGGAGAGCGTTCTCGCCCGGACAATAGCACGAGCAATGCGCGAGGCATACCGCTCCTCTCCATATGTGCCAATCAGACGAGCGAGTTCCCGTTGGGGGAGCGTATTCACCAGATCCGCAGCCGTCACACTCATGGTCGTGGGATCCATACGCATGTCTAATGGACCATCATGCAAAAAACTGAACCCGCGTGCAGGATCAGCCAGTTGCATCGAGGAGACTCCCAAGTCAAAAACAATGCCGTCCACTCGTTCCACCCCCGCTGAGTGCAGGATTGCCTTCAGATCGCAAAAGTTGCCGCACACGCATTGGACCCGCTCGCCGAAACCACTGAGCCGTTGCTTGGCGAAGGCGACAGCCTGAGGATCTCGATCGATTCCAAGGAGCCAACCGGTCGGGGCGCTGGTTTCCAGCACCCGCTGAGCAATACCCCCTGTCCCGAGTGTGCAATCCACATACTGCCCTCCAGGCCTTGGATTGAGCCAGAAGAGAATCTCTTGAAGCAGGACCGGGGTATGGGCTTGGTCCACGAAACAATCTGAACATCCATTTCGTCCCACATTGTTCCACTTTTCGCGGAGTATAGCGCGATGGTTATTCTTGTCAAGGGAAATTATTTCGTGGTCAGCAGTCACAGCAATTCAAGATTTAGTGGTCATATAGATGTGTATACCTATATGGTCGAGCCAAGAATTAGCTATCTCCTTTTTCAGTTGAGTGGAAAGTTATCAGATATCATGATCCACTCTCCTCCACCATACAGATCAGCCAGGCAGGAATGCCCATTTTTGTCTTTTGTTTCAACCGAATTTGATGGGAAATTCAATCCCAACAGCAGGCTTCACGCCACAGCAACGGGAAGGTGAGAAAATAATATGCGTCTTATATAGCGTCCTTGTATGGACCAGAGGGGTGTGCTTTTTTACAGATATTCTTCGCGGACTTCGACGTGCGCCTTTTCACGTAAGGCCGCTTGAAAGGCTTGGAGAGCACGCTGCTTTTTTTGGAACAACAACTGCCACCGTATTCGTTCTCTCACTTTGGCAATCTCGGCTTCATCGTCAACTTCAGCCGTCTGTCGCGCCGCCAATTCCTGCACTTCCTTTTGCTCACTGGGGGTCAGCGCGGCTACATCCTGCACAATGAATTTGGCTTTCTCAGCCAAGAGATCTTTGATCCGTTGGGCTTCATATTGTTTGGGAGTAAGATGATTCATGGCAAGAAGGCGATAATAGAACTGCGGGTTAAACTTACCATCTTTTTGAAACTCTTTTCGTGCCATAATGGCCCGGCGTAGCTCCTGTTCAGAGACATCGAGATCGAGTTCATCAGCGGCCAAGGTCCAAACAGTTGAATCAACCAACCCCCCAATAACAACATGTTTAAGCATTTCCTCATCGATCTTTTCTTGTTTCAATTGATCCCGATAGAATCGATAGGTGTTATTAAAAGCGCGCCGGAAATCCTGGAGGGTAATCTGGTAGGGACCAACCAGCGCGACAGCATTCGGCCGTTGCGACTGCTCATAGCCGAACCAGCCCATCCCCACAATAAAGGTTACCGCAACGACCAGCATGACTATTTTCAAAATCCATGGATATTTCTTGGCTCCTTCTCGAATCAGTTTAATCATGACAACCTCCTCGCAATGTCGTTCACCAGACGGGATGGACTCAAAAAAATTGTACTCATGCGATCGTAGAAGACGCAACCTGCGAGGAAGCACAGGAGGCTTGTGGATCAGGGAGGCCCGGGGAGACCGCTACGAGGAAAACGAACACCGCCTAGCAACTGATCTTCCCCCTACACTGGGAAACTCGGTACAATGAGAAAACAATTAGAGGAAGTAAAGGCGACTGAGGTCTCGGGGAAGAGAGGGGCTTTTTTATGGGTTACCGAGGCAGGGGATACGTTGTGATTGGCATACTCAGTATTTGTATTTTCCTATGTGGCTTGGAGACCTTCTCCTCTCCCACGCTCCTGCCGACAGATGCGAATCCTGAAGCCACGGTTACGATCATTATCCAACACCGGGTTTTCCGCCCTTCGCTTATCCATCTTCGAACAGGCCGGAAAACACGCCTTATTATCCAGAACCACGATGCTGAGTTACACGCCTTTGTCCCGATCGATTTTCTTAAGCGAACGAGCGTTCAAGTGAGTGGCAATGGAGCCCCGGAGTTCGGACGCGACGGGTTTCGCCGCGTCCTGATTCCTTCAGCGGGCCAGGCGGAACTCCTGTTCATTCCCCGACAGTCCGGTACCTATGCATTTTCCTGCGATTTGCCGGGACATGTCATGGCAGGGACGATCGTGGTAGAAGAGTAATAACCTATGCTCCAGTGTCCCGGATCGCTAACGAATCACCAAATACCAAAAACCACAACTCTGTTTCCCAAAAGCACCAAAGACGTCAATCCAGCAGGAGGCATACAAAAAAGTAATGACCACCAGAGAGGAGAGGAAAGTCCATGAAGTTCATGTTGAGTGCATTGTGGTTGTTTGAACAAACCCTCCTTCACGTTGCTGCATCTGTCTGCTCTTTGGGCCACGCTGCCGGTAGGCGTAGAGCTCTAGGGCTGATTCTCGTGGGATGGGGGTTCACAGTGGGCATGACGCATCTCGCCCATGCGGAGGATGATCGAGACCGCACGGCCATTCAAGCCGTCATTGAGTACGCTCAGGCAATAGCCGCCGCCGATTCCATCGAAATAGGGCGGCACGATTTCACCTGCCTCCTCAAAATGGTCCAAGCCCAGCCCATGCGCCATCCTGCGCCGTTTGCTTCGCCAACCGATCCCTTGTATTCATGGTGCTGGCAACGTGTGGATCGCGCTCATGCCCAAATGATTGAACAGCAGGATCGGGGACTCGATGAATTATGGCCAGGGCATGGCAAATTGGTGAACTTTGCCGATTTCAAGAGATTTCTCATTGATGAGACAGGGACCCGGCAACTCGCCCCATCCTTTTTCGTCATGAACTATCTTAGCGCCGTGGGCAGTTCTCCAGGCTTTACGCTTACCGTGCTTGAGACGGGCCCGCTTCCCCATGCCTCGTTCCAGCTCACCCCAGATGGGCCAGTAGTCGCGGTTCCCACGAGGCTCGTACGCACCAAGATCTCCTACCCTAACCCCCTTACAGCCCCTGTGGCCAACGCGCCCGGAGAGAAAGATTGGGCTGTCCCATATAAAAAGCCTGTCCGGCCCGTCAAATCAGTGATCGTCCGGTGGGTGGTGCTCTTGGATTTAGCAGCATTGGGCTTTCCTGCAGACGTCGCGGTCCTAAATATACCGTTGGATGGTCCGATGGGGACTACCATTCCCTTCGTGGTTGAGGCAGGGGGTTATGAACCGCGATCCACAGAGTTTTGGAAACCTTCCGACGACCCTGTCGCACTGGATATCGGGGTACAGAAATCCCTCGGCCTGTCGGACCATCGGGAGCGAGTCCGGATGCTTAACCGCGTTTTGGCGATTGATCCCCACCATCTCCAAGCCTTGCAAGCACTCACCAATGAACTCTATGACGGACTCCTCAACTATGCCGAGCGCCTCCATGGCATAGGTCTCTCCAACTCTGAGGTCGCGCAACGGTTCAACGAGTTATACTGGACTATTCAAGCCCAAACGGATCGGATGGACATCGCCCTGGACATGGAAATGGGGGGGAAAGCAGAACCAACGCCTGCTGACTATCTCTACCGGATGATTCCCGCCATGGAAACTTTAGCCGACCTTGAGCCCGGGGATTTTGACAATCGATTACGGCTCTGTCTGGCTTATCAGTGGACCAATGACCAACTGGCCGCCATCATGGCCCCGCAACAGCTCCTCACCGACGTTCCTGAGGATCAGACCCGTCTTCGGGCAAGAATCCTATTGACCCTTGCATGGGCTCGTATCGGGAAGGTGGCGTGGAATCGGCACTTCGACGATCCGGACATCATTCGGAGCTATGAGGAAGCTGACCAAGCTGCTCGTCTGACAGACGATCCTTTAGACAAATTCACCGCCGCGTATGCCAAGGCGTATAGTCTCGCCTTTCGGCCTCAGCGCGACAATCATGCCATGTTTACACTGTTGTCTGAGGCCCGACAATGGTACACCCAACTGCCAGGGGTGACCCCTAAATCATGGGACTATCTCCTGCAAAACGCCACGCTGAAGGGGTTGGTCGATACGGATCCGGCCTTCCAATCCCTCTTGGCTTCGGCGTCGCCGGGAGCTTTCCAGCAGAAATGATGCTCACTTGGGCAACAGAATATCGTGTCAAATCACCGGAGGACTAGTGGTGGCCCGGATTCTTCGCCACGCCAACCGTCGAGGATATGCCCGGCATCTCTGTTCGAGCAACTCGGCAAGCCGCTGGCGATCACGTTCACGGATTCGGGCAAATTGAATTGTCAGCCAGAAGGGAGAGGATGGCCCCGGTTTCTCCTGGCGGAGCACTCTCCCTTCGGCCGAGATGGCAGTCATAGGCGGGAGAAGTAATCGAACATGAAGCGAGGTTCCCGGAGAGAGGGGCTGCTTGCTTTCCACCTGAAGACCATAAGGATGCACCAGAAGAGAAGCCAACTTGAGAACGTGAACGGCTGGAGCTTCCTTGGGCCAATAACTTATCCACAAACGCATGCGCACCCCCGCTTTTTCCCACGAGGGGAATAAGCCAGCATACTGATCAAAAGCTGTAGCCACTGAGTTCCTTCCCTCGCGTTGTTTCGTCATTCTGTGATATGCTCTCGGGAGTCATCATCAATTTCTTAAGACTCATTCTGCGATGTATGATTCACATCCCAGTTAAGTTCTGCCTTGTTCCTGACTAGTTCCCAGTGGAGCTCGATTTTCGAAAAAACCCTAGCATCCTGAGCATGATGGTCGATGCCATGTGCGATGGCGTCTTTACCGTGGACGCCCATGGGAACTTTGTGGCCTGGAGCGCCGGCGCTGAACGAATCACCGGGTATTCCAGCCAAGAAATTGTGGGGAAACCTTGCCATATTCTGGAAGGCCAAAATTGTAAGGGGTTCAGTACCTTAGCAGAACTGCTTGCTAACCCTTCCGCCTCCGCCGAAGGCATTTACCACCAAGAATGTAAGGTACTGGGCCGCGACGGTCGGGAACTCTACCTCTATGGCAGTATTTCCGTCTTGCGCGATGAACAGGGAGCTGTGGTCGGCGCCATTGGCTGTTTCACCGACTTAACATCATTCATTCTCACTAATGAAAAGATCGCCATCCTGGAAGAGCAGGCAAAATCCCGCGAGGCATTTCAACAACTGGTGGGGAAAAGTCCCGCCATGCAAGAAGTGTTTCGCCGACTCAGGCTGGCGGCACAAAGTGAGGTGCCCGTGTTGCTCACTGGCGAGTCCGGGACTGGGAAGGAATTGGCCGCCCGGGCCATTCATGCCATGAGTGCCAGGAAGGAGAAACCGTTCTTCGCCATTAATTGTTCAGCCATCCCAGAAACCTTGCTGGAAAGCGAGCTCTTCGGCCATGTCAAGGGCGCGTTTACAGGCGCGATTCGTGACAAGATCGGCGTATTTCAGGCTGCCCATGGCGGCACGTTGTTTCTCGACGAGATCGGCGATACAAGCCCATTGTTACAACTCAAGCTCTTACGCGTCTTGCAAGAAGGAGAAATTCGGCGTGTGGGTGATGAGCGTGGAATTCGCGTGAATGTCCGGTTGATCACCGCCACAAATCGAGATCTCAAGCATTTGC
>RFGT01000129.1 GCA_003696975.1 Nitrospirota bacterium | reverse complement strand
AAGGTGATGCCTTGCCGTAGAAAGGCTTGGTCGGCTTGGCGCTGTTTCAACTCCAGCTCTCGGACCGAGAGCTCTTCCAGACGTTGGACGAGCTGCTGATAGTGCGGGCGAGGTTTCTCAGGGCCCTCGAACATTTCATCAAACGTATGCTCGGCTGGACGATAGGTGCGAAATTCTTCTTTGAGGGTTGATGTGGTTTGCTGGAGCGTCATAGGATCTGGCACGGATGTCGTGAAAAATTGTACATGGGTGAACGGGGGAAATCTACTATTCTCCTAGTGGAATGGTGATGACGATTCCTCCCAGCACGTCGTTTAGCCGAAAGTTGCGTTTGGGGCTGAGCGGGTGCGTGTTATGACATTGCACACAAGCCTGAGAGATTGCTCGATCAGCATAAATCGCTTGGAAATAGCGCTTGCGCCCACTGGTGACGATGCCGGTATAGGGATGCTCGGGATCCTTGATGACCGCTTCCAACCCCTGGCGTTCAAATTCAGTCGCCGGTCCATTGCGTTCGTAAATGGGCCAGAGACTGATGAGCCGATAGCGGATACCATGTTGTTTTTCCGCCACAAGGCGGCCCGCAGCTTGGAGAAATTGTGCAGGGAGGAGCAGGCTGTTATCCACTTCCCAGTTCTCGGTGGCTCGAATGATTCCCTTGGCCTGCAGGCGGTCAACCACGTGTTTGGTATAGATTGTCCGATCGGCTTCAATCACGGCATGAATATAATCGGCAACTTGCTGTGGGGAGAAAAGGTCCCGTGGGGCATGAGAAGAGGACGTATCCTGAAAGAACAGGCCAGCGAGAAACGTCCCCAGAATTATCGGAGGAATGATCTGCCTTCCTGGTGGAATAATGGACCGAGCACTCATGATGCCTCCGTAGAAACAGACTGATGGCAGGGAAACGTAAGGGTAAAAGTGGTCCCCTGGCCTTCGGTGCTTTCGACATGAATCGTTCCGCCGTACTTGGTGACGATGCGGTGGACGATCGTTAACCCCAGCCCTGCTCCTTCTCCTTGTTGTTTGGTCGTAAAGAAGGGGTCGAAAATCTTTTTAAGATAGTCTTTGGGAATCCCCTTTCCTGAATCTTGGACCGTCACGGTGATGAGGCCATTGCCACACCGGGTTCCAAGAAAAAGCGTGCCGCCGGGGTCCATGGCTTGAAAGGCATTTTTGATGAGATGCACGAATGCTTGCTGGATATCCTCAGGATGCGCTGAGATAGGCGGAATTGGCTGATAGTCTGTTCGGATTGAGAACGCGGGGACTTCTTCAGTCAATTGCACGAACTGCAGGGCATGGGCGAGTTGCTCGTTCAGATCGATGGGCCCAATGTACCCCTGGGTTTGCCGGCGCACAAGCCCCGTGAAATCTTGAATGATCGTGGCCATGCGCCGGCCGCGTTCCACAATATTCTTGGCGTATTCTTTGATCTGAGCTGTATCGGTTTCCTCGAGGATCGCTTCGCCGAATCCAATGACTCCCACAAGGGGATTGTTCAGCTCGTGACCGATTCCAGCGCTAAGGACACCCAAGCTGGCCAGCTTTTCGTTCTGGGTGAGGCTCTCCTGCAGCCTGGCCTGTTCGGTCATATCCCGTAAGACCAACCCGATCCGTGGTTCTTCTCCTGGCCGCGTCTTCACCGGAAACCAATCGTACAAATAGAGGCGATGGTGAATTTCCACTGTTCGTTCTCTCTCCGGTTTTGTCTCAAGAGGTTGTGGGGCCAGCGGGTCTTTGGGGAACGAGGGAAGCGAGGCGGTGGATGGCGAGAAGGAGGGATGGAGACCAAGTCTGGGAGTTCCGCTGAAGGGATGAACCAACTGCGTGAGTTCACTCTGAAACTTCTGCTGAGCAGCGGGATCCAGGTTGAGAAGCTCGAAGAGCGAGGCACCGTCTGGAACACCATTTTTTAACCCCAACGCTTCTTTGGAAGCACGATTGAGATAGTGGACAACGGTATCCCGGTCCAAGATGAAAATGGGATCGGGCACGCTGTCAAGAATCTGCACTGTGGATTCTTGCAGATATTGCACTTCCTCGGTCTTGGAGACGACCTGGCCTTTCAAGGCAGCAAAGGCTTCCTTGAGTTTTTCATTCATGCGATTGAATTCGTTGGCCAGTTCTTCTAACTCGTCACCGGTCTGAAGCTGGATGGGTTCTTGCAGTTCACCCGTTCCGATCAGGCGAGCAGCTTCCTGGAGCCGGCGGATCGGGCCAGCAATACGGTTGGCCGCAATGACACCCAGGGCGATCAGAAGACCCAGAGCCGTCAACCCAAATGCCGTCATTCCGGTAAATAGATGTTGAATGGGAGCAAAGAGTTCCTCAGAGGATTGCCAGACGAACATATGCCAGGTTGCTCCGGTGGAGTACTGCGTAATGCGACTGATGCCAGGAACCGGAGCGAAACCGATGATTGACGTGTCCGTTCCCCCATGTCCGTCGCTGGGAGCTTGCACCCATCCTGGATACGCGGGAGTGACCAATGGCACGAGGCGTTCATCAGAAATTTTTGTCCCTGTCGGTAAGATCGGGCAACTCAAGACCACCCCCCGACTGTCGATGAGCATGATATGACCGGTTTTACCAAAGCGAATAGTGTCAATGGACGGCGAGAAAAATTCTTTGGCGTCGTACACCCGGTGGAGTACACCGATGGCCTGATATTGGATGCTGTCCATGATGGGAAGTGAGAGACTAAAGGTATAGATATTGAGGATGGGATCGAACTCAAGGTCGCTGACATATGGTTGTCCCACGCCTTTGTTCATGGCCCCTTGCCACCATGCGCTGTCCCGATGCAGGTAGGGGATGTTGGCATGGATACTGGCCACCACCCGGCCGGCAAGGTCGGTGACAAATAACGCTCGGGTGGCAGTTCGCGTAACAATAGGAATGGGAGGGCCGGGACTATCCGCAGTGCCCCGATAATGCTCGAGTAAGAGGGTGGCCAGGGGTCCGGTGGTGACCTGACGGATCAGGGCTGAATCCTTGCGCTGCCAGGCCTCCTGTTCTTGCGCGAGCTGAGCCTCCAAGGTAGCTGGTTCCATTTCCAGGATGGTATCGCGGCGACGTTCCAACGCGGCAATCAACTGGGGTTCCAAGGTGATGCGTCGAGTTTTGGCTTCCTGCTCGTTGAGGATCAGGTCGAGTTTTCTGGCCGTTTCGACTGCTAGGGCTTCGAAACTTTGGCCATTCACCAGTTGAATCTCTCGCCGGCCTTGGACAAACGTCAGCCACATCCCAATGATCAGGGGAATGACTCCCACCACGAGCATCGACAGGACAAGCTTTTTCTTTAGACCCCTGCGGGGTGAAGTCCGTGAAGTGCTGGCCGGCTGTTCGGTCATGGCCTGTTATCCTGCTTCAGACTGGCTGGCGCGGGGAAATTCAATCCGAAAGGTGGTTCCCTTTCCCACCTCGCTGTTCACGGAAATGTGTCCGTGATACTTGGTTACAATGGATTTCACTGAATGGAGGCCAAGCCCTGTTCCCATGCCCGGCGGCTTGGTGGTGAAAAATGGCTCAAAAATTTTCTCTAGATCGTCTTCTGGAATCCCACATCCCGTGTCTTGAATAGAGACAGCCACAAACCCGTCCCGTGACTCTGTGGAAAGGGTCAGCGTTCCCCTGCCGTCCATCGCCTGAATGGCATTGGTGAGGAGATTCACGAACACTTGCAGAATCTCTTCAGGTTTGGCACAGATCACGGGGTTGGGATGGTACTGTTTGACGACTGCCAGGTCCTGAAGCATGGTGGCATAGCGGGCGATTTTGAGGGCCTCATCCAGCTTGCTGTTCAGTTCCACCAAGGTTGTGGAATAGGGGGAGGCACTGCGCGCATATTGGGTGAGATCACGGCAAATCGTGTGAATCCGTTTGGCGGCTAAAATAATCTCCTGAGCGGCGTCTCGAATCTTCTCCAACTCCGTTTCTTCAAGCAGCGTCTCAGCGAATCCAAGGATCACATACAGGGGATTGTTGATGTCATGGGCAATTCCTGAGGCAAAGGTCCCAATGCCTGCCAACTTTTCTGTCTGCGCGAGTTGCCGTTGAATCTGACTTTCATGCTGGACGATGTTCCATAGCAATTGCGACGCGGCTCCTCCTAAGACTTCTGAATTCGGGGGCTTGTACTGAGCCGTCAAGGTCTTGACTTCAGGGTCACCTGTGACATCAACGATGAGTTGGGCATCTTGGGAGGTGATGAGGTTAACCACGTCGTGTGTGGTTGGAATTTGCAACTCTTTGGCACGAATCAACCCGGGTGCCTGGGGGTT
>RFGT01000128.1 GCA_003696975.1 Nitrospirota bacterium | reverse complement strand
GGCATATCCCGCATGGGCAATGCTGGAATATGCCAGCATTCGTTTAACATTGGTCTGCACGATTGCCACGATATTGCCCACAATGAGCGTCACAATACAGACCCCCAGGATCAGCCCATTCCAGTTGGGCTTGACTCCTCCGAAGCCCTCCAGCAGGACACGGAGAAATGCGCCGAAACTGGCAGCCTTCGAGGCAACCGCCATAAAGGCGGTGACAGAGGTCGGTGCTCCTTGGTACACGTCGGGTGTCCACATATGGAACGGCACCGCAGCAACCTTGAATCCAAACCCTACAATGAGCAGCATGAGTCCAAGTAAGATCAAGGGATCGTTGAGTCCCCTCGCATCGACGGCTGAGGCCAACTCTCCTAATCTGGTACTGCCCGCCACGCCATAAAGTAAGGAAATACCATACAAGAGGATCCCCGAAGAAAAGGAGCCCAAAATGAAATACTTCGCCGATGACTCGATTGACCGAGCTTCAAACCGCTTGAATCCCGCCATGACGTACAGCGAAATGGACATGAGCTCAATTCCCAGGTAGATCACCAGCAGATCTGCGCCGGACACCATAATCATCATCCCGGCCAGCGAGAGGAGAACGAATCCATAGTACTCGGCCAAATCAATTGCCTCTTCTTTGAGATAGGTGATCGATAAGAGCACGGTCAATCCGCTCACGAAATAGAGCAGCAGTTTCCAAAACGAGGCATAGGGGTCTACCACCACGAGATGACTGAAGGCAAAGACCCGCTCGCCCATTGACATGGCCGTCACCACAAAGCAGATCCCCAGGGTCCCTAGACTCATCCACGCCAAGATGTCCTTTCGGGCTGGCGGCGTGATCGGATCGGCGACCAAAAGCAAGCACGCCGCTCCGACCACGAGTAATTCCGGCAAAATAGTCAAGAGATCATCGAGTGGAAGCGTCATGGAAGCTGACCGTCCCGATACCCGGAGAGTGCCGCCATCTGGCTAGAGGACAATGACGCAGACTTTTCGTGTCTCGGAGGCTGTTCGACCGTCATCACTCGCACCTCGTGTTGAAGTAAGTGCTCGACACTGGCATGCATCACGTCTAGGACCGGCTTGGGATAGAGGCCGATCCAGAAGACAAATCCAGCCAGAGGAATCAATGTGCCCATCTCCCGCCAATGGAGATCAAAGAGCTTATGAGACATCTGTTGGCTCGGCTCCCCATACACGACGCGCTGAACCATCCAGAGGATATAGACGGCTGCCAAAATAACCCCAAGGGCAGCCAGCGTTGCTGTGAGTTTACCCCAGGCAAAAGCACCCAAAAGAACGAGAAACTCTCCTACGAAGCTGTTCATTCCGGGAAGCCCCACGGATGAAAGTGCAAAAATCATAAAAAACGTGGCATAGCGGGGCATGGCCTTGGCCAATCCCGTATTGTCACGGATCTCCCGGCTATGGGTCCGCTCGTAAATGATGCCGACGCAGAGAAAGAGCGCGCCAGTGGTGATGCCATGGTTGACCATCTGCAAGATGGCACCTTCAATACCTTGGGCATTCAACGCAAAGATCCCCAGAGTAACAAACCCCATGTGGCTCACGCTGGAATAGGCGATAAGCTTTTTAAGATCCGCTTGGGCGAACGCCATGTAGGCGCCATAAATGATGGCAATCACCGACAACCCCATAATGATCGGCGTGAAAGCCGCGGTCGCATCCGGCAGCATAGGAAGAGTAAACCGCAAGAATCCATAGGTGCCCATTTTCAAAAGCACGCTCGCCAAGATAACGCTTCCCGCTGTTGGCGCCTCCACATGCGCATCGGGCAACCATGTATGGAAAGGAAACATTGGGACCTTGACGGCAAAAGCAGCAAAAAACGCCCAGAATAGCCAGGCTTGCAGAGTGGGCGGATAAATCGCCTGGCTCAACTTGAGGATATCGAAGGTGTGGCCGCCGGTGAAAAACAAAACCAGAATAGCCACCAGCAGCAGCACGCTGCCCGCGAGCGTATACAGAAAGAACTTGATCGCGGCGTAGACGCGATTGGGCCCTCCCCACACACCGATCAACAGGTACATGGGGATGAGCATGGTTTCCCAGAAGATGTAGAACAACACAAAATCCAACGCCACAAAAACCCCCACCGTGGCGGTCTCCATGACTAGCAGGCTGATCATGAATTCGCGCACGCGGGTTTCTATCGCCGTCCAGGAAACCAGCACGCACAGGGGTATTAAAAACGTGGTGAGCAGCACCAGCGGCAAACTAATCCCATCTATCCCCACTGCGTAGTGAATCGGCGGAGAGGCGATCCACCGGTATCGCTCAACAAATTGCATAGCGGGGCTGGATTCTTGAAACCCAATCCACAGAGGAAGCGAGCACAGGAGCACAACCAGCGAAGTGCCGAGTGCGATCCACTTAGCCCTTGTCTCTTCAGCCAGAAGAATGGCGGCAACACCGACAAGCGGCAGAAACACTACCAAGGTGATCCAAGGAAATCCTCCTGAGGAACTTGCCATCCTGGAGTCTCCTACAACATGAGATAAGCGGTCAGGATAAGTACGGCTCCCACCGTCATTCCAAGGGCATAATTCTGGGCTTCACCCGTTTGAACGAATCGCGTGATCCACCCCCACCAGGCAAAAGCACGTGCAATCCCATTCACTGCCCCATCGATCACTGCCACATCCACCTTGCGCCACAGGCGGTCGGCCAGCCGGAATGTCGGCATGACAAACATCTTGTCGTATGCCTCATCCACATACCATTTATGGAACGACAGCCGATAGAGTGCCTGCCATTGGGCTGCCAGTTGCTCAGGAAGCGCCGGCGAACGCACGTACATCACATAAGCCAATCCTATACCCGCGAACCCCGCAAGCGTCGTCACAATCATAATCCCCACTGCCGCCCCCCCATGATGTACCTCGGTTTCCGCACCAGCGAAAACTGGCTGCAGGAATTCAGGAATCCCCAGATATCCTGTCACGATGCTGAGACCAGCAAGAACGAGCAGCGGCGCAGTAACCACTCTAGCGGGTTCATGAATATGCTGGCGAACATGGGGATCCACGCGTGATTCCCCCCAGAACATCACAAAGACCAGCCGGAAGCTGTAGAATGCGGTAAGGAATGCTGTCAAAATTCCCATGATGGCAAGCACTTGTCCCAACACCCCGGCCGCCCATGATGTGACGAGAATGTCATCCTTACTGAAAAATCCCGCGGTCAAGGGAAATCCCGCAAGAGCCAGGGAGCCGATCACGAAGGTCCAATACGTAAGCGGAAGCTTGTCTTTCAAGCCGCCCATTCGCCGCATATCTTGTTCATGGTGAAGGGCTAAGATCACTGACCCGCATCCCAAGAACAACAGCGCCTTGAACGCCCCATGCGTGAGGAGATGGTAGATACCCGCCACATAGCCTCCAAGCCCACAGGCCATCATCATGTATCCCAACTGGCTGAGTGTGGAGTAGGCCACGACGCGTTTAATATCGGTCTGGGTCAAGGCAATAGTGGCGCCTACCACCATGGTCATCCCTCCCACGACGGCCACCACATCCATGGCCACGGGGGAAAGATTGTAGAGAGGAGCGAGACGCGCCACCATGAAAACTCCGGCGGTGACCATGGTAGCCGCGTGGATCAAGGCGGAAATCGGCGTGGGGCCCTCCATCGCATCAGGCAGCCAGACATGCAAGGGAACCTGAGCGGATTTCCCCACAGCCCCGACAAAGAGAAGCAGGCAGATCAGGGTTAGCGCCGAGACTTCCCACTTCCCGCCAAGCGCATCAAGGACATTCACGGTAGCACTTGCTTTCTGTGTGGCTTCAGCAAAGACCGGGGCATAGTGCAAGGTGCCAAACGTGACAAACACCAGCAAAATACCAAGCAAGAACCCGAAGTCTCCCACCCGATTGACGATAAAGGCTTTTGTGGCGGCAGCCCGAGCCGTTTGGCGTTCATACCAGTGGCCAATAAGGAGATAGGAGCAGAGTCCCACCGCTTCCCAAAAGACAAAAAGCTGCAGGAAGTTGTTAGCCATCACCAGCATGAGCATCGAAAAAGTAAACAGAGCGATATTGGCGAAGAATCGGGCATACCCCGGCTCACCATGCATGTACCCGATGGTGTAGACATGCACGAGACCGCTCACAATCGTGACCAACAACAGCATGACCGCGGCCAACCGGTCGATGAACAACCCCACCTCGATCACCAAATCACCGGACGACGCCCAGGTATACAGCGTCACATTGACGGGCTGCCCTGTGGATACCTCAACCCAGGCAAACAGTGACAGGAGAAGGGACAGCCATACAGCCGGTACGGCAACCAGATGGGCGCGGGTCTTGATCCAATGCCCTCCGATGCCAAGAATCACAAAGGCGAGCAGCGGCAGGAGCGGGATCAGGGCATACCACATAGCTTCACCACTTCAGCAATCGGAACTCATCCACGTTGATGCTCGAGCGATGCCGATACAGCGCGATAATGATGGCCAATCCCACGGCGACTTCCGCAGCAGCCACCGTCAGGGCGAAAAAGACGAAGACCTGTCCCGCGAGATTTCCCAGATAGGAGGAGAAGGCGACAAAATTAATATTCGTGGCATTGAGCATCAACTCGATGGACAACAGGATGATAATAATGTTCCGGCGCACCAAGACTCCTACCAACCCAATCAGAAAGATGAGTCCACTCAGCACAAGGTAATACCACAAGGGGACGGTCATGACGACTTCGATTCCAGAAGGCCTTTTTTCGACAAGATCACCGCGCCAATCATGGCCACGAGCAGAATCAATGACGCCACTTCGAATGGGAAGAGATAGGTGGAATAAAGCAATTCACCAATTGATTCCGTATTGCCCACCGCCGACGCCACGTTTGGTTCACTGGAAGCACTCATTGATGACAGCCTCAGCGGTCTGCTCGCCAGCAGCAGGACGGCCTCGCCAAACAATACGAGTCCCAACAGCGCAGCGGTGAGAGTCTGCTGATGAAACCGTTCCTCGCGTTTGAGATTTAACAGCATCACGACGAACAGATAGAGCACAAGAATCGCCCCCGCGTAGATGATGATCTGAATGGCTGCCAAAAATTCCGCGTGAAGGGTCACATAGAGTCCCGCTACGTGAAAAAACATCACGAGCAATGAGAGCGCGCTGTAAACGGGATTGCGCAAGGCGACCACCAGCGTGGCGGTCAATACGATAATTCCGGCGAAATAGAAAAAAATCAGATTGGCCAAGTCGATCGGACCCTCCTCACCCTATTCGCGCATCACGATGCCTAGTAGAGTTTCGCTAGAAAGCACGGCGAGCAGGATCACGACTCTTGTTCCTTTTGCGGGATGTGGTGAAACGAGACGTTGAAATAGGCGACGTTTGGATGTTGAAACTCCAACCGTTTTTCTCGAATCGGAAACGCCCTGTCGCCAATTGCCAACAGTTGTTGCTTGTTCAACAGCAGATGCCGCTTGTCGTACACGGCCCATTCGAATTCCCGCGTCATGCCCAGAGCATCAACCGGACAGGCATCGACACAGAGTCCGCAGAACAAACAGCGGGTCATATCCATGTAATATTCTCGGGCATAGCGTTTAGTCGGCTGGCCGGGAACTTCATCGCTGACCACGCGGATGACCCGAGACGGACACGCGGCCTCGCAGAGATCACAGCCCACGCATTTTTCCGTGCCATCTTCATAGCGCAACAAGGCCAGCATACCGCGGTAATTTTCAGGTAGGGGCTTCTTTTCATGGGGGTATTGTAGGGTCACCGGCCGATAGCGGAGTAGATGCTTTAGGGTTTCCTTCATACCCATAAGGATTTCATAAAACGTCAAAGTCTGAATCCATTCACGAAACTTCATACGTTGGCCTCGCTTCAAGACGATGGAAAGATATAGGCCATAATTGAGGTCACGACGATGTTCCCCAATGCAATCGGTAGCATGACTTTCCAGCCGAAGCGCATCAGTTGATCATATCGCAACCGGGGAAGTGTCGCCCGCAGCCAAAAAAACAAGAAAAGGAAAAAGTAAACCTTCACCGTGAACCAGAAGATTCCCGTGACCCATGCCCATTTCCCTGTGGCTTCCAAAAAGGGAAACGGCGCATGCCACCCCCCAAAAAACAGCACGGTGGATACGCATGACACGAGAATCATATTGGAGTATTCCGCCAGAAAGAAGAATGCAAACCGCATTCCGCTATATTCCGTGAAAAATCCTGCAACCAATTCGCTCTCGGCTTCGGGTAGGTCAAAGGGCAGACGGTTGGTCTCGGCCACCGAAGAAATGAGAAACACCACAAACGCCACAAACTGGGGAAAGGGAATTGGATCAAACGCGAACCAATGCCAGAATCCCCCGGCCTGGGCTTCCGTAATCTTGACCAAACTAAGCGACCCAGCCAAGAGCAAAACCCCGACGATCGACAATCCAACGTTCAACTCATAACTGATCAATTGCGCCGCTGAGCGCAACCCGCCCAAGAGTGAATATTTGCTGTTCGACGACCAGCCTCCAAGGATGATGCCATAGGCGCCAATCGAGGCGAACGCCAAGATATAGAGAATCCCGATGTTGATATCGGTAATCACAAAGGGTTTCCACTCCACGCCCAGTACATTAATTGTCATAGCAGGCCCAAAGGGGACAACGGCAAACCCAATCAGTGCCGGAACCAACGAGAGCACGGGCGCCAAGCTAAACATCAATTTATTGGCACCGGCGGGAATAATGTCTTCCTTGAAAAACAACTTGAGTCCATCAGCGATAGGCTGCAAGATGCCATAGGGGCCGACCTCCATGGGGCCCATACGATCTTGCATCCACCCCAAAACCTTTCGCTCCAACAGGGTCAGCATGGCCACCGTGAGAAGAACCACTCCCATGACGACCCCGATTTGGGTCAGGGTAAGTACGAGTCGGACACTCAGTTCAACCACGCCACGTCTCCCTTCTCTTCACAATCGATCCACGTGGGTATGCACGAAATTCCTCATTCAAGTCCAGGTGCAATGCGAGGCCTATTGGGGTTCCACTGTAACCGAAGTCTGCTTCCAACAGGGCACCTGAGTCAGAGGATCGACTTCAGCCTGGAATAATATCCTGATGTCATGATCAAAATGTTCGGGAAAGAATGCCATTCCCTCCGGCACACGATCAAGCACCCTCACCTTTACGCTGACTGCCCCCCGCTCATTCGACAGACGCGCCATCCCACCGGGTTGCAACCCCCATCGTGCCGCCTCTGTCGAGTTGAGCAACAGAGTTCCCTCCGCCTGGACTCGCAGGAGCCCTTTCGCCCGGGTGGAAAACTTTCCGGAATGAAACAACGATTGCGTCAATATCAATGTTAATCTCTTCTCGGATTTTGGCGAGAGGCGAGGCCAGGTATATCGTTGTGTGACATCCACCTGGAAGTCGCCATGAAGGTACCGGTCGACCACATCCTGATGAACGTTGGGCGGTGTGGGAGCTGGGCCCAGCAGGGCATAGCGGGGAATCACACTTTGGATCTCCTTAAAAATCTCCTTGGCGCTCCCATATTCGATCGGATACCCCATGACGACCGAGAGTGCAGAGAAGATCGCCCAATCCGGCTGACTTTCCCCCACGGGATCGATCGCTCTCCGAACGGGTTGGACCAACCCTTCCGTGTTGGTAAATGTTCCGTCCTTCTCCGCATAAGAGCACGCAGGAAGCACAATATGCGCGTGCCGAGCGGTTTCCGTGAGAAACAACTCCTGGCATACCAGCACTTCTACCCGCTCGAGTGCCTCCTGAACGTTGAATGATGGCGGCAGAGACGCAAGAGGATTCTCTCCTACCACATATAAAGCCCTTACATGACCAACTCGGGCTTGATTGAGAATCTCCGGCAGGGTAGCGCTCGGCCCCTGGGGAAGTTCCTCCATCCAGAGCGAAGCAATCGCTTGGCAAGCCGCCTGATCAGAGAGGGAAACCGGCCCAGGCAAGTAGGAAGCCAGTGCACCCATTTCCACAGCGCCCTGATCATTATTTTCTTCAGCGAGCACTCCAAGCCCGCAACCAGGACGCTGATGATGGCCGGCTAGTAAGAGCAAATCTAAAAGATTGGTTACAATATCCGCCCCACGGGAAGCACGCAGCACTCCTTGCCCGATCAATACCACCGCGCGCATAGCCTCACGGAATATCCGCGCCATCTCAAAGAATCTGTAGCGGGAAACACCCAGGTCGCACTCGAGGTCTTCCCAGGAACACGTACGCAGAACTGACTCGATCGTGCGATAAAATTCCACCGCCTGTTCGCGAATCTGGGGAGCCACATCATTCTGCTCAATCATGGCCTTGACCAAGGCGTTCACCGCTTGCCCGTAACCAAGAGGGTGCACAGGAATATGACAGGATGAGAGCGTGGTGATATTGCTAATCGAACCACGCACAGGCAGAAGGGTTTCCAGAGTGAGTAAGCGTGCGCCCCGCCGTTTGACCGCCTCTTTCACTTTCAATCCGGTAATGGGATTTGTCTCCGTAATATTGGTTCCTACAAGCAGGAGAACATCCGCCGCCACAATATCTTCAAACGTCACCGTCCACCGATGCGCTCCTTGGACGCGGCGCAGAGGTTCGATGCCGTTGACGTGTCCATAGCGAGCACTGCAATCGATTTTGTTGGTGCCAAGGACGACCCGCATAAGTTTCTGAAAAAGATACAATTCCTCGTTGGTACACCGTGAGGTGATCAGCCCGGCAATTGCCTCCCCGCCATGGGCCTGCTTGATCCCCATCAATCGCTCACCGGCCACTTCCAAGGCCTCTTCCCACGGCACTTCGCGGAATGTCCCATCGGGTCGGCGAATCAGAGGATGGCGCAACCGATCGGGATGCGTGCTTGCGTGGTACCCAAAATACCCCCTAGCGCAGAGATCACCTCGATTGCGGCCAGCTCCATACGTGGAGTTGACTTCGATCAGCTCGTTGTTTTTCTGCTGAATGGTGAACTGACAGCCATCGCCGCAGTATGGGCAAATAGTCTCGGTCCGTTTGAGCATCCAAGGCCGATATTCGTACATCGAGAGGCGACTGGTAATCGCTCCCACCGGACAGATTTGTACGCATCCTCCGCAGAACTCACAGTCTAAGGCATGATGTCCGAAATGTTTGATCTCGGTCATCGTCCCACGACCCGCAGGAGCCAGAGCCTTCACATCCATGACTTGATCGCAATAGCGAACGCATCGCAGGCACTGCACACAGCGGTTCATCTGTGTCTCAATCAAAGGGCTGAAATACTCCTTGGGAAAGATGCGCTTTAACTCTGTAAAGCGGCTGACCGTCGGGGTATATTCATGAGAGAAATCCTGAAGGTCGCACCGCCCTCCTTGATCGCACACTGGACAATCGAGGGGATGATTGGCAAGGATGAACTCGAGCACCGATTTACGGGCCGCCTGCACAACAGGCGAGGTATTGGATCGCACGACCATGCCATCGGTCACTCTGGTGCTACACGAGGTCTGCAGCCTAGGCATTTTCTCGATTTCCACCAAACACATCCGGCAGTTGGCGTCAGGCTCCAGTTTCGGGTGATAACAAAAATGCGGAATCATCACCCCTACCTGCCGCGCGGCTTCAATGACCAAGGTGCCGGGCGGAACCTGAACGGCGATGCCATCAATTGTAACCCTCAGCAGTTGGGGGGTGTGCTGCTCGGCCATCTGTCCTTACCGTGTGAAAAAATGGGGAAAGACCTGGAAATCCAGAAAACTTTCCACCAATGCCTCATAGCCTATTGTTGTTAACAAATGAAGTCTTTCTTACTCTTCGCTCGAGTTGCAGTGTGTGCGAACGACTCGATCCCATCGTCACATTGTCAACACGGGAATTTCACCTTTAGTCGTTCGCGTCGCTTCGGCCTGGTGAATCAAGGCCTCATACTCATCTCGCCAATAGCGCAATGTGCTGAGCACTGGTGAGACCTCAGCATCTCCGAACGCGCAGACCGTTCGCCCTTCGATGTTTTTGCAGAGATCCTCAAGTAATTCGAGATCACCGGGCCGACCGCCCCCGGCCCAAATCCGCTGCAGGATTTGCAAAATCCATGAGCTCCCTTCCCGACATGGCGTACATTTGCCGCACGATTCATGATAGAAAAACTCCATGAGTCGCAGGGCCGCCCACACCATACTTGTGCCTTCCTCCATCACGGTCACCCCGCCTGATCCCAGCATGGATCCCGCCTGGGCGACGGACTCGAAATCCATCTTCACGTCGAGGTGATCAGGCGTCAAAAAGGGTGCGGAGGCTCCACCTGGAATAAAGCCCTTCAAGGGTTTCTCTGAACGCATCCCACCACCCAACTCAAAAATGAGCTCGCGAAACGTCACACCCATAGGGACTTCATAATTGCCGGGCCGTTTGACATGTCCGCTCAAGCAAAAAATCCGCGTTCCCGTGCTCTTGGGAGGCGAACCGATTGAGGCAAACCATTCCGCTCCGCGATTCACAATATGCGGAACATTGCACAACGTCTCCACGTTGTTAACAACCGTGGGCTTTTGATATAGCCCGTGCGTGGCTGGAAAAGGCGGTTTGAAGCGCGGCAGGCCGCGTTTCCCCTCTAAGGATTCCAGGAGTGCGGTTTCCTCGCCGCAAATGTATGCCCCTGCGCCTTGATGGACATAAACCTCTATACCCACATCGGTACCGAGAATCCTTGGCCCGATATAACCAGCCCCTCTCGCCTCCTCAATGGCGCGCTCCAAGATCTTGGCACCCAGCCGAAATTCTCCACGAATATAGATGTAGGCAACCGGCGCCCCGATGGCATAGCAGGCGATGAGGATACCCTCAAGCAATTGATGGGGGTCGCGCTCCATAAGCTGCCGATCTTTAAACGTTCCCGGTTCGCTTTCGTCCGCGTTGCAGCACAGATACTTAGGACCGGGATGATCCTTGGGCACAAATCCCCACTTAATGCCCGTAGGAAATCCCGCCCCACCTCGACCGCGAAGGCCTGAGTTTTTGACCGCTTCGATCACCTGTGCAGGAGAGAGGTCCCGCAGAACTTTGCGTAACGCCTGGTAGCCTCCGGTTCGTTCATACTCGTGAAGTGAGCCGCGATACCCAGGCTGTTCCATATTTCGCAACAGAATTTTTTCGTACTGAGCCATATAGTACTCGTTCTTTCAGAACAGACCTTCAGGATGAAGGCGGTACAGGTTCGGGACACATAAACGGCCCGCTTTTCAAGGGTGAGGTACCGTTTCGCCGCAAGTCGTCCAAGATCTGCGTAACCTTCTGGCGATCCAGCCGTTCATAATAGTCGTCATTGACCTGCATCATGGGACCGGTTGCACATGATCCCAAACACTCTACGACACTTAAGGTAAACAGATTGTCCGACGTGGTCTCTCCCACCTTGATTCCCAAATGGTCCTCAAGCCAATGGATGAGTTCATCCGCGCCGACCAGCGCGCACATCAGGGACTTGCACACTTGGATGTGAAACGTGCCAATCGGTTTCAGATTCAGCATGGTGTAAAACGTGGCTGTTTCGTACACCTGGGAGGGGGTAAGATCCAAAATCGCGGCAATCTCTTTCATCGCGGCCTCACTCACATAACCTTCTTCCCGTTGCGCGAGATTCAGCAACGGAAGCATGGCCGACCGTTTGACGGGATAGCGTTTGAGTATGGCCGCAATATATTGATGATGTTTTTCTCGCAGCATAATTATGCGTTGGCCCTCACCTTTTTCCCCAAGCGGAGGCCGGGGAAATTGTCACATATATTCCTACCTTATCGATCACATTCACCCATAACGATATCGTAGGTCCCAAAGATCGTGATAATGTCAGAAATCAAATACCCCCGGGCCATGAAATCAAAAGCGCCCATATGCACGAACGACGGGGACCGAATTTTCAGGCGGTATGGCCGCGGCCCGCCGTCGCTGATCAGAAAAAACCCCAATTCTCCCTTTGGGGCCTCGGTGGAACAATAGGTTTCCCCTTTGGGAGGTTTGAACCCTTGCGTAAAAATAATGAAGTGATGGATGAGACTCTCCATGTCCCGCATCACCTTTTGCTTGGGAGGGGGGATAACTTTGGGATGGTCCGCGATAATAGGACCATTAGGCAACCGGTCCAAACATTGCTCAATGATCCGAGCACTTTGGCGCATCTCTTCAATACGGACCCAATATCGATCGTAGGTATCGCCATCTTTCCCAACCGGCACGTCCCAGTCTACTTGATCATAAGCCCCGTAGGGTTCAAATTTCCGGACATCGTACGCTACACCTGATCCACGGAGTACCGGGCCAGTCAGACCAAAATTGATCGCATCCTCCCCGGAAATCACTGCGACCCCCTTGGTTCTCGCCAGCCAAATGCGATTCCGTTGAAGCAGCACATCATATTCGTGAAGATGCGCGGGAAAGGTTTTGAGAAACGCCCGCAAGCGTTCGATGATCTCCGGAGTCAAGTCACTATCTACCCCCCCAATACGATAATAATTGAGAGTGAGCCGAGCACCGCAGAGTTTCTCAAAAAGGTCAAGCAACACCTCGCGTTCACGAAACGTCCAGAAAAAGACGGTCATCGCACCAATGTCCAGCGCCTGTGTTCCCAACCAGAATAAATGTCCGACAATGCGTTGCATCTCCGCCACAATCGTCCGTACATATTCCGCGCGTTCGGGCACCGTGATGCCGACCAACTTCTCCACGGCACGGACATATGCATAGTTGTTGGTCATGGCGCAGACATAGTCCAGCCGATCGGTATGAGGAAGGATCTGCATATAGTGGAGCCCTTCCGCCAACTTTTCTACTCCTCGATGCAGGTATCCCAAATCGGGAATTGCCCTGGCGATTCGCTCGCCATCGAGTTCAAGCACGACTCGCAAGACCCCGTGTGTACTGGGATGTTGGGGACCCATATTGAGCAGCAACTCGGTGGTGCGTATCGAGGAACTCCCTTGCTGATCACCCAGAAGGAATTGGCGCTGGGCTTGCGGGACTTCCTCCTCGGTCCAGGCACTTTCTGGTTCGTCAAGCCTGGGAAGAAAATCGAATTGGCTCCGCCATCCCTTCCCCTCTGCGGGAAAATCTTTGCGCAGGGGGTGACCCTCATCGTAATCTTCGGGTAAGAAGATGCGCCGGAGATCAGGATGTCCCTCAAATCGAATCCCCATGAGATCATAGACCTCACGCTCCAGAAAATTCGCACCCTTCCAAATATGGGTCACAGTCCCAATGGAAGGATGGTCTTCCGGTACCCTAGCCTTGAGACGAATGCGGGTTCTGTGAGGAAGCGAGAGGAAATGGTAGATCACCTCGAAGCGTTCGGGATCATCCGGATAATCAGCCGCGCAGATGTCCGTGATGTGATCAAAGGCCAACTGGGGATCATCGTGGAGAAACTGAGCCACCAACGGCACTGCGTGGGCAGCCACCTGGACCGACAGATCCCCACGGCGAGGATCTTCATGAATAGCCAGGACTTCATGGGGAAATCGGTCTTTTACCGTTTCAAGCACGCGATGCATGGAATCTTTCTTTCAACTCGCGAGGGGATTTTCGCGTCTCTTCCCTATTTCACAAAGACCTTCTCGCGTTGGATCTTCTCCTGCAGCTTCAACAATCCATCCAACAAGGCCTCAGGACGTGGAGGACATCCTGCGACATAGACATCAACCGGCACGATTTGGTCAACGCCCTGGACTACACTGTAGCTATTGTAGTGATTTCCCGACGTGGCACAGGAGCCCATGGAGATGACATACCGCGGCTCAGCCATTTGATCGTAGATACGGCGAATCACAGGGGCCATCTTTCGGCAGACCGTTCCTGCAACAATCATTAAATCCGATTGCCGCGGAGAGGCGCGGAATACCCCGGCGCCAAATCGGTCAATATCATAGCGTGAGGAGACAGAGGCAATCATTTCAATCGCGCAACAGGCCAACCCAAACGTCATAGGCCACAGCGCAGACTTCCTTGCCCAATTGGTGATGGCATCCAGCGTCGTCGTGATCACGTTGGCCTCAAACTGACGCTCCAGAATACTCATATGACTCTCACCTGCTTCTCTCGGACACTACGATGGCGATCACACTTTCTTAACTTAACAAGCTCACCAGGCACTTACTCCCACTCCAGGGCGCCCTTTTTCCAGGCATACCAAAACCCCACTACGAGAATGGCAATGAAGACCCCCATTTCAATGAGTCCCAACAGACCAAGTTTGCCGAAGACCACTGCCCAGGGAAATAAAAACACAATTTCGATATCGAAAATGACAAACAGCATGGCAATGATATAGTACCGCATGGGAAACTGAACCCTGGCATCCATAAACAATGGACTCCCGCTTTCATAGGGCAGCAACTTGGCTCGGTAGGGGCGATGGGGACGAACAAGCCAACCGGCCAATAGCGAGACAATCCCAAAGGCCGCTCCAATAACCGCAAAGATGGCAATGGGAAGATAGTTCAAGGGAACAGGCTCATTGCCCATGTCTGCATGTGTCCTTAGTTATCTCAGCACAAGAATATAGCGCATCAGCGAAAAATGGACGATACCGAAGCCCGGATAAGACCGGCGGGTCGCTATACACCCCTCCCTTGTGTTGTACCAACATCTTGAACGTTTGCCCCATCCCGTGCGGCCGCAAGAGATGGCCCAGTGCCCGTACGGCCTCACTCGCTGGGTCCAATCCTGCCATGAGGTCCTCGACGCCTAAGCTCATCACGAAATACATGAGATTGGTAAACCCGGTGACCTTCAGACCCACCCTTTCACCTGCCTGTGCGAGACCGGAAAAATTGACGTGGGCGGTGATGTCTTGGAACCCAACCCGTTCATAGGGATTTGTTGAGACGTGATGGCGGTGGTAGCACAGTAAGGTTCCTTCCCGGTGAAGAGGGGAGTAATAGTCCCGTGCCGTATGGCCATAATCGATCGTCAAGACAAGACCTTCTCGCAGCACACAAGCCACATGTTCCATCCATCGAATGGCTTCCACATGAATTTCGGTGGTCATGCCTTCTGGCAACTCCACGCCGTAAGCCTGTACATACTCATCTATGGCCGGTGTGGACGGTTCTCCTAGGACTTCTACCAGCCGTTCGCCATCCCAATCCACATAGATCTCCCGTAAGATCCCATTTTCCATCCGCACTCGGTGGATCGGCAAGGCATCAACCAACTCGTTCGAGAACACAACCCCAGTTACTGAGTCCGGCGCACAATTTGCCAAAGAGGAAAGCCCTAGAACCCGGGCGCCCCTCTGATTCCACACCGAGAGATGCTGTGCCTGCCGCTCACGCATGGAGGGGCTGCGGTCAATGAGGACATAGGAGAGCCGGCTCATGAGATCTGGATCACGAGCGGCACATGCCGCCAGAATATCTCGTGCGAGTAATCCCTCTCCGGCGCCAATCTCCAATACAGTAAACCCGCGAGGTCGGCCGAGCCAGCAGTCCACTTCCTGAAATTGGCGAACGAGGGCATGAGCTAGGACAGGGGTGAAATGGGGAATCGTGTAATAATCGCCATCCCATCCAATACCCGAGTGAATTCCGTTCTCCAGCCGTCTCCCTTGGGTCGTATAATAGCCGTCCTCCTCGTCATATAAGACAAGTTCCATAAACCGCGCAAACGTGATAGGGCCGGAGTCAGCTATTTCCTTCACAATTTTTTCTCTGAGTCTCGGCTTGCACAATTCAGCCATCACTTGTCTCCAAGCACATTACAGGCAAAATCCAACATATAGGCCAAAGGACTCATACCTTATCTTTCCTTTTCCCGCTGAGTCAAGGGAGAAGACCATCTCTCTTCCTGACAGACCATTGACAGCTTGCTCTCATGCTCTGTTGAAGAGCCTCCAGTATGCCCATGATATGTCTGCATACGGAGACCCGCATACTCAAGCATGCTCACTCAACGCCTCATTCAAACTCATTCAAAAGAGAATGGACCCCATGACACACGATCTCGCAAGCTTGAAGCGGATCAAAGCGTTTCTCGAATTCATTCAACAGGCCAAACGCAAGAGCACAGCATTTTCCCCATTCGACTTCCACGGAACACAGGAATAACATGACTGCTGTCGCCATGATCAAAGGATCCCGTATCAGCATAGGAAGTGCCTTTTGGGATGTGGCGTGGTTTCAACGACAAGGCTTGATCTCTATTAAGATCGGGCCTTGAGCCGGAACCTCACCGATGAAACTCTCGAGAACGCGGACAACATTCTAACATTTTACTCAGGACAGTAACCGCCGAACTCAGTGCATCTCTAGAAAATC